>NZ_VFUX01000041.1:0-54471 GCF_006441275.1 Mesorhizobium sp. B2-4-17 | reverse complement strand
CTCCGCATCCATAGGAATCAGACTTCAGTCGAAAAGGGAATCCCAACGATTCACCCTATTCGCCCGACGCTCTAAGCAGAACAAGAAGAACGAGCCGGGGGAAGAGAAATCTACACCCAAGGCGGCACAAAGAAGTTCGAAATCCCGGTAAAACCGGCCGAATGGACAGAAAGTCTGGGACCAGGATTGATCCCGGGCTTTTTGCATCAGGCCCCCCGTCTTTCCGCGCGACCGAGAAACGCAGCTATAGTGTCGGGCAGGCTGCCGGTTTCAAGGAAAGGGGCGTGCCCCTGGCCCTCGACCGTAATCGTTTCCATCGCCGGATGGCGCTCTTGCATCTGTTGCAGCGCATCCGCGGAGAGCAATCTCGAATTGGCACCGCGTATGGCGAGCAAGGGAATGGCCGCCAACGCGTCGAATTGCGGCCACAGGGCCGGCAGCGGCTGCGACAGGTCGAGACCGGCAACCGTGTCGACGAGCTTCGGGTCGAAATCCGGCAACAGGCCTTGATCCGTCGCCCGGTAGAGCGCCCTCACCATCCGCGTCCAGTCGGCGTCGGTGAGAATGGGGAAATCCTTGCCGTGAACGCTGCGCTGGGCCTCCATGGCCTCCGTGAAAGTTTTCGGCTTCGGCGCGCGTTCTAGGTAGGACTGGATGTGGGCGAGACCGGCGGGCTCGATCACCGGCCCGATGTCGTTGAGAACAATGGCTTTCAGCACGCCCGGCCGCGCTGCGCCGAGCACATGAATGATCAGCCCGCCGCGCGAAGTGCCGATAAAGGCCGCCGCCTCGATGCCGAGTGCCGCCAGCCCGCCAAGAATGTCGCCGGTCTCGACGCCGACATGATAGTGACTGACGTCGGGATCGTAGGCTGACTGCCCGCGTCCGCGATAGTCGAAGGCGACCACCCTGCGCGGATTGGATCCCGCCGAAAGGCGCAGCGCCAGCTCGTGAAAATCCCGGGCGTTGCGGGTCAGGCCAGGCAGGCAGATGACCGGCCAGTGTCCGGAATTCGCTTCGCCATAGACGCGGGCATGAAGTCTCAGCCCATCAGACGCGGCGTAGAAGAAGTCGGAGAAGCCTTTGAGATTCGGCATCTGGGCACGCACTTTCCTGCAGCAACATTAGTTCCGATTGCTACAGGGGAGGGTGGATGCGGTCAAACGGGAGACCTGGCTACCGGTCATCAGGGAAGATCGTCAGCAAAACTCTTATTCTTGGTGTCGGTCAGCTTCGTCCGTTCACGAGGTCGCCGACGATATCGTATTTGCCGGAAATACGCATCTTGTAGACTTCGTAGTTCTCCATCACGCGCTGCACGTAACTTCTTGTTTCCGTGTAGGGAATTCGCTCGATCCAGTCCACTACCGCATCGATGTCCCTGCCGCGCGGATCACCGTACTTCGCCATCCATTGGCTGGCCCTGTTGGGGCCGGCATTGTAGCCGGCGAAAGTCAGCACATAGGAACCGTTGAAACGATCGAGCTGCTCGCCCAGAAAGGCCGAGCCAAGCGTCGCATTGTAGCCGGCATCGGTGGTCAGCCGTGCCTGCGAGAACTGCAATCCGGCCTTCTTCGCCAATTGTTTGGCGGTTCCCGGCATCAGCTGCAGCAGCCCGCGCGCGCCGGCACTCGATACGGCGCCGACGTTGAATTCGCTCTCTTGCCGGGCGATCGCATAGGCCAGCGCCTTGCCGGAGCCGGAAATGTTGGCCGAATCAGGGATGACGCCGAGGGGATGCGACAGGGCGCCAACATCGATGCCGCGCGCGCCGGCGATCTTGCCGACCTTCAGGGCCATGAAATGGTTGCCCTGCTTCTCCGCGAGGACGGCGAGCAGCGCCAGTTCGCCGGGGCTCGTCAGCTGCCCGGCGAGGTCGCGATAGAGCGTTTCGGCATAGCGGTCATAGCCCGCCTCCTGCAGCCGTTTGATGGCGCTGACGGCCTCGCGGCCGGCAAAGTTCTGCCGGTCGGCAGCGCTTGGTTGGGGATAGACTATGTCGAGCGCCTGCCGGCCGACCCGTTCAGCGGCCAGCTGGCCGTAAAAAGTGGTGCCATACGCAGCCGCACGCCCGAAATAATCCTTGGCATTGCCGGGCCCGCCCACTTCCGCCGCGCGGCCGAGCCAGTAATAGGCGCGCGACAGTGTCATCGGCCCTTGCGCAAGATCGGCGATGCGCGCGAAATGCGTTGCGGCAAGCTTGGGATCGTTCAGGCCGCGTAGCGCGTACCAGCCGGCATGGAATTCGGCTTCCGCGGCATTGGCGGCACTTTCGGCGGCATGCGTGGTGACGATCCGGTAAGCCGTCTTCATGTCGCCTTGGTCGACCAATTCGCGCGACAGCACCCGGCGCTCGACCCACCAGGCGTCCGGGTCAACAAGAGCCTCGCGGTCCGTCGGCGCCTTCATCACAACGGCGGCTGCGCCGGCAAAATCCTCCTGCTTGCGCAAATATTCAGCCTGCGCGAAGAAATAGCCGGCCGAACGCTGCGCCGCCGGCACTGCGTTCAGCAGTTTCAGCGCATTCTTGTCGCCTCTGTCGGCCGCCGCCCAGGCGTCGGCAAGCTGCCGGGCGCCAGCGGGGCCGGCGATACCCAGGGCGGAATTCACCCGGTCGGCATAGAACATGCGCTCCATGCGAAAACGATGATCGGCGGCAGGGATCAGACCGCCGAATTCCTTGATCAGCGCCGTCTCGTCCTTGGCCTCCAGGATCGCGGTGCGCCAGAACGGCGACAGCACCGAGCGCGCAGCCTTGGCGTTGCCCGTTGCCACATAGGCGCGGGCGAGAACCATCACGCCTTCGAATGTCTGCGGCTGGCTGCCATCGAACGCCGCAATGACGATGTTGGGAGCGGGGTTCTCGCGGTAGAGCGCGCGCTCGCTATTCTTGCGCAAGGCGACGGTACCTGGCCAGTTGGGCAGCATTTTCGCGGCCGCGGCGATATCGCCGCTCGGAACCTTGTCACCGCCGTAAAGCGCGATCGCCCAGGCCAGGATGTGCTGGTCGAGCGATTGCGTGGGAAGCGCGTCGCGCACACCGCGAGCGCCGGAAATATCGCCTGCCGCCAGTGCGTCCAGCCCGTTCTTCAACATGGCGACGCTGGGGGAGGAATCCTGTTGCGTCTTGCCTTGCGGGCTTGGCATGGGGATCGCCGAAGTGACCCGCACATCGACGCTGCCGCTGATCGCCACGCCGGGCACCAGCACGGCGATGGCGCCAAGCAGCGCGAAGAGGTGAGGCCGATTGGCCGGCATGGTCTTACGTCTTTCCTAATCCTGGCATTGTAACAGCAGGCCGAGATGTCTCGAAGCCTAAACTTAGGTCGTGAAGAGCCCGTAAACAAAAGGTTATCAAGGCCGTTCGAATTGCGCTTGCTGGCACCACGGCAATGCTTGCCGCGCAACCATGTCGAGACTATGGTGCGCGGCTTCGCTTTCGGTTAGAAGGCGCGCACGACAAAGCACCGACGCATGTCGCCCGAAAGTGGAATACCGGTTTTGGGACAACGACATGCATAGACAACAGTCCCAAGGAGTTGGACGACATGCTGAGAGGCTCGCTTACCGCGCTCGTGACACCGTTCGAAAAGAGCGGGCGTTTCGACGAGAAAGCCTTTCGCGCGTTCGTTGCCTGGCAGCTCGATGAGGGCACCAGGGGCCTGGTTCCCGTTGGGACTACCGGCGAGTCGCCGACGCTGTCGCATGACGAGCATCGCCATGTCGTGAAGGTCTGCATCGAGGCGGCCAAGGGCCGCGCGCCGGTGGTTGCCGGCGCTGGCTCCAACAACACCGAGGAAGCCGTTGGGCTCGCCCAATATGCCGAAAAGGCCGGCGCCGATGCCGCCCTGGTCGTCACGCCCTACTACAACAAGCCGACGCAGCGCGGCCTCTACGAGCATTTCGCCGCCGTCGCCAGGGCAACCAAGCTGCCAATCATCATCTACAACATCCCGCCGCGCTCGGTGATCGACATGACGCCGGAGACGATGGGCCGGCTGGCGCACGACTTCAAGAACATCGTCGGCGTCAAGGATGCGACCGGCAAGGTCGAGCGCGTGTCCGAGCAGCGTTTGACCTGCGGCAAGGATTTCATCCAGCTTTCCGGCGAGGATGCTTCGGCCCTCGGCTTCAACGCGCATGGCGGTGTCGGCTGCATCTCGGTGACCTCGAATGTCGCGCCGCGGCTCTGCGCCGAATTTCAGGAGGCAACGCTGTCAGGCGACAGTGTGAAGGCGCTCGAACTGCAGGATCGTCTCTTGCCGCTGCACAAGGCGATCTTCATCGAACCTGGCGTTTCCGGCGCCAAATACGCGCTATCGAAGCTGGGCAAAGTCGAGAATGTGCTGCGCTCGCCGCTGGTGACGGTCGAGCCGTCGACGGCCGAAAAGATCGATGCGGCCATGAAGCATGCCGGCTTGATAAATTAGGGATGAGGCGCCACCTCTCCGCATTATGAATCAAGTCAGAAAAGCCGATCCCAACAACAAGACCGTTGCCGAAAACCGCAAGGCGCGTTTTTCCTATGAGGTTCTCGACACGATCGAGGCAGGCTTGGTGTTGACCGGCACCGAGGTCAAGTCTCTGCGCCAGGGCCAGGCCAACATCCAGGAAAGCTACGCTTCGGTCGAGGGCGGCGAGATCTGGCTGATCAATTCCTATCTGCCGGAGTACCTGCAGGCCAATCGCTTCAACCACGAGCCGCGCCGCCGCCGCAAGCTCCTGCTCAACAAGCGTGAGATGGCGAAACTCTCGCAGAGCGTCGACCGCGAAGGCATGACCCTGGTGCCGCTAAAAATCTATTTCAACGATCAGGGCCGCGCCAAGCTCCTGCTCGCCGTCGGCCGCGGCAAGAAACTGCACGACAAGCGCGAGACCGAAAAGCAGCGCGACTGGTCGCGTGAGAAGGGCAGGCTCTTGAAGGAACGAGGTTAGGCTGGGGCTATTCGCTTGAAGAGCCGGATTGTCCTGCTGAGTTTGGCCACCCTGGTTTTGGTGTGCTTGGTCGCCGCGAGCGGCTATTTCTATTTCAGGGCGTTCTCCCCGGATCGCGGCAAATATCCGGTCAGAGGCATCGACGTTTCCCATCATCAGGGCCAGATCGACTGGCGGCGCGTTGCCGCCGATGATGTCGCCTTCGCCATTATCAAGGCGACCGAGGGCGGCGATCATCTCGACAAAGCCTTTGCCGCCAATCTGCGGGAGGCCCGCGCCGCCGGGCTTGCCGTGGGTGCCTATCACTTCTTCACCTTCTGCCGGCCCGGCGCCGACCAGGCGAAGAATTTCATCTCGGTCGTGCCGCACGATCAGCCCATGCTGCCGCCGGTCGTCGACATCGAGTTCGGCGGCAACTGTCCGCAGCGTCCGTCGGCCGGACAGTTGAATGCCGAACTCCAGGCCTTCCTCGAACCTGTCGAGGCGGCGTTCGGCAAACCGGCGATCGTCTATCTGACGGATGAGGCGGAGGCCGCCTATGCCGGGCAGATCGCCGCTCGCCCGCTCTGGCTTCGCTCGCTGCTTGTGAAGCCGGATCGTGACGACTGGGTCTATTGGCAGTATCACAACAGGGGGCGGGTGGATGGTATTGAGGGTGACGTTGACCTGAACGTTCTTCAAGGCGGGCAGGAGAAGTTGCGGCGCTGCTTGCGGCGGCGCATTGAGCCGTGCCGGGCGAGACGGATCCGATCCGGATCGGTCGAAGCAGTGAAGGAGACACATACCTATGGCTCGATCGGCGACGTGAAACCGGACGCCTTGCTGCCGGTGTGAGCCGATGTCGGGGATGCGGTGGTCTCAATTCTTCAGGAATGCCTCGATCTCGCCGAAGACCCTGACAAACATGTCTTCGGTCAAGACACCGGTATTGGTGTTGTAACGCGAGCAGTGATAGCTCGAAAACAGCGCAACGCCGCCGGCCGTCAGCTGCCCGCCATGTTTGAACGGATAGGCGGCGACGCGCCCGCCCAGCGCCCGCACCGTCGACTGGTGCGCGATCGAACCCAGTGCCAGCACGGCCCGCAGGTTGGGAAAGCGAGCGATCGTCGGCACCAGGAACGTCCTGCAGGTGGCGATCTCGGCGGCGACCGGCTTGTTCTCCGGTGGCACGCAGCGTACCGCATTGGTGATCGCCGTGCCGACGAGCGCCAGCCCGTCATCGGGCCTCGCCTTGAATTCGCCGCGAGCGAAACCGTGCGCGATCAGCGTCGAATAGAGCAGGTCGCCGGCATAGTCGCCGGTGAAGGGGCGTCCGGTTCTGTTGGCACCGCGCAGGCCGGGCGCCAGCCCGACGATCAGAAGTTGAACGGTATCCTCGCCTTCCGGCGGCAGGAAGGTCGGCACCGGCGCGTTGAACCAGGACGGTTCGAGCTGCCGCCATTCGGCAATGAAGTCATGCAGCCGCGGGCAGAGCGGGCAGTCGCGGTTCGGTTCGGAAATGGAAGGGGCGGTCAAGTCGACCGGCCTCAATAGTCTTCCTCTTCGACTTCGGCCGGTTCGGGCCGCCTTACAGGCCGTTCGGACGGATCGCGGCCAACTTCGTTCTTCAGCGTCGTCAGGTCGATGAAGTGGTCGGCCTGGCGGCGCAGATCATCAGAGATCATCGGCGGTTGCGAGGCCATGGTCGAGACGATCGACACCTTGCGGCCACGCCGCTGCAGCGCCTCGACCAGCGTGCGGAAGTCGCCGTCGCCGGAGAAGATGACATAGTGGTCGACGACGTCGGCAAGTTCCAGCGCATCGACGGTGAGCTCGATGTCCATATTGCCCTTGATCTTGCGGCGGCCGGTGGAGTCGGTGAATTCCTTGGCCGGCTTGGTCACCACCTTGAAGCCGTTGTAGTCGAGCCAGTCGATCAGGGGGCGGATCGATGAGTATTCCTGATCCTCGACCAGCGCGGTGTAATAATAGGCGCGCAGCAGGTAGCCGCGCTTCTGGAAACTCGACAGCAGCTTGCGATAGTCGATGTCGAAGCCGAGCGCCCGCGATGTGGCGTAGAGATTGGCGCCGTCGATGAACAGGGCGATCTTTTCACGGGGGTCGAACATGGAAAATATTCCTTTTCGAAAATGCGGCCGTCTAAACGAAATGCGGTAGCGACGGTCGGTCAGGCTCATAATAAACCGGCTGACCTTGACCATCCGAAATAACGCCAGTTTGGTGGCAATCCAAGGGCGTGTCGCCGTACTGCAAGCAATTGTGATCGCGAAGCCGGACATGGAAGCGGCCCGGTTTCGCCAAATTCGGTGTCTGGACACAGGATTGAGCGCCCAATGGTCCCGCCAATGCCATGATGCTTGTATTTTGGCGGCGTTCAGGTTATGGACCGCGTCTGTTTTCCATCAAATCCAGGCATGAAAGGGGCAATCCATGGCCCGCGTAACCGTTGAAGACTGCATCGACAAGGTCGACAACCGCTTCGAGCTGGTGCTCCTTGCCGGCCACCGCGCTCGTCAGATCAGCCAGGGCGCGCAGATCACCGTTCCTCGTGACAACGACAAGAACCCGGTCATCGCGCTGCGCGAGATCGCCGACGAGACGCTGTCGCCCGACGATCTCAAGGAAGACCTGATCCATTCGCTGCAGAAGCATGTCGAGGTCGACGAACCCGAAGCCGACGGCGAGGCAATCGCCGACCAGACAGGCAGCGCTGTTGCGACTGCCGAGACCGATGACGCCGAGGACAACGTCACCTTCGATCGCATGACCGAGGAAGACCTGCTGGCCGGCATCGAAGGTCTGGTACCGCCGGAAAAGAGCGACGACTACTAAGAGAGTTCTCCAGAAGCGGCTGGAACAATCGTCCGGCACTTCCGTCTCGTCAGTTTCGTGGCTATCTATGACATGCGCCGTACATCAGTGCGGCGCATGATTCATTTCATCGCCGAGAGATTGTGCCCATGATGCGTCAGTATGAGCTTGTCGAGCGCGTGCAGCGCTACAAGCCTGACGTCAACGAGGCATTGCTGAACAAGGCCTATGTCTATGCCATGCAAAAGCATGGCCACCAGAAGCGTGCTTCGGGCGACCCCTATTTTTCGCATCCGCTCGAAGTCGCCGCCATCCTCACCGAAATGCACATGGACGAGGCGACGATCGCGGTCGCCCTGCTGCACGATACCATCGAGGACACCACGGCGACGCGGGCCGAAATCGACGAGCTGTTCGGCCCCGAAATGGGCAAGCTGGTCGAGGGCCTGACCAAGCTGAAGAAGCTCGACCTCGTGTCGAAGAAGGCGGAGCAAGCGGAAAACCTGCGCAAGCTTCTGCTGGCGATTTCGGAAGATGTCCGCGTGCTTCTGGTCAAGCTCGCCGACCGTCTGCATAACATGCGCACTCTCGACCATATGCCGGAGGCCAAGCGCCTGCGCATTGCCGAGGAGACGATGGAGATCTATGCGCCGCTTGCCGGCCGCATGGGCATGCAAGGCATGCGTGAAGAGCTGGAGGAGATCGCCTTCCGCTATATCAATCCGGAAGCCTATCGCGCCGTCACCGCCCGGCTGGCCGAAATCTTCGAGCGCAACAGGGATGTGCTGTCCGAGATCGAGAAGGCGCTTTCGGGTCTGTTCGAAAAACACGCGATCAAGGCCGGCGTCAAAAGCCGCCAGAAGAAGCCTTGGTCGGTGTTCCGCAAGATGGAGGCCAAGGCCCTGTCCTTCGAGCAGTTGTCCGACATTTTCGGCTTCCGTGTCGTCGTCGATACAGTCGAGGACTGCTATCGCGCTCTCGGCGCCATCCACACCACATGGTCGATGGTGCCTGGCCGCTTCAAGGACTACATCTCGACACCGAAGCAGAACGACTACCGTTCGATCCACACCACCATCGTCGGCCCCTCGCGCCAGCGCGTCGAGCTGCAGATCCGCACGCGCGAGATGAACAAGATCGCCGAATACGGCGTCGCCGCCCATTCGATCTACAAGGACACCGGCGGCAAGACGAACGGGGCCGGCCATGCGATCTCGAAGGAGACGAACGCCTACGCCTGGTTGCGCCGCACCATCGAGCAGCTCGCCGAAGGCGACAACCCCGAGGATTTTCTCGAAAACACCAAGCTCGAGCTGTTCCAGGACCAGGTGTTCTGTTTCACGCCGAAAGGCATGCTGATCGCGCTGCCGCGTGGCGCCACACCCATCGACTTCGCCTATGCGGTGCATACGGACGTCGGCGACACCTGCGTCGGCGCCAAGGTCAATGGCCGCATCATGCCGCTGATGACGGAACTGAAGAATGGCGACGAGGTCGAGATCATCCGCTCCAAGGCGCAGGTGCCGCCGGCCGCGTGGGAATCCGTCGTCGTCACCGGCAAAGCGCGGGCCGCCATCCGCCGCGCCACCAAGAACGCTATCCGCAAGCAGTATTCCGGGCTCGGCGCGCGCATTCTGGAGCGCGCCTTCGAACGGGCCGGCAAGAGTTTCACCAAGGAAAGCCTGAAGCCGGTGCTGCACCGGCTGGCGCGCAAGGACATCGAGGACGTGCTGGCCTCGGTGGGACGTGGCGAGTTGGCCTCGACGGATGTGATGAAGGCGGTCTTCCCCGACTACAAGGACGAGCGCGTCACGCCGGCGGCACCCAAGCAGCGCGAGGAAGGCTGGTCGAAGATCCGCAATGCCGCCGGCATGCTGTTCCAGATTCCCGGCCGCGCCGCGCGCAAGGACAAGGACCAGCCGCGCGATGGCGCCGTGCCGATCCGCGGCGTGCGCGGCGACCTGCCGGTTCGGTTCGCGCCGGAAGGGGCGGTGCCTGGGGATCGTATCGTCGGTATCGTCCAGCCGGGCACCGGCATCACCATTTATCCGATCCAGTCGCCGGCCCTGCAGGCCTTCGACGACCAGCCGGAGCGCTGGATCGACGTGCGCTGGGATATCGACGAACGCACCAAGGAGCGCTTTCCCGCGCGTGTCTCGGTCACAGCCATCAATGCGCCAGGGTCTCTTGCCGACATCGCCCAGGTCGTCGCCTCCAATGACGCCAACATCCACACGCTGTCGATGGTGCGCACGGCGCCCGATTTTACCGAAATGCTGATCGATCTCGAAGTCTGGGATCTGAAGCATCTCAACCGGCTGCTGTCGCAGCTCAAGGACAATTCGAGCGTCAGCGATGCACGGCGCGTGAATGGCTGACGCGGCTGATCTATGAGGGGATAGGCGCAGATGAATACCGAAGAAGTGCTGGGCATTTTCCGCGAGGCGGGCGCTGTTCTGGAGGGGCATTTCATCCTGACGTCTGGCCTGCGCAGTCCGGTCTTCCTGCAGAAAGCGCGCGTGTTCATGCACGCCGACAAGACCGAGCGCTTGTGCAAGGCGCTGGCCGAGAAGATCCGCGCCGCGGTGCCAGGCAAGATCGACTATGTCGTGGGTCCGGCGATCGGCGGCCTGATCCCGGCCTACGAGACCTCACGCCATCTCGGCGTGCCGGCGATCTGGGTCGAGCGGGAAGGGGGCGAGTTCCGCCTGCGGCGCTTCGAGATCGCGAGCGGTGCCCGTGTCGTCATAGTCGAGGATATCGTCACCACCGGCCTGTCGATCCGCGAAACCATCGATTGCCTGCGCGAACTTGGCACCGAGGTGGTGGCCGCCGCCTGCATCATCGACCGTTCGGCCGGCAAGACCCATGTCGGGGTGCCGCTGATCGCGCTTGCCGAGTATGAAGTTCCGGCCTATCCGCCGGACCGACTGCCGCCGGAGCTTGCCGCCATACCGGCAATCAAGCCCGGCAGCCGCAACATCTGACTGGGAGGTCGAATGATCGTCGGCATCGATCATTTCGTGCTGACGGTGGCGTCGCTCGAAGCGACGTGTGCCTTCTACCAGCGCGTGCTGGGCTTTGAGCGCGTTGATACGCCGGGCCGGCCGACGGCGCTGGCTTTTGGCTGTCAGAAAATCAATGTCCACGAGGCCGGTCGCACCTTCGAGCCTAAGGCGAAGCTGCCGACGCCTGGATCCGGCGATTTCTGCCTGGTCACCGATCGGCCGCTCAGCGAATTTCTCGCCAGCCTCGAGGCTAGAGGTGTGGTGGTGGAGCTTGGGCCGGTCGAACGGATCGGAGCGCGGGGCCCGATGATGTCGGTCTATTTCCGTGATCCGGATGGCAACCTTGTGGAAGTCAGCCAGTACCTTCGGTAGTTTCGCAAGCACTCGGCTGCGACAATAAGCCGACGCTTCTTCTCAAATTCGCCGTGATTGTCCGGTGTTGGAGAGATGAACCTTACCAAAAATTATGGCGGTGCGGCCGCTGTGCAGGTGGCCCTCGGTTGTTGTCGGGGTTGCGGATAGCTATATCAAAGTCGCGATTGCCTTTCGGCGACCGCAAGGCGCAAGATATGGCGATCGAAGCCCGGCTGGCAGCAGCCGGCACACGAGTTGTTGTTATCGGGAACAGGAAAGAGTGCTTTTTCGTCGCCGCAAGCCTGATGGCCTTCTCGAGCGGGTGCGCACATATCTATGGCCGCGCCGTTCGTTTTCGCGTTCACTGCAGTATTTCTCCAAGCGCATCCTGAGGCTGAAGGCCACGCCGCACGCGGTGGCGGCCGGGGTCGCGGCTGGTGTCTTCGCTTCGTTCTTTCCCGTGGGCTTCCATTTCATCATTGCCGCCGTTCTGTGTTGGGTGATCGCCGGCAATCTGGTGGCGGCGGCGCTCGGTGCCGTTTTCTTCGGCAATCCGCTGACCTTTCCGCTGCTCTGGGGTGCGTCCTGGGAAACCGGCAAACTCATCCTGCATGATCGCCTGCCGACACATGGTCCACCGGCGCATCTGGGCGAGATGCTGCACACGCTTTCCTTCGCGAAACTATGGCATCCGGTGCTCGAGCCGATGCTGATCGGCGCGGTGCCGCTCGGGCTGGTGTTCGGTCTCGTGTTCTACGGTATCACCCGCTGGGGCATGAAGGTCTTCCGTGCGCAAAGGCGCAAGCGGCTGGCCGAGCGCGCAAGCCGTCGTGAGCAGTCGTCCCATCCTACGGAAAGCATCGGCTCCGCCGCGCGATGATCATTGGCATCGGCAGTGACCTGATCGACATCACGCGCATTGAGAAGTCGCTGGAGCGTCACGGCCAGCGTTTCATCCAGAGAATCTATACCGAACTCGAGCAGGCGCGTTCGGAGAATCGGCGTGCTCGCGCCGCCTCATACGCCAAGCGCTTCGCCGCCAAGGAGGCTTGCGCCAAGGCGCTGGGTACTGGTCTGGCGCAAGGTGTCTTCTGGCGTGACATGGGCGTCGTCAATCTGCCCAGCGGCGCGCCGACGATGGCACTGACTGGCGGAGCCTTGGCGCGACTGGAAAAAATCCTTCCCCGAGGGCATCGGGCAGCGATCCACCTCACGATCACGGACGATTTCCCGCTTGCTCAAGCCTTTGTGATCATCGAGGCGTTGCCCGTCGAACAAGCGCCACATTGATTGCATTTGACGACCGGCATTGACGTTGCCCAGCGCACGCCGAGACTCTATACATCCAACGCACAATCGAGGACGACATGAGCGTGGCTGAAAAATCCCAGAAGAAATCCGGCGGGCTTGGCGAAACCGTCAGCGTCATCGTCCAGGCGCTCTTGCTCGCGCTCGTTATCCGCACGCTCTTGTTTCAGCCCTTTTCGATCCCGTCGGGATCGATGCGGCCGACGCTTCTGGAAGGCGACTATCTGTTCGTCACCAAATGGTCCTACGGCTATTCGCGCTATTCGCTGCCTTTCGGGCCCGACATCTTTTCGGGCCGTATCTGGGGCTCCGAGCCCAAGCGTGGCGACGTGGTGGTGTTCAAGTTCCCGCCGGACCCGTCCGTTGACTACATCAAGCGCGTGGTCGGCTTGCCTGGCGACAAGATCCAGATGAAGGATGGCCAGCTGTTCATCAACGGCGTCGGCGTGCCACGCGTGAAGACCGGCCAGATCGACAATCCCGACATCACGGAAAAGGATTATCCGATCGACGTCTACCGCGAGACATTGCCCAACGGCGTCAGATACGACACGCTCGATCTGTCGCCGAACTCGATCGGCGACAACACCCGCGAATTCGACGTGCCGCCCGGCCACTATTTCATGATGGGCGACAACAGGGATAATTCCGCCGACAGCCGGTTCACCGTCGGCTATGTTCCCGCCGAGAACCTGGTTGGCCGCGCCAACCTTGTCTTCTTCTCGATCGCCGGCAAGGCAAGCCCGCTCGAAATCTGGAAATGGCCGTCGCTGATGCGCGTTTCGCGCCTGTTCCATTTTGTCAACTAGGGTCATGGCGGTAACGAAGCGGTTGACCGCCGATGCGCTCGCCGAAGCGCTTGTGGAACATACGGGCCATGCCTTTGCAGACCGCCAGCGTCTGCAGCGCGCGCTCACCCATGCCAGTGCACGCGGCGCCAATGCCGGCTCCGATTATGAGCGTTTCGAATTTCTCGGTGACCGGGTTCTCGGCCTTGTCGTTGCCGACATGTTGCTGGCCGCGTTTCCCGACGCGGCGGAAGGCGAACTGTCGCTGCGCCTCAATGCGCTGGTCAATGCCGAGGCGCTTTCCGAGATCGCGGAGGATATAGGGCTGCCGGACCTGATCCGTGCCGGATCGGATGTGCGCGGGCTCGAAGGGCGCAAGCGCGTCAATCTGCGGGCCGACGCCCTGGAATCGCTGATCGCCGTGCTCTACCTGGACGGTGGGCTGGAGGCGGCGCGTGCTTTCATCCACAAATACTGGCAGCCCCGTTCGCAGGCCTCGGGTGCGGCACGCCGCGACGCCAAGACCGAATTGCAGGAATGGGCGCACCAGGCGGCGAGCGCGGTTCCTGCCTATCAGATCGACAGCCGCGAAGGGCCGGACCACGATCCGCTGTTCACCATCAGCGTAAGGGTTGGCGCATTTCTGCCTGCAACCGGCACCGGCCGATCCAAGCGCGAGGCCGAGCAGGCCGCTGCCGCGGCTCTTCTGATTCGTGAGGGTGTCTGGGTCAACGAAGGGAGCGCGGCATGACCGCCGAAGACAACGCAGCTGCTCCCGCCACGCACTCCGGCTTCGTCGCGCTGATCGGCGCACCGAATGCTGGCAAGTCGACGCTGGTCAACCAACTGGTCGGCGCCAAGGTGTCGATCGTCACCCATAAGGTGCAGACGACACGCGCCATCGTGCGCGGCATCGCCACGCATGACAATGCACAGATCGTCTTCGTCGATACGCCTGGCATCTTCAAGCCCAGGCGGCGCCTCGATACGGCGATGGTGACGACTGCCTGGGGCGGTGCCAAGGATGCCGATATCGTACTGTTGCTGATCGATGCCGAGCGTGGCATCCGGGGCGATGCCGAAGCCATCCTCGAACGGCTGAAGGACGTGCGCCAGCCGATGGCGCTGATCCTCAACAAGGTCGATCGGGTGAAGCCAGAGGCGCTTCTCGCCCTGTCCGCGGCAGCCAACGAGAAGGTGCCGTTCCAGCGCACCTTCATGGTCTCGGCGTTGACCGGCTCCGGCTGCAAGGATCTGCTCGATTATCTGGCACAGGCGCTGCCGGCCGGCCCCTGGTACTATCCGGAAGACCAGATTTCGGACCTGCCGATGCGCCAGCTGGCGGCCGAGATCACCCGTGAAAAACTCTATCTCAGGCTGCATCAAGAGTTGCCCTATTCCTCGCACATCGAGACCGAGAAATGGGAAGAGAAAAAGGATGGCTCGGTGCGCATCGAGCAGGTCATCTATGTCGAGCGGGACAGCCAGAAAAAGATCGTGCTCGGCCACAAGGGCGAGACCATCCGCGCCATCGGCCAGGCGGCGCGCATGGAGATTTCGGGCATCCTCGAGCAGAAGGTGCACCTGTTCCTGTTCGTGAAAGTACGCGAGAACTGGGGCGACGATCCCGAGCGCTACCGCGAGATGGGGCTGGAGTTTCCGCATTAGGGCATGAAAAGGCGCGTCGCTGACGGCCGAGACTGGCGCGCCGCCTTTGCAGCTGCCCATTTCTGTGTCACCGCCGATAGGTGTGCCGGGGGGAAGGGGCATGCCTCGCATTGGTCCGTCCATCGTTGAATCGAAGGCGAAACGTCACGGCACGAGCATATCGCTAGCCTCCCCCGATTCGCGGGGCACTTGGCCGCGGTCCTGATTGCCTTGGAGCGCGTCGATGCGGTCAGTGATCTGGCGTCCGGGGCGGCGCGATTTCTTCCGTCGCGGCAGATGGAGTTGACTCCCGTTCTCACCAATTCAAGAGTGGGAAGCAAATACTTCCTAATGTACTTAGGTGGCGTATAATCACCAATTGAAACATATAAGGTAAACGTCAATAAAATAAAGTTAGACGCGAAAGAAGGCGGGATTATTACACAAATGCGACGGTGTGCCATTTGTGCTGCATTGAAAATGAAGGCGCATGAATTAGTGTTATTTGTGCAACACGGATTTAATCTGTGGCAGGAATCCGGCCTATTTATGGAATTGTCATTGAAGGCTGAAGATCGATGGGTATGTTCGCGATCGAAAAGGGGTCGCGGTGCGGGCCGTTTTCGCTGTGGGGGTGAGGCGAAATTGATCCGTCTTCCACAAATCCGAAGCTAATTTTTTAACTTGACTGGAGAGGTCAGAAAATGAACATCAAGAGCCTCCTTCTCGGCTCAGCCGCGGCACTGATCGCGGTCTCCGGCGCACGTGCCGCGGACGCCGTCGTCGTCGCCGAACCGGAACCGGCCGAATACGTCAAGATCTGCGACGTCTACGGCGCCGGCTACTTCTACATCCCGGGCACCGAGACCTGCCTGCGCATCGGCGGCTATGTCCGCTATGACATCGGCGTCGGCGATGCCGGCACGTTCGACGGGGTCAACCATGTCCCGGACCATCAGGGCGACGGCACTCATTCGACCTACTACAAGAACACCCGCTTCACGCTGAAGACCTGGACCGGTCAGGAGACCGAGCTCGGCACCTTGAAGACCTACACCGAGACCCGCTTCAACTATGGCAACAGCAGCGGCGACTATGTCAACGGAAGCACCGACTGGCAGGGCCGTAACAAGTCGCTGTCGCTGCGTTTCGCCTACATCCAGCTCGGCGGTCTGCGCGTCGGTAAGGACGATACGGCTTTCGATACCTTCATCGGCTATGCGGGCAACGTCATCCAGGACACGATCGTTCCCTATGGCGGCCAGGAGAGCAACGTCGTTCAATACTACTTCGACGCAGGCAACGGCATCTCGGCGATGGTCTCGCTCGAAGAAGGCGCCGGCACCGTCGGGACCATCGACAGCTATGTTCCGCATGTCGTCGGCGGCTTGAAGTACAAGGCCGACTGGGGTGCGATCACCGGCGTTGTCGCCTATGACAGCAACTACGAGGAAGTGGCCGGCAAGGTCCGTTTGGACGTCAACGTCACCAAGGAACTGTCGCTGTTCGTCATGGGCGGCTACGGCACCGACGACAACCTCACGGACGACGCCAACAACGTCATCGACGCACATGGCCGTGGCTTCTACAAGCAGTGGGGCGGCAACTGGGCAGTCTGGGGCGGCGGCACCTACAAGTTCAACGCCAAGACTTCGTTCAACGCCCAGGTCTCCTATGACGACTGGAAGAACCTCGGCATCGCCGCCAACATTGCCTATACCGTTGTGCCGGGCTTTACGGTCACGGCTGAAGTCGACTACCAGAACGTCGGCGATGACACCCCGGCCAATTCCGTATGGGCCGGCGCAACCAAAAAGAGCAACGTCGGCGGCATTCTCCGCTTCCAGCGCTCGTTCTGATCGATTAATCTGCCAGAAGCCGCCCGCAGCATTCGCTGCGGGCGGCTTTGTTTTGACGAGGGCTAAAGCCGTAGGCCACACCTGAGCCGCATCTTGATTTCGCCATTCAACCGGTGAAAAGCTTTTGTGATGGAATGGCGCGACGAGGGAATCATTCTCGGCACCCGCAAGCATGGCGAAACCAGCGCCATTCTCGAGGTGATGACCCGCGCGCATGGCCGCCATCTCGGTCTCGTGCGCGGCGGCCGCTCGCGCAAGCAGCAGCCCGTTCTCCAGCCCGGCAACCGCGTCGATCTCTTATGGCGGGCGCGCCTTGACGAGCATCTCGGCACGTTCCAGGCCGAGGCGATCGAGATGAACGCCGCCCGGCTGATGGACAGCGCCGTCGCTGTCTACGGGCTGCAGACCATGGCCGCGCATCTGCGCCTGCTGCCGGAGCGCGACGCCCATGGCGGCCTTTACGAAGCGCTCGCCGTGATGATCGTCCATCTTGACGATGCCGATGCGGCTGGCGAACTGGTGGCGCGCTTCGAACTTCTGATCCTCGATGAACTCGGCTTCGGCCTTGATCTCAGCCAATGCGCCGCCACCGGCACGCGGCAGGATCTTGCCTATGTCTCGCCGAAGTCCGGCCGCGCGGTGTCGCGTGAAGCAGGCGCGCCATGGCACGGCAAGATGCTGGTGCTGCCGGCTTTCCTGCAGCGCGGCTCCGGTCTGCGCGCGGATCCGGCGGCGATCGAGGATGCCTTCCGGCTGACCGGCTTCTTCTTTACCCGCCATATCTATGAGCCGCGCGGTATCAACGAGCCCGACGCCCGCACCGGTTTTCTTGCCGCACTTCGCAAGCACCACGCGCGTGGCAAGGCCATCGCCGGAGAGAACGCGGCATGAGCGAAGTCGAACTCTATCCGGGCCGGGTCTCGTCGCTCGGCCTCGGCACAATCCCGCACGCCGACATAACGAAATATACCGGCCTCGAACTGCTGCAGCGCATTATCGACGGCAAATATCCGGCACCGCCGATCTCCTACCAACTCAGCTTCGCATTAACTGAAGTAGAGAAAGGCCGCGCCGTGTTCCGCGGCGTGCCGAATGAGCGCCACCTCAACCCGTTGGGTGGCGTACACGGCGGCTGGGCGGCAACGCTGCTTGATTCGGCGCTGGCCTGCGCCGTGCAGACGCTGCTCGAAAAGGGCGAGGCCTACACGACTGCGGAATTCAAGGTGAACCTGACGCGGCCGATCACGCCCAGGACCGGCGAGGTGGTCTGCGAGGGCAAAGTGGTCCACAAGGGCCGCACGCTTGCCGTTTCGGAAGCGACGCTGAAGGATGCCCGCGGTAAGCTTCTGGCTTTCGGCACCGAGACATGTTCGATATTTCCGGCCGCCAATCTGGCGGCGCGTTGAGTTTTCCAGCCGCCTGGCCGCCGCATTTGAATGTCAGTGAGACGAAACGTCAGTGAAAACTGGCCTGGTTTGGGGGAACCGCCATGTTTGAGAACCTGATCGGCCTTGTCGCCATCATCGCCCTGTTTGTCATCATATCGCGCCAGCAGAACCGCATCGGTCTGATCGAGCGCGAACTTGGCGCCCTGCGTAGCCTTGTGCTCTCAGGCGCTTCGCCGCCCGTGGCCAAGCCGACCGAACAGGCTGCGGCCGATGGCAAGTTGGACGAGGCGCCGGTGGCAGTGGCGGCCGCCGATATCTCGCCGGCGGCGGGCGAGCCGATCACCGCGCAGGGGCAGGCCACGGAAGTGGAAGCTCTGACCGGCGAGGTCCTGGCTGGCCCGTGGAACGCAGGCGAGGCGGCGCAGACGGCAACGGGACCTGCCGCGCCGGCAGCCGCTGCGAAAGCCACTCGCCGGTCCGACGTCGAAACGGCGCTCGGCACCCGCTGGGCCGTCTGGGTCGGTGGGATCGCGCTGGCGCTGGGCGGGCTGTTCCTGATTCGCTACACCATCGAGGCCGGCATTTTCGGCCCTGGCGTGCGGCTCACCATGGCGGCCGTGCTTGGGGTGGTGCTGGTTGCCGCTGGCGAGTTCATTCGCCGCACCGGCTTCAGGGTGCCGGTGCAAGGTGCGGCCGGCGCCTACATTCCGGCGATCCTGACGGCGGCAGGCGCCTTCATCCTGTTCGGCGCTGTCTATGCCGCTCACGGCATCTACGGCTTCATCGGGCCGGCACTTGCCTTCACGTTGCTCGGTGCCATCGGAATCGCCACCATCGCCGCCGCTCTCGTTCACGGCCAAGCGCTGGCCGGCATCGGCCTCGTCGGCGCCATTGTAACCCCAATGCTGGTTGCCTCGCAGGCGCCCAATCCCTGGGCGCTATTCGGCTATCTCGCCATCGTGCTGGCCGCCACAGGCGTTATCGCTCGCATGCGCGACTGGAAATTGCAGATGGCGGCCGCTTTTGCCGGCACGGGCATCTGGACCGTCCTTTACATGATGGATGCGCCAGGCGCGAACCTCTCCGCCATCCTGTTCATCGACGCCATCACGCTCGCCGTACTCGCCTTTGCCTGGCTCGGCCGCCGTGGCGGCGAAACCGAACCGGCCAAGGCATTCGACTGGCCATCCGTCGTGCCTGGCTTGTTCATCGCACTCTCTGCGCTGGGCCTGTCGGTCGACCCGGTCTTTGCCGCTGCCGGCTATGCCGTGCCGGGCGCGGTCTTGCTTGCCGCGATGGTGGCCGTTGCGCTCTACCGTCCGCTGGCCCTGCCGCTGCTCTACGCCGCGGGGCTGGCGACGGCGCTGATCTATCTCGGCATCATCCCGCCGACCTCAATCACTTCCGACTTTTCGAATGGCGTCTTGGGCGTTGATGGCTCGCCTTTGGCCATCGCCAATACGCTGACATTGCGCATTGGCCCGGCACTGGGCCTCGTCTTCATTGGCGCCGGGCTCTGGGCGGCGCGAAGATTTGCCGCCGCAACACAGATACGCGCCGCCTCATGGGCGGCATGGGGCGTTGTCGTGCCGCTGGTCATCCTGCTGGCGCTGTGGCTCACCTTTGGCGATCTCGACCGAGACTTCGCCTATGCCGCCGTCGCAGCTCTTCTGGTTGTGGTTTTCGCCGCTGGCGGCGAGTGGATCGCGCGGGTCGAGAAGCCGCTCAAGGGCGGCATGGCGGTGTCGTTTGCCTTGGGTGGCGCGGCCGTCGCTGGCCTGCTGATGCTGCACATGGCTTTCGTTTCCGGCTGGACCACTGTCCTGCTGGGTGCGGCGACAATTGTGCCCGCATTGGCGACCCGCTGGCGCTCTTATCCCGTGCTCGGCTGGATTGCTGTCGGCGCGGTGATTGCTGTGCTTGGCCGCGTCGCCTTCGATCCGACCATCGTCGGCGCGGAATTCCTTTCCAGGACGCCGGTGTTCAACTGGCTGCTGCTTGGCTACGGCATACCCGCGCTCGCTTTCGGCTTCACCGCCTGGCAGCTCGCCCGCACCACCAATGGCCGCCCGCGCCTCGCCATGGAAGCGGCAGCGGCGCTGTTTGCGCTGCTCACCATTGCCATGTTGGTGCGTCATGCGATGCATGGCGGCATCATCAACAGCGATGCGCCAACGCTTGCCGAGCAGGCGATCTACACGCTGATCGCCATCGGCGCCGGCGCCATCCTGGTCGCCATAGACCGGCGCTCGCCAAGCTCGGTGCTGCGTTACGGCTCGATGGCCGCCGGCGTGGTTTCAGCCGCTTTCGTCATCGTCCAGCACTTCCTGGTGCTCGATCCGCTGTTTACGGACGAATCCACCGGCCGGATTCCGGTCTTCAACCTGGTGTTCCTGGCCTATCTCTTGCCGGCCGTCGCCGCCGGCGGGTTGGCGCTCTATGCCCGAGGCAAGCGGCCGAAATGGTATTCGGCGATGCTGGCGCTGGTCGCGGCTCTTCTTGCCTTCGCCTATGCCACGCTGTCGGTAAGACGCCTGTTCAAGGGCGAGTTCATCGGCCTGTGGAGCGGACTCGGTCAGCTGGAGACCTACACTTATTCGGCGTTGTGGCTGGTCATCGGCGTAGCGTTGCTCACCGCCGGCGTCTGGCTGAGGTCGCAGGTGCTGCGCGTTGCCTCCGCCGTGCTGATCGCGGTCGCCGTGCTGAAGGTCTTCCTGTTCGACATGTCGGAACTGGAAGGCGTGCTCAGGGCGCTGTCCTTCATCGGCCTGGGCGCCGTGCTGATCGGCATCGGCCTGTTCTACCAGCGGCTTCTGACGCGGGCGGCGAGGGAGACGGTATCTGTAGGCGAGCAATGATGGGGGAAATTCAATCCAGCCGGAATAAACCGGCACCCGCCAGCGTTATCTCATTGCTTGGGTGACCGGGGCGGCGGACCGCTTCGCGCTGGCCGCTTGCGCCACGCCGGGAAGGCGCGTTCAATCGAGATCAATAAGGGCGAGCTCAGAACCAGCGGTCATGGACGAAAAGAAGGCAGCAATCCTTGGCGAAATACCGCGCCTGCGCCGTTATGCACGCTCGCTTTTGCGCGACCGCGATGCTGCCGACGACCTCGTTCAGGACTGCCTCGAGCGCGCACTGCTGCGGCTCGACAACTGGCAGACAGGAGAAAGCCCCAGGAGGTGGCTGTTTACGATCATGCATCATTTGTTCATCGACCAGATGCGCAAGGTGAATCGCCGCGGCGAAGCGGCGATGCTGCCGCTGGAGGCGGGCGAGACGGTAGCCCAACCGGCCGAGCAATTGGACGGCATCGCCTCACGCGAGATCATCGACGCATTGCAGGCGATCAGCCCCGATCGCCGCGCGGCCCTTGTCATGGTTGCCATTGAAGGCTTCTCCTACGCCGAAGCCGCCAACATTCTGGGCGTGCCCGCTGGTACGCTGATGTCACGCATTGCGCGCGGGCGTGAGGAACTGCGTGGGTTGCTGGACGACACGGCACGCCGCCGCGCGATAAGGATCGTCGAGAAATGATCCGCCGCGATTTTTCCGAACGTGACATCCACATGGCGCTCGACGGCGAACTGCCAGCCGATGAGCGTGTCACCTATGAAGCCTGGCTCGAGGCCAATCCTGAGATGAAGGCCAGGAGCGCCCGCTTCACCGCCGACCGGGAGGCATTGCGCGCCGCCCTTGCCGGCGTGCTGGATGAGGCCGTACCAGTGCGATTGCGCAAGGTCGTGCTCGGCGAAACGCCGGTCAAGGCAGAGGCGCCACGTTCACGCTGGTGGCTTGGCGCGGCCGCGGCCGTGCTTCTGGCTGCGGGTGGAATTGGCGGCTACGTCGCCGGCATTGGCGGCATCGGGCAGGAGGATCCGGCGGAAGACCGGCTCGCCGAACAGGCGATTGCCGCCCACGTCATCTACGCGGCCGAGAAGCGGCACGCGGTGGAAGTGCCGGCCAGCGACAAGGATCATTTGCAGACCTGGCTGTCCAACCGGGTCGGCCTGAAACTGGTGGCACCGGACCTGACCGCGAACGGTTTTCAACTGATCGGCGGTCGGCTGCTGCCGGCCGGCGAAAGCAAGGCCGCGATGCTGCTTTACGAGGACGACAAGGGAGAGCGCATATCCCTGTTCGTGACGGCGGAATCGGCGGAAAATGCCACGGGCACCTATGCTTCGGCGCAGGCGGGTCCGCAGGCCATCTACTGGCTGGACAAGGGCTATGGCTGCGCCGTCGTTGGCTCGCTGCCGCGTGACCAATTGGCAGTGGTGGCAAAGAGCGCTTATGGCCAGCTTCTGGCAGGTCTCGCAAGCTGAGTTGGCGGCTATTTTCGCAGCCGGCGGAGCCTCGAGACAGCGATCCTGTTCAAAGCCAGGCCGCTTCCATGCCGTCGAGGAAACTGTCACAATTCGGCCCTAATCAGGGAGCGATAGCGCTTCATGAATACCGGCGCTTCGGCCGGTGTTTGCGACGCCTTTGACCGGGGCCGGTTCCGCAACCCAATCGAGGTTTTCTCAAGTCGCATGCCTGCCGATATCCGCACGGCCCGCGCGTCTGACGTCGATGATCTCGCCGCCATCGAGAAAGCCGTTTTCTCGAGCGATCGCATTTCGCGACGCTCTTTTCGTCTGTTCATCGAGCGTGAGACCGCCGAGACTCTGGTCGCCGAAGTCGACGGCCGCGTCGCCGGCTATGCGATCGTGCTGTTTCGCAAGGGCAGTGGCGTGGCGCGGCTCTATTCCATAGCTGTCGGCCCGTTTTTCGGCGCGCTCGGCATCGGGCGCCAGCTGTTGTCGTCGGCGGAGGAGGCGGCCTTCGAGCACGATCGTATGATGCTGCGTCTCGAAGTGCGCGAGGATAACGGCCGTGCCATCCGCATCTACGAGCTTGCCGGCTACCGCAAGATTGGCCGGGAGCCTGGCTACTACGAGGACGGCGCCACCGCGCTTCGCTATGAAAAGACCTTGCGCGGCGACCTTGCGGTCGCCACCCGGGTGCCATTCTACCAACAGACCTGCGAATTCACCTGCGGCCCCTGTTGCCTGATGATGGCCATGGCCAATTTCGACCGCGGTTTCGTGCCCGATCCGGTGATGGAAATCCGCCTCTGGCGCGAGGCGACGACTGTCTTCATGATGTCTGGGCCGGGCGGCTGCGAACCGTTCGGCCTGGCTGTCTCGGGGTACGAAAGCGGGCTCGCCGCGGAAATCTTCGTTTCCTTCTACGGCGCGCTGTTCCTGCAGTCGGTGCGCAGCGAGGAAAAGCGCCGGGTAATGGAACTGGCGCAGGTCGACTTTCGCCGCCGCGCGGAACTTTACGGCATCCCGGTGAATTACCGCTCGTTCACCATCGATGACATCAGAACCGCGATCGCCGCGGGAAAGCTGGTGCTGGTGCTGATCAGCGGCTTCCTGATGTTCGGCAAGAAGGTGCCGCACTGGGTGCTGGCCATCGGCGATGACGGCGATCATATTCTGATCCACGATCCCTGGGTCGAGGACGAAAGGCAGGAAACCATCCTTGATGCCGCCAATATTCCCGTGCCCTACGGCATCTTCATGAACATGGCGCAGTTCGGCCGCGACGGACTGCGCGCCGCCATCACTCTGGGGAAGCGCGACACACAATGACCTGGGTCATCCTTACCGGCAGGCAGAGCGACCTCGACCAGGTGGCGACACCGCACAAGATCATCACCAACCGCGACTATCTTGCACATCCGGCGCTGTTCCGGGGCCAGCGGCCGAAGGTCATCAACCTGTCGAACAACTACGGCTACCAGAGCCGCGGCTATTATGCCTCGCTGCTGGCGAGCTCGCGCGGTCACAAGGTCATCCCGACCGTCGAGACGATGATCGACCTGTCGGAGCGCAAGCTCTATGAGCATGCGCTGCCGGAACTGGAGCTGGCGCTCAACAAATGCCGCAAGGATCTCGGCGGCGCCTTTCCGGCGAAGGTGTGCATCTTCTTCGGCATCGGGCCCTCCAAGGTGTGGGACCGTTTCGCCAAGCTGTTGTTCGACTGGTTCAGGGCGCCGGCGCTCGAAGTCCATATCAAGGACAGCGCCGAATGGGCCTCGATCCGCAAGATCGGCTTCCATCCGCTGGCGCGGATGACCGAGGAGGAAGAGGCGCACTTCATCCAGTGCCTGGAGACCTACACCAACCGCGAGTGGCGCGACACCAAGGGCCGCACGCCGGCGCGCTACACCTTCGCCACGCTGGTCGATCCGCATGAGGAATTGCCCCCGTCGGAAATCTCGTCGCTGCGCTACTGGGCCAAGATCGCCGAGAAGATGGGGGTCGAAATCGAGCCCATCACCAGGAAGGATCTCGCCAAGCTCGCGAATTACGACGCGCTGTTCATCCGCGAGACCACCTCGATCTCAAACCACACCTATCGTTTCGCCCGCCGCGCCCAGCAGGAAGGCATGCCGGTCATTGATGATCCGCTGTCGATGATCCGCTGTACCAACAAGGTCTATCTCAACGAGTTGATGTCCTACAACAAGGTGCCGGTGCCGCCGACGGTGATGATCGCCGGCGCTTCGGATCTCGAGCTTGCGGCGCAGACGTTGGGGTTCCCGCTGGTGCTGAAGATCCCGGATTCGTCCTTCTCGCGTGGCGTCAAGAAATGCGCCAGCTTCGAGGAGCTGAAGACGCTTGCAACCGAATGGCTGGAGGATTCCGACCTCCTCATCGCGCAGAAATTCATCCCGACCGAATATGACTGGCGCGTTGGCGTGCTCGGCGGTCAGCCATTGTTTGCCGTGCACTATCTGATGGCCAAGAAGCACTGGCAGATCGTCAACCACAAGGCCAATGGCAAGCCGGACCAGGGCGGGATCAAGACCTTCACGCTGAAGGAGACGCCGGCCCATGTCGTCGAGACGGCGGTGAAGGCAGCGCGCTGCATCGGCGACGGCCTCTACGGCGTCGACCTCAAGGAGACCAAGGACGGCGTCTTCGTCATCGAGGTCAACGACAATCCCAACCTCGACCATGGCTGGGAGGATTCGGGCGAGAAGGACGAGGTCTGGGTCCGGCTGACGCAATGGTTCCTGGAGCGGCTCGATCGGCCGGGACGATAATTCGCCGGGGGGAACATGCAGTTCATCGTGATCGAGGATTTCACCGGCCGCGACCGCAGGGACATCTACCGTCGCTTCCGCGACCGGGGAATGGGCTGACCTCGTCGAGTTCGAGATCGTCCCGGTGGCCACCAGCAAGGACATGGTGGCGGCGCTGAGCGGGCACCTTTGACCATCGCTGTATGTCGGGTCAACAGAGCGTCGGCGAGCCCACTGCACGCCGGCATTCATTGATCAGCCAATCGCGAAACGCCACCACGACATCGCGCCTTGCGCTCCGCTCCGGGATCGTCAGGCAATAGGATTGGCGCAATGCAATCGCCCTTTCGGCGGGCCGCATCAACCTGCCGTCCTCCACCGCCTCGGCGCAGTAGACTCCTTGCGCCAGTGCCACGCCCAGCCCCGAAATGGCGAGGTCGAGAGCTGCGCGCGACGAGTTGGCCGACAAGCCGCGCTGCGCCGCCCGGCCTGGTTCGACACCGGCCGCCTCGAACCAGTTGCGCCAGGACGGAAATGACGCGCCCGTCGGTCCCCAGTCGGTGTGGATCAGCGGCAGCCCGGCGAGCGCATCGCCATCCGCCTTGATCATGCCGGAAAGCTGTGGCGCGCAGACGGGATAGACGGCGTCCCGGACGATCTCTTCGGTCGAGTGCTCGCGATAATGCGGACCGTAGGAGAGCCGGATGTCGATCAGCTCACGGTCGAACGGCACCGGGTCGTCATCGCCGCGAAGCGATATATCGGCGGCGCCATAGCTTGCGACGAAGCCCGCGAGACGCTGCGAAAGCCAGCCCATCGCCATGGACGGCGGCACCGAGACCACCAAGCGCGGGCGGAAAGCATCGCCGCTCAGTTCGCGCGAGACACTGCCGATTTCCTGGAAGGCCATGGTCAGCCGTGGCAGCATTTCGACGCCTGCCTCGCTGAGGACAACTCTACGGTTGACCCGATGAAACAGCTTGCGGCCCATCTGCTCCTCGACGGTGCGGATAAGCTGGCTGATGGCGGCGGCCGAGACGGAAAGCTCTTCCGCCGCCGCGGCGAAGCTGCCGGTACGCGCCGCGGCCTCGAAAGCCTGAAGTCCTTTTAGGGATGGAAGTGCGACCATGACCGGCAGATAGATAAGTTAAGCTTATCAAAATTGCAGAAATCGTTGTTTTTGGGAAGGTTTTTTAGCGACTAGAGTGGGCCTCATCAAATCTCCAGCCTGGATCGAGGCCAATGGACCACCGTGACATAATTGCATCCTTGACCCCGGAAGAGCGCAATCGCCTGACGGCCAAGTCGGACGTCGCGGGTCTCGTCCAGCTCGGCGCTCACTGGGGCGCGATTGTGGTCATTGGGTTGCTGATTGCGGCCAAGGTACCATTCTGGCCGCTGCTGATGCTGCCGCAAGGCCTCCTCATCGTGTTCCTGTTTACGCTGCTACACGAGACGGTTCATCGCACGGCCTTCGAGTCTCAGTGGCTGAACGATGCCGTGGCCCGGCTGTGCAGCCTGGCGCTCGCGCTGCCGGCCGACTGGTTCCGCTACTTCCATTTCGCCCATCACCGCTTCACCCAGGATCCGGAAAATGATCCGGAACTGGCCTTTCCCAAACCGGAAACGCTGCGGCAGTACCTCGTCCATGTTTCCGGCATCCCGGTGTGGTGGGGCCATCTCAAGACCCTTCATGCCAATGCGATGGGTAAATGCCGGGATAGTTACGTGCCGCCGAAAGGCCGGCCCAAGGTGCGGGCCGAGGCGCGCGCCATGATTGCCTTCTACGCCGTGGTCATTCTGCTCGCCGTGTATTTCCGGCTCACCGCGCTTCTCCATGTCTGGATCATCCCCGCTTTGCTCGGTCAGCCATTCCTTCGGCTCTATCTCTTGGCCGAGCACGGCCGCTGTCCGTTCGTTGCCAACATGCTGGAAAACACCAGGACGACGCTGACCAACTGGGCAGTGCGCAAGCTGGCCTGGAACATGCCCTTTCACGCCGAGCATCATGCCTATCCCGGTGTGCCGTTTCATCAACTGCCGCGGTTCCATGCTCTGATCGAGCGGCACCTCAAGGTCGTCGAGCCCGGCTATGTCAGCTTCCATGAGAAATACCTAGAAACACTGAGTTGACCTTGTACGGATGCGATCAGCCGGTTTGGCTGTGCAGCGCACGCGATTTCAGCAGACGACGGATGGCCGCCGCCTTTGCGGGCACGCCAATCAAATACCCCTGCGCCTCGACACAGCCGTTCTCGCGCAGCATGTCGAGTTGCACCTCGGTCTCGACGCCCTCTGCCGTGACAACAATGCCAAGCTCGGTGCCGAGCGCGATGATGGTGCGAACGATCGCCGCCGTATCGCGATTGCCCATGTCGCGAATGAAAGAGCGGTCGATCTTGATCTTGTCGACCGGGAAACGCCTGAGGTAGCCGAGCGAGGAATAGCCGGTGCCGAAATCATCGAGCGCGATGCGGATGCCGAGTTCGCGCAACTGCCGTAGCGTCTTCAGCACGGCTTTGCTCTCATCCATCAGCACGGTTTCGGTGATTTCCAGTTCCAACTGGCTGGCCGGCACCTCGGAAAAGGCCAGGGCCGAGATGACGCCGCGGGCAAACCCGCCGCTTTTGAGCTGCACGGCCGAGACATTCACGGCAATGCGCAAGCCGGGAGGCCAGCTTGCCGCCGCCGCACAGGCCGTCCTCAATGCCCACTCGCCAAGCGGCACGATCAGTCCGGTTTCCTCCGCGACCGGGATGAATTGATCCGGAGCGACAGTGCCGCGCGCCGGCGAACGCCAGCGCATCAACGCCTCCGCGCCGATGATGTCGCCGGAGGCGATGTTCATGATAGGCTGAAAGTCGAGATCGAATTCCTGGCGTGGCAGCGCGGTCTCGAGGTCGACTTCAAGCGCCCGGCGGGCTTGCACCATGGCGTCCATTCCGGGTTCGAAGAAGCGATAAAGGTTGCGCCCCTCGCTCTTCGCCCGATAGAGCGCCGTATCGGCGTTTTTCAGCAGCGTATCGGCGTCCCTGCCGTCGTCGGGGAAAACGGCGATGCCCAGGCTGATCCCGACATGCATGTCCCGGCCCCTGTCGCGAAACGGTTTTGCGATTGTCTCGACGATGCGCTTCGCCAGTTTTTCAGCATCGGCGATGTCCTTGAAATTGAACTGCATGACGACGAACTCGTCGCCCCCGAAGCGGGCGACTATGTCTGTTTCATTGCGCAGGCAACCCTGCAGCCTCTCGGCGACGCTTTTCAGCAGCCAGTCGCCGGCGGGATGTCCCCATGTATCGTTGACCGCCTTGAAGCGGTCGAGATCGAGCGAGAAGATCGCCAGCGGCGTGGCCGTCACGTCCTCGAGCGCCAGGTCGAGCCGTTCGCGAAACATCGAGCGGTTGGGCAGTCCGGTCAGCGTGTCGTGATGCGCAAGATGGGTCATGCGCTCTTCGGTACGGCGGCGTTCGGTAACGTCGTCGAAGGTCGCCACCCAGCCGCCGCCGCTCATCGGCTGGCGTGTGACCAGAATCGTCCTGCCGTCGGTAAGATGCCGATAGGCCGAATGCTTTTTCCCTGCCCGCCGGCAGGCTTCGGTCTTAGCGACCTCGCTGTCGACGTCGATCTTCGTGTAGATGCCGAGTTCCAGCAATCGTTCCAGCGCGTCGCGATGCGTCGTTCCAAGTGGGAAGTCCGCCGCGGTGACGTTGTAGAGTTCCAGGAAACGCCCGTTACGCACGATCAGCTTGCCGGCGGCGTCGTACATCATCAAGCCCTGCGACATGTTGGCGAGTGCGGCGTCGAAACGGCGATGCTGCTCCTTGAGGTCCTGCTCGGCGCGCCGCTGTTCGGTGATGTCCTCATAGATCGAGACCCAGCCGCCCGGGGTCAGCGGGCGGTGCGAGATGCTGATGATGCGGCCATCCGACAGCGTCTCTTCGTAAATCGAGGGTTTTGCCTGGTCGATATAGGGCTTGCGGATGGCGTAGAGTTCATCGGCACTTTGCGAGGCGACGCCGATCTCGACGCTGTGCCGCAAGATGTCGATGAAACGGATTCCCGGCCGCATCAGCTTGGCGTCGAGACGGAAGATGTTGATGTAGTTGCCGTTGCAGATGATCATGCGCTCATCGGCATCGAACATGCACAGGCCATGCGACATGTTCTCGACCGCGGCTGAAAAACGTTCGTTCTGTTCGCGCAGTTCGTCTTCCATGCGGCGCGAGCGCTCCACGCCTTCGGTTGCCCGCTCCGGGACGGCCGAACCTTCCTTGACATCCACGACGGGCATGTGGCGCGCCTGCGGTGCGTGATCGAACTCCGCACTGTTGTCCGTTCCGGTTAATTTAGCGTTTTCTACCCTACCGCTGACGTCGGAACCTGGTGCCGCGATCTATCGAGCGCCGAAAACCGCTTCAGGAAGGCATTCTGCGCCGAGGTCACCGAGCGCGGCGTGAAATCGAAGCGCTCGGCGGAAAAACCGCGCGGGCGACCGAAGAATTCGGCCGCCTCGGCGGAGGAGAAACCAGCGAGCAGTGTCGCCTCGAAATAGGCGGCGATCTGGTCCGCGCGCTTGATCTCCTTGCGCAGCGCCGCCGCCGGTTCAGGAGGCAGCGAGAAGCGCAGATGGATGGCGCGCTGCAGACGCAATTCGCAGTCCTTGTAGCTGCCGCCCATCACCGATTTGAACGGTGAGATCATGTCACCGATGACATATTCAGGCGCATCGTGCAGCAGCGCCGCCAGCCGGTCGGCGGCCGAAGCCTGGGGTACCAGCTCGTTGAACAGGGCCTCGACCAACAGCGAATGCTGGGCGACCGAAAAGGCATGCTCCCCCCTGGTCTGGCCATTCCAGCGGGCGACACGGGCGAGCCCGTGGGCAATATCCGAAATCTCTATGTCGAGCGGCGAGGGGTCGAGCAGGTCGAGCCGGCGGCCGGACAGCATGCGCTGCCAGGCGCGTGGCGGCGCGCCGGTGCGGTCTGCCGCCATCAGGCTTCCTCCGCGCTGACGGCTTCCTGCGGGAAGGTGAAGTTGGCCCAGCCGGGGATGGTCAGCGTCACTGGGACATCATCCGCCAGGATCGGCTGGCCAACATCCATCGCTGCCTTGACCCTGTCGATGCGGGCGATGGCAAGCCCCGTTGTGCCGGCACTCGAGCCGAGCGTGCCGACGGGCCGTCCTTCGACGGTCAGTTCGGTGCCCGCAACTGGCAGCAGAAGCCTGCCCTCGACAATCAGCACACGCCGCCTGGCCGTGCCGCGATGTTGCATGCGCGAGACGACTTCCTGGCCTATATAGCAGCCCTTCTTGAAGCCGACGCCGCCCAGTTCGTCGAGCAGCACGTCATGCGGGAAGGCCTCGCCCAACACATAATCGGCGCCGCTTTCGGCAATGCCGTGGGCGGTGCGAAAGGCTTGCCATGCGGCGATGTCGCCGGTTTCCGCAGCGTCGGCATAGGAGCGCGTGACGGGTTCATCGCGAAAGCGCCTGTCGGCAACTGCTGTTGAATCATTTTGTGAAGCGATTGACTCCATTCCCCAGACAAGAGTGACAAGCGCCTGTTCCAGCTTGGCAATTTCGACCTTGGCGCGGAGCTTGTAGAGTATCAGCCGGCGAACGAAATCATCTGAAATGGCGGCACGGCATTCGAGCCGGAAGGCGTTTTCGCCGGCGCGCGAGATCAGGAAGTCGAACAGGATCTTGCCTTGCGGCGCCAGAAGCGCGCCGGGCTTAGCTTCGCCGTTGCCAAGCGTGTCGAGATCGGTGGTCAGGATATTTTGCAGAAAGTGTTCGGCATCCGGGCCGGAGACGGTGATGAGCGCGCGGTCTTTCAGCAGGGCAAAGGGCATGGTGCGGATATAAGCCTGATCTTGCAAAACGGTTGGCCATTACGTAAGCCGCTGGCACTCCCCCCGCAAGAGATCGATCAGCATGGCCAATACCTACGACCTCATCCTGACAGGCGGCATCGTGGTCAACCATGACGGCGAGGGGGCACGTGACATCGGCGTGAAGAATGGGCGCATCGCCGCCATCGGCGATCTCCGCCAGGCTTCGGCGGGCGAGACCATCGACTGCCGGGGCCTGCACATCCTGCCGGGCGTCATCGACAGCCAGGTGCATTTTCGTGAACCCGGACTGGAGCACAAGGAGGACCTGGAAACGGGCTCACGCGCGGCGGTGCTTGGCGGTGTCACCGCCGTGTTCGAAATGCCCAACACCAACCCGTTGACCACCAGCGATACAACGCTTGCCGACAAGGTCCGGCGCGGCAGTGGCCGCATGCATTGCGATTTTGCGTTTTGGGTCGGCGGCACCCGCGACAACGCCAGGGATGTCGGCGAGCTCGAGCGGTTGCCGGGCGCGGCCGGAATAAAGGTCTTCATGGGGTCGTCCACCGGCGATCTGCTGGTCGAGGACGACGAAGGTGTCGCCTCGATCCTGAGGAATACCCGCCGCCGGGCCGCCTTTCATTCGGAGGACGAGTTCCGGCTGCGTGAGCGGCTGGGCTTACGCATCGAGGGCGACCCGTCTTCGCATCCGGTCTGGCGCGACGAGATCGCCGCCTTGCGCTGCACCGAACGGCTGGTGCGCATCGCGCGCAACGTTCGAGCCCGCATCCACGTCCTGCATATCTCGACCGCGGAGGAAATATTGTTCCTTGAGCAGCACAAGGACGTCGCGACCTGCGAGGCGACGCCGCACCATTTGACGCTGAGTGCCGACGACTATACCCGGCTCGGCACGCTGATCCAGATGAACCCGCCGGTACGTGCCGCGCGCCACCGCGACGGTGTCTGGCACGGAATCGCACAAGGCATTGTCGACGTGCTCGGCTCCGACCACGCCCCGCATACGCTTGCCGAGAAGGCAAAACCCTATCCGGCCTCGCCCTCGGGGATGACCGGCGTGCAGACCCTGGTGCCGATCATGCTCGACCACGTCAATGCTGGGCGCCTGACCCTGCAGCGCTTCGTCGATCTCTCGAGCCATGGTCCGCAGCGAATCTTCGGCATGGCCGGAAAGGGGCGCATCGCCGCCGGCTACGATGCCGACTTCACCATCGTGGACATGAAGCGGCGCGAGACCATCACCAATGCGCAGGCCGGTTCGAAGGCCGGCTGGACGCCTTATGACGGCAAGCAAGTCACCGGTTGGCCCGTCGGCACCGTCATTCGCGGCCGACGCGTCATGTGGGAAGGCGAAATCGCTACGCCCGGCCAAGGCAGGGCGGTGGAGTTTTCCGAGGCGCTGCCGGTTTAGGTCAACCGTCGGCGCTGCGTCACGTCTCTGATTTTTAAGCGTTCTGCACTATATCAGGGACATTGTGATCGCACATATCACGCCTATGATCGATCCGGCCGGGTTCCCAGAGCTGCAAGCGCTCTTGTGGAGCCGGGATCCTGCACGCCCGATCCCTGCCGAGGAAGCATTTGCGTTGTACGAGCGCAATTGGCGCTTTGTCGATCAAACCCGGCTTACGGCGCGCGAAAAGCTGCTTATCCAGAATCTCGCCAACGAATTCGGTCACGGCATCCTTTTTTAACTGCCGGCCAAGATTCCGCCATCACCGAAAGAACCTGCCGGCCCACTCAAACAATAGCGCCCACGGCCTGTATGAGCGAACTGGCTCCTGAACTTCGCACCAATCTTCCCACAAACAGACGGGGTCAAACTCAGTCCCCAGCGACGAAGAAGGACCATTGTCCGGCGGGCGTGATGCCGACCCGATAGAAGATATAGGCGCCGAACTGCTTCATGTCGTCGAAATCACCGGCGGTGACGATCTTGAACAGCTCGACCCGTTGCTTGGCGTCGAGCTTGTCCAGCGGCAGCGCGAAGAAGTAGGGCCAGACATAGAGTTCCTGCGGCGTCCCGGCGTCGACATGGACATAACCGGCACTGAGCACTTCCTCCAGAATGGCCAGGATCTCCTGGCCATCCGGGTCGCCCGAGAGCCCTTTCAGGAAGGCGACGGCATCGCCATCGATGTCGGTCAGCGAGAGCTGGGTCATGCTGTCGCCCTTGCCGATCATGGGCCTCAGCGTCTCGATGTCGCCGCTCTTGCAGGCTTCGATGATCAAGTCATGCATGCGCCGTACCGGCTCGGGCAGCTTGCCGAGGTCGTAGACCACCTCCGGCGGGGGCGCCTCGGGATCGACACGCGGCCTGTTGGAGCCGCTGTCGGCAGGGCTGTCGGGCTCTGCCGCGTCCGGTTCGGCCGGCTGCCTGGTCGAAGGCGTTCCCACCGGGTCGGGCATTGGAATGGCACTGCCGGGCGGTGAGACATCGTCGTCCGCCGATGGTATGACCGGCGAGGGGAGCTCCTCGTGCTGGATTTCGCTCAATGCATGGGCAGGGCTGCTTGCGAGGCACATCAACAGGGGGATGGCGGCGCAGCAAGCAGCAAAGCGGATGTGGAGGACCAAGCCCTTCGGCCTGCCTGACACCGGAAAATTCACTGCCCGCATCTCCTGCTCACGGGCATGGTGCCCGAACGGAACTCCATCGTCAAAGAACCGGACGTCGGTTCAGTGCCGCAGCCGCTCGGGTTCGAAGGCGCCAGCAATGACCTTTTCACGCACGCGGTCGAGCAGGGCAAGCGCCGATGTCTCGCCGTTGGCGCGCAGCATCTCACCGAATGCGGTCTCAAGCGCCGCCTCGGCAATGATCTCGGGCTCGATGCCGGCCGAAAGGCCTTCCGCCCAGGCTTCGCTGTGGCTCTCAACCGCCGTCAGGCGCTTTTCTTCCCTGACCAGCGCGTCAATGTCATTGGCAGCATGTTCCATAAGCGATGTCCACCCTTTCAAGCGGCAACCCATCAGTGTGGATCAGGCTTGATCTGTTCTGTTCACACGCGGCCTCGAATAAGTCTCTGTAAATACGACATTTTTTTGATCGTCTTTGACAGGGGCCAACTGTGTCTGGCGAAGCTGCGTTTCAACCCGTATCAAACTTAGCCGATTAGGCCGGCCTGCGGGGCGAAAACCTTCAGTTTGAGTTAATTCCGCATCCGTGCGGTAACGTTTAATTAACGCTGTTGCACAAGTGCAACATCAGGATTGCACCAAGACATTGATGGCACAAGACGGATATGGCTGTCGTCGCCCGCAGCGGCGAGAATATCTGTTGATGGACGTCCAGACTGCCTTATCGACTCAAGCAGCAGCCGCAGAACCGATACCTTTGCTTCACGCAATTCCAGATTGAATGCGTTCCAGGTCTTCCTGCCGGTGTCACTAGTTGCCATAGCGCGAGGCGATGTCGCGCGACAGCGTCTCGCCTTCTTTCATGTAGCGGCTGATGGCTTCCGTGGCTGACGTTGTACACCGTGTATAAGTGCCCCCGAAGGAGCGATAGCCGCGGTTGAAGCTGGCGATGAAGCGGGCGCGCCGCTCGGCATCCGGGTTCTCCGAATCGATCAGCTTCTGCATCTCGACACGCCATTGGTCGCCCTTCTCGCCGCACAAATTGCGCAGGAAATGCAGTGATCCCAGGATTTCGGCCAGCCGCATCAATCCGGGCTCGAACGGCGCCTCGGCACTCGACGCAGGCCGCGCCGCCAGTGTCATGCCGACGGCGAGGCACAAAGCGACGAGAAATGGAGAGCGGCTCATAAATCTATGTGACTAAACAATTTGTCGCCTGCAAGGCGTTTCCAGAACAACTCTTGAGGTTTTCAGCGACTTTCAGAGGAGCTGTCGGAACGGCCGAGCAACTCCTGCGCGACCATAAGCACCGAACCGGCGAGCGGCAGCGCCGCCATCTCGCGGAGGGTGTAGAAGGCGGCTGTCTCGGCATCGTCACTAGCCACTGCCTCGCCGCCGGCATAGGCGGCGCCGAAGACGGTGAGGCGATAGTCGACCGGGTGCCTGTCGTCTCTGCCGTCGATATGGATTTCCCGAAGCGGGCGAAAACCAGCGGCATGCAAACCAGTCTCCTCCATGAGTTCGCGCCGAGCCGCATCCTCCAGTGTCTCGCCAGCCTCGACCTTGCCGCCCGGAAAGGCATACAGCCCCTGGGAAGGCTGCCTTGCCCGCTTCACCAGCAGCACGGTGTCGTTGCGCACCACGGCGACCGAGACTGCCGGCAGCGTCTTTCGTGTATCGTTCATGGCCCCTGACCGTTCGATTGCCCGCAGCCCGCTGTGGACGGCCGCCATGAGACAGCTTTAGCGGTTGCAGTGCGGCTATTCCATCGCCACTTTCTGGCTGAACCGTTCCAAGGCAGGAGCTATCGATCATGTGCGGACGTTTTGCCTTGACTGCGACGCCGGACCAGACCGCTGCCTTTCTGGGCATGACGGAGCTCGAGGATTTTCCGGTGCGCTACAACATCGCGCCGACTCAGCCGGTCCTGATGGCGACCGCCGGCGCGCCGAGGGCGCCGGGCTCCAACTTGCCGGACCGCCGCCCGATGCTGGTGCGCTGGGGGCTCATTCCCGCCTGGGTCAAGGACACCAGGGAGTTTCCGCTGCTGTTCAACGCGCGCTCGGAAGGGGCAATCGAGAAGGCCTCGTTCAAGGCCGCCATGCGCCACCGCCGCGCCTTGGTGCCGGCGTCCGGCTTTTATGAATGGCGGCAAACAGGCGGCAAGAAGGGGCAGCCTTACTGGATACGGCCCCGGCATGGCGGGTTGGTCGCCTTTGCCGGTTTGATCGAAACCTATGCCGAGCCCGGTGGTTCGGAGATGGACACCGGCGCGATCCTGACCGTCAACGCCAATGCCGACATCGCCCATATCCATGACCGGATGCCGGTGGTGATCGATATCTCTGACTTTGCCCGCTGGCTGGATTGTCGCACGCAGGAGCCGCGCGACGTTACCGATCTCTTGCGGCCGGTTCAGCCAGATTTCTTCGAGGCAATTCCCGTCTCCGACCTCGTCAACAAGGTCGCCAACACCGGACCGGAGATACAGGTGAGGGGCGAGATCGGGCCGGTGCCCGAGAAGGCTAGGCGCCAGAAGCCCGGCGCTGATGACAGTCAGATGACGCTATTTTAGCCCAAGCTGCTTGAAGCTCAGCCGTGGCGCCCGTATTCCGGCGCCAATTCCCAGGCGCCTTTTGCGCCGGCCGCACCGCTTCAGGCAGCGCGAGGCGATACGATCTTCTGCGCGGGCTTCTTCTTCTTCGCGGTGTGAAGAAGGGCGGCGACGATCGCGGCCGGACCGATTGCGCGATAGTGATTGGCAAGTGCTGGTTGCTTGGCGCGGTTGGCGTCTTGCTTGCTTCGAGGCATGTTTCTCTTCCCAGGTAACGTTTTCGTGTTTGCGTTTGACCGTTGAAATCCGACCAAATCGTGACGCTTGGTGATCTAGCCGGGGAATGTTTCATGACTGTGCCGACAGGTTTAATAAAATGTTTCACTGCCTGATTCCGCGTGATCGAGCGACGCGATAGTCAGTCTTGGCGACGTTTTTCCTGGCATCAGCGGCTTGACGGCAACACTGGTCAAGGCGATAAAGCCGCCCATGAAAACGTCTTTCGCCATTTGTGGCATTTGCATTATTGGCTAGCCTCGTGCTGGTCCGGACGTTTTCGCCTCATCTTTCCCTAGATTGGACAAACGCCCCGGCCAGCAGGCTGGAGCCTGATTTGCGCCTTGGCGCGGGGCTGGCTCCAGCCAGACAAGAAGTTCTGAACCGGGAAAGCATGGAATGTCGGACGCATTTAAGGGCCTGCGCCTCTACAACACGCTGACGCGCACGAAGACGGACTTCGTTCCGATCGATGCGCTGAATGTGCGCATGTATGTCTGCGGCCCGACCGTCTACGATTTCGCTCATATCGGCAATGCCAGGCCGGTCATCGTCTTCGACGTGCTGTTCCGTCTGCTGCGCCATGTTTACGGGCAGGCGCATGTCACCTATGTGCGCAACATCACCGACGTCGACGACAAGATCAACGCGCGTGCGCTGCGCGATTTCGGCGGCGAGATTGCAGCCGGAAAATTGTCGCTCAACGAAGCCATCCGCCGGGTGACCGAAAAGACCGCCGACCAGTTCCACAGGGATGTCGCCACGCTCGGCTGCCTGGAGCCGACAGTCGAACCGCGCGCCACCGAATTCGTCGAGCCCCGCGCTGACGGCAAGGCAGACATGATCACCTTGATTCAAAGCCTGATCAAACGCGGCCATGCCTATGTCGCGGCAGGCGAAGTGCTGTTCGACACGGCGTCGATGCCGGACTATGGGCAATTGTCGAAGCGCAATCTCGACGAGCAGCAGGCCGGCGCCCGCATCGCCGTCGACGCGCACAAGAAGAACCCCGGCGATTTCGTGCTGTGGAAACTGTCGACCCAGGAAGAGCCGGGCTGGGAAAGCCCGTGGGGCAGGGGGCGGCCGGGCTGGCACATCGAATGCTCGGCAATGTCGGCCGCCTATCTCGGCGAGGTCTTCGACATCCATGGCGGCGGCCTCGATCTGATCTTTCCCCATCATGAGAACGAGATCGCCCAGTCGCGCTGCGCCCATGGCACCGATGTCATGGCCAACATCTGGATGCACAATGGCTTCCTGCAGGTGGAAGGGCAGAAGATGTCGAAGAGCCTCGGCAATTTCTACTCGATTCATGAATTGCTTGAGACCGAGACCTTTGGCGGTCGCTCATGGCCGGGCGAGGTTCTGCGGCTGGCGATGCTGATGACGCATTACCGCGAGCCGATCGATTTCTCCGTGCGCAAGCTGGAAGAGGCGGAGAATACTTTGCGTAAATGGAAACGTGCGGCAGACCTGGCCCCGGCGGCCGGCGATTTGCCGACAAAGGTCGTGGAAGCACTCTCGGATGATCTGGCCACCTATGCCGCCTTCCAGCATTTGACCCTGCTTGCGAACGAGGCCGCCGAATTCGACGGCAAGGGTGAGAACCCCGCCGCTGCTTCGCTGAAGGCAGCCCTTCTCTTCCTCGGCTTCGACGTCGGCGCAGCCAAGGTCGACGAGGCTGCAGTCAACAAGGCGATCGCCAGGCGCCTGGAATTGATTGCCGCCAAGAACTGGGCCGAAGCCGACCGCATCCGCGACGACCTTTTAGCGCAAGGTGTCCAGCTGAAGGACGGCAAGGATCCGGCCACCGGCGAACGCGTGACGACATGGGAGGTCAAGCGGTGAGGGGGGCGATGCCCAGGCAGTTGGCGAAAGCGCCGATGCCAGCCAATCTCCCCCCTTGCGGGGGAGATGTCCGGCAGGACAGAGGGGGGTGGGAAGGATCGCCGACGCTTCGGTTTGCCCACTTTGGTGATGACTATTCGCTGGAAGCAAGCCGTCCTCCAGTTGACAGGATAGCGGGGCAGCACCCCCCTCTGCCCTGCCGGGCATCTCCCCCGCAAGGGGGGAGATCGGCTGTAATTTCGGCTTTCGCTAATCGCCAGTGTAGGGGTGATTGATGGGACACGACCTTGTCCCGACGCGCCACCGCAAGAACGCAAAATCCATGCGTCACGTCATGACCGACGCCGAGCTGAAGCTTTGGAACGAGTTGCGCGCTCATCGGCTGATGGGATTGAGCTTTCGTCGGCAGGTGCCCATCGGGCCTTACATTGTTGATTTCGCTTGTTCAGCAAAGTGCTTGATCGTCGAGGTCGATGGCAGCCAGCATGCAAATGTCGACCACGCGGAACGCGATGAGGCGCGGTCCACCTACCTGAAGCGCAGCGGCTGGACCATCCTGCGTTTCTGGAACGACGACGTCATCCGCAATATCGACAATGTCTGCCAGCACATCGTCATCGCCGCAGGCCTGGGCAACGCCGAAGCGCCGGCACCAGCAAGGGAGGAGGCATTTCCATGATCGATCATCTCAGCATCACCGTTGCCGATTTCGACGCTTCGAAGGCTTTCTACGACAAGGCAATGGCGCCGCTTGGCGCCTCTCTGCTCTATATGGTGCCGTTGGAATACACGGGTGGCGCCAAGGTCGGCGGCTATGGCCGCGACCGGCCGGTGTTCTGGCTGAGTGCCGGAACGGAAAAGCCAAAGTCCACGCAGCACGTCGCCTTCACCGCGCGCAGCCGTGCCGAAGTCAACGCCTTTCATGCCGCGGCGGTTGCCGCCGGCGGCAAGGACAATGGCGCGCCGGGCCTGCGTTCGCACTATCATCCCAATTACTATGGCGCCTTCGTCTTCGATCCTGACGGCAACAATGTCGAGGCGGTCTGCCATGATCCGGAGTGAGATGCGATGAGCCTCGACAACCGGCCGGTCTATACGGGCGGCTGCCAGTGCGGTGCGGTGCGCTTCTGCGTCGAGGGCGCGCTTGGCGACGCCTCGATCTGCCACTGCCGCATGTGCCAGAAGGCGAGCGGCAATTTCTACCTGCCGCTGGTCTCGGTGCGCGGCGCCAAGGTCGACTGGACACGCGGTGAGCCCAAGCGCTTCCGCTCCTCCAACGCCGTCTGGCGCGGCTTCTGCGGCGAATGCGGCACGCCGCTGACCTTCGAGGCGCCCGACGGCATGGCGCTCGCCATCGCCGCCTTCGACGATCCGGCTGATATCGCGCCGATCATCCAATGGGGCACGGAGGCAAAGTTGCCTTATGTGGATTCTATTCCGCAATTGCCGGGCGAGGACACGATGGCTGACGTGGGGTCGGCCCCCTATCTCGCCGAGCTCGTCTCCTACCAGCATCCCGACCACGACACCGACCAATGGCCGCCGGAGGAAAGACCATGACCGAGACCGTTCGAACTGGTGGTTGCCAATGCGGGGCCGTGCGCTTCCGCATCCACGGCAGGCTCGGACGCCCGTCCATCTGCCATTGCCGCATGTGCCAGAAACAGTTCGGCAATTTCTTCGGTGCGCTGGTGACCGTGCCGAAGGACGGCGTCGAATGGACCCATGAGGAGCCGCATTATTTCCAGTCCTCGGTCAATATCGACCGAGGATTCTGCGCCCGCTGCGGCACGCCGCTGACCTACCGCCAGCCCGGCGGGCTCGAGATTGCCATCGGCGCTTTCGACGACCGATCGGATTTGGCGCCGCAGATTCAGGTCAACTATGCGGCCCGGCTTCCCTGGGTGGAAAAAATCTTCGAGGCGCCGGTCCACGACGATCCCGACTATTACGCACGGCAGGAGCAGATCATCTCCTTCCAGCACCCCGATCACGAAACGGCCAACTGGCCGCAGCAGGGCCTGAAACTATGACAATTGCCACCGGTTCTCTGCGCACGCTCTATCCCGAGATCGAGCCATTCGAGTCAGGCATGCTCGATGTCGGTGACGGCCACACCATCTATTGGGAGCGCTGCGGCACCAGGGGCGCAAAGCCCGCTGTGTTCCTGCATGGCGGCCCGGGCGGCACCATCTCGCCGAAACATCGGCGGCTGTTCGATCCAAAGCTCTACGACGTCATCCTGTTTGACCAGCGCGGCTGCGGAAAATCGACGCCGAACGCCTCGCTTGAAGCCAACACCACCTGGCATCTCGTCGCCGACATCGAACGCCTGCGCCACATGGCCGGCTTCGACAAATGGCTGGTGTTCGGTGGCTCCTGGGGCTCGACGCTGGCGCTCGCCTATGCCGAGACCCACCCCGATCGGGTCAGCGAGCTGGTGGTGCGCGGCATCTACACGCTGACCCGGGCAGAACTCGAATGGTACTATCAGTTCGGCGTCTCCGAGATGTTTCCCGACAAGTGGGAGCGCTTCCTGGCACCGATCCCCGAGGCCGAGCGCGGCGACATGATGGCGGCCTACCGCAAAAGGCTGGTCGGTTCGGACCGCAAGGCACAGATAGAGGCCGCTCGCGCTTGGAGCCTGTGGGAAGGCGAGACGATCACGCTGCTGCCGGAGCCCGAAACCAGCGGTCCGTTCGGGCAGGACGACTACGCCGTTGCCTTCGCCCGTATCGAGAACCACTATTTCGTCCATGCCGGCTGGCTGGAAGAGGGGCAGCTCCTGCGCGACGCGCACAAGCTCAAGGACATCCCCGGTACAATTGTCCATGGCCGCTACGACATGCCGTGCCCGGCGCGCTACGCCTGGGCGCTGCACAAGGCCTGGCCCAAGGCGGATTTCCAACTCGTCGAGGGCGCCGGCCACGCCTATTCGGAGCCGGGGATACTCGACCAGTTGATCCGGGCCACGGATCGGTTTGCGGGGAAATAACCGTGCAGGTTCATGTCCTATGGCGCCCCCTTCTGTCCTGCCGGACATCTCCCCCACAAGGAGGGAGATCAGCAGCTTCGGCCCTGCCGCTTCTCCTGCAACGCTGGAGATTGGCGAAAGTCGAAGTGCAGTCTGATCTCCCCCCAAGTGGGGGAGATGTCCGGCAGGACAGAGGGGGGCGCGAAGGATCGCGACTTTTCGAGCTACTGCCATGAAAAAGCAAAGATTGTTCCTTTTCGACACCACACTGCGCGATGGCCAGCAGACGCCGGGCATCGACTTTTCGGTCGAGGACAAGATCGCGATCGCAAAACTGCTTGACGAATTCGGCATGGACTATGTCGAGGGCGGTTATCCCGGCGCCAATCCGACCGACACCGCATTCTTTCAGCAGAAGCGCACGGCGACGGCCAAATTCGTCGCCTTCGGCATGACCAAGCGGGCAGGGGTGTCGGCGTCCAACGACCCGGGCCTTGCCGCGCTTGTCCAGTCGAAATCGGACGCCATCTGCTTCGTTGCCAAGAGTTGGGATTATCACGTTCGCGTCGCGCTTGGCTGTACGAACGAGGAGAATCTCGACGCCATCAAGGCTTCGGTCGATGCCGCTGTCGCTTCGGGCAAGGAAGCGATGGTCGACTGCGAGCATTTCTTCGACGGCTTCAAGGCCAATCCGGACTATGCGCTGGCCTGCGCAAGGACGGCGTATGACGCCGGCGCACGCTGGGTGGTATTGTGCGACACCAATGGCGGCACGCAGTCCTCGGAAGTGCGCGGCATCGTCGACAAGGTCATCGCGGCAGGCATACCGGGCGGCCATCTCGGCATCCATGCCCATGACGACACCGGCCAGGCCGTGGCGAATTCGCTGGCTGCGGTCGAAGCGGGCGTGCGCCAGATCCAGGGCACGCTGAACGGCATCGGCGAGCGCTGCGGCAATGCCAATCTGATCTCCATCGTGCCAACGCTGGCGCTCAAGCCGGCTTTCGCCGACCGCTTCGAGACCGGCATTTCGGCCGAGGCTCTGAGTGGCATTTCGAGGCTTTCCCGCGCCTTCGACGAATTGCTGAACCGCGCGCCGGAAGCGCAGGCGCCCTATGTCGGCGCCTCGGCCTTCGCCACCAAGGCCGGCATTCATGCCTCCGCGCTGGCCAAGGAGCCGGCGACCTATGAGCATGTAGAGCCGCAAGCCGTCGGCAACCGCCGCCGCGTCATGGTCTCGGACCAGGGCGGCAAGGCCAATTTCCTCGCCGAATTGAAGCGGCGCGGCATCGATGTGCCGAAGGACGACCACCGGCTCGACGCGCTGATCGCGGTCGTCAAGGAGCGCGAGGCCGAAGGCTATGCCTACGAGGGCGCCGATGCGTCCTTCGAGCTCCTGGCGCGCAAGATGCTGCACGGCCTGCCCGAATTCTTCAACGTCACCTCATTTCGCTGCATGGTCGAGCGTCGCTTCGACGCCAATGGCCAGTTGAAGACGGTGTCCGAGGCGATCGTGAAAGTGCTGGTCGACGGCGAGGAGAAAATGTCGGTGGCCGAGGGACATGGCCCGGTCAACGCGCTCGACATCGCGCTGCGCAAGGATCTCGGCAAGTACCAGAACGAGATCGTCGATCTGGAGCTTGCCGACTTCAAGGTGCGTATCCTCAATGGAGGCACCGAGGCCATCACCCGCGTGCTCGTCGAATCGCATGATTCCTCCGGCGCCCGCTGGTGGACGGTCGGTGTGTCGGAAAATATCATCGATGCGTCCTTCCAGGCGCTGATGGATTCGATCGTCTACAAGCTGATGAAGAATCGCGAGATGGCGGGACTTGTTGCGGCCGAGTAAGTTTGAACCATCAGCGAAAGTCCATTGATCCATCAGAACTTTGCGATGGTCTTGCCAGGGTTACTGGGTCATAGCGTTGGCCCATGGCGACTGAAACGATTGCTCTGGACGCAGATTCAAAAGCCCGCCGCGGCTTCCTGCTGGCGCTGGGTGCCTATCTGCTCTGGGGATTGCTGCCTTTCTACATGAAGGCGGTGGCGCATCTGCCGCTTGCCGAGGTGATCGCGCATCGCGTCGTCTGGTCCGTGCCGATCGCTGCGGCGGTTCTGGTCTGGGCCGGCCGCACGGCGGACTTCAAGGTGGCAATTCGTTCGCCCCGCACCATCGCCATGGCGGCGCTGACGGCGGCGCTGATCTCGGTCAACTGGGGCATCTATGTCTGGGCGATCGCCGTCGACCGTACCGTCGAGACCGCGCTCGGCTATTACATCAATCCGCTGGTCAGCGTCGTCGTCGGCGCGCTGCTGCTGGGCGAGCGGCTCGACCGTTTGCAGATCGCGGCTGTGGTGCTTGCGGCGGTTGCGGTCGCGGTGCTGACAATCGAAGGCGGCAAGTTGCCCTGGGTGTCGCTGGCATTGGCGTTTTCCTTCGCCGCCTACGGCTTCTTCCGCAAGACGCTGCCGATCGGGCCGAGCCAGGGCTTTCTGCTCGAAGTACTTCTGCTGTCCGTGCCGGCTCTCGGCTATATCGTTTACCTGATCGCGACCGGACAAGATCACATCCTATCCAGCAACGGCACCGATACGGCGTTGCTGATCGGCTGCGGTCCAGTCACCTCGGTGCCGCTGCTTCTGTTTGCGTTCGGCGCCAAGCTTTTGCGGCTCTCCACCATCGGCATCATGCAGTATATCGCGCCGACCATGGTGTTCCTGATCGCCGTGCTGGTCTTCAACGAGCCGTTCGGCACCACGCAGGCCGTCGCCTTTGTCCTGATCTGGACGGCACTCGCGATCTATTCCTGGTCGATGTTGACCAGCGCGCGCAGGGCGGCTCGATAGAAAGTTTCAATGCGGAGGACCTTCGTGCTTCGGCGCCAGAAGTTGCCAAGCTGCCGCTACAGTCCCCGGCCAAGGCGCCTGACAAAAAGATAGGTGGCCGCCGCGATGGCCACCGACACTGCCGTCACAATCCAGAAGCCCATTGGCGTATCGACCAGCGGCAGCCCGCCGACATTCATGCCGAAGAGGCCCGAGATGATGGTCATCGGCAGCAGCACCGCCGTCAGCACCGAAAGAACGTAGAGCAGCTGGTTCGACTGCATCGTCAGTTTCGCCATCAGTTCGTCCTGCAGCAGCCTCGTGCGCGCCTGCAGCTGCTCGCCGTCGTGGAAGAGGGTCTGCGCCCGGTGCGAGAGCCTTGCGGCCATGTCGTTTATGGGGTCGGGCAGCTCGTCGCGATGCGCATGGTCGAGGTGACGGAACAGGTTTGTGAGCGTCGCCATCTGGCGGTGGATGACCACCAACTGCCGGCGCGCCTCGACCAGCGCTTGACGCTCATTGTGCCATGCATCGCGCACGACGCGGTCCTCGATGCCGTCCAGCGTATCGCCGAGCTTGCCGAGTTCGCTCGCCATGCCGTCGAGCGACTGGCCCATGACGGCCTCGATCAGGTCCGACGGCGAGCGGAATTTGCGTGATCCATTTTCCACCGCCTTGCGAACCGCGTCGACCGACTCCAGCGGCTGCTTGCGGGCGCCTATCAACATCGTGTCGTTGAAGGCGAAGCGGAAATGGACGAGCCCGCGCGCTTCCGAAAAGTCGTGCTTGAGGTCCGGCAAATCGCCATAGAGCCAGCCATCCTCATAGTCGATGTGACAGCCGTGGCTTGGCGCCAGGAAAGCATCGCGCGCTGGGGCCGGCAGAGCCTTCTCCGCGCCGATCTCCTGGCGTGCATGCAGATCGGTGATCTGATAGCTGCGCCAAGTCCAGTGCGCGGTGGCGGCATCCTTGCTCCGCACGCCTTCCGCGGTGAAATGATAGATGAAGAACAGCCCGTGCTCGTCGGGCAGGTAGGGCGACAGGTCGGCGCCTTCCGGGGCGAGGGCGGTATCCATGGGCATAGTGCCAGATGCAAGTTTCGGACGTGGCGCCGCGTGGCGGCTACCTCACCGCGATTTCTAGCACGCGCGGACCCGTTTCCGTGTGACGGTTTCTTGACAGTCGATCACAGTGTGTCGACGCGCAGCAATGCGGTGGCAGTAGGGCAGTCTTTCCCTACTGCCTTACTGCCTATTCCCAATTCCCTAACCTCACATTTTGTCGATCACCGACTGTACGCCCTCGGTTGGTGCGTCGACGGAGGAGCCGGCCACCATGATGGCGGCGACGATGGCCTCGGGGTCGTTGACGACCAGCGGCTTGACCCGTTGCGCGGTGTGGATGAAACCCTCTGCGGTCATGTGATCAAGCAGTGTCAGCATCGGATCCCAGAATCCGCCGACATTGCCGAACACGATCGGTTTGCGGTGATGGCCGAGTTGCGCCCAGGTCATGATCTCGACGATCTCCTCGACCGTGCCGATGCCGCCTGGCAACGCCACAAAGGCGTCGGATTTCTCGAACATTCTATGTTTGCGCTCGTGCATGTTGTCGGTGATCAATAGTTCGTCGAGCCGGTCGAGCGCGGTTTCGGTTGCTTCCCTGTTGATCAGGAAGCGGGGAATGATGCCCGTCACCTTGCCGCCGGCCTTGAGCGCGCCTTCGGCGACGGCGCCCATGATACCCTTGGTGCCGCCGCCATAGATCAGCCTGAGGCCGGAGCGCGCGAGCGAGCGCCCGAGCAGGTGGCCGGCCTTGGCGTAAGTTTCATCGCGGCCCGGAGACGAGCCGCAATAGACGCAGACGGATCGAATCGTGTTCATACCGATGATTGGTGATTGGGTCTGAAAGCGCGGTCAAGCCCCAAGGGCCAACAAGGGCGGGCTTTTTCTTGTCGGTCGTGGCAAAACACGCTAGACCGGCATTAGGTGGCTAAGGGGTAGCGAAATACATGGCAATCAATCCATTAAAGGCGTTCTTGTTCGCGGCGGGTGGGACCGTCGCGGCCGTGGGAACAGCCTATGTGTCGGGCGCACTCGACCCTTATCTTCATCGTAAACCGCCGGAAGTCGCGGCATTGACACCGCCAGCGGCACCGAAACCTACGGACGCGGGCACGGAAGCGCGCCTGCCGGCGCAGGCAACGACCGCTCCGGCCGCCCCCACAACCGGTGCGGCAGCGCCCGCAACGGCCGGTCCGGTCACGCCGACTTTCGATGTCGTGCGTGTCGAGGCCAATGGCTCGATCGTCGTCGCCGGCAATGCGGCGCCCAGCTCGAAGGTCGAGATCCTCAACGGCGCGCCGGTGCTCGGTTCGGCGGTGGCGGGTCCCGATGGCGCCTTTGTCATCGTGCTCGACGATCCGTTGAAGCCCGGCGACTATACAATTGCACTGCGTTCGACGACCGGCAGTATCGTGACGACCTCGGCGCAAACCGCTGTCGTCTCGGTTCCCGCGACTGCCTCCGGCCAGGTTCTGGCCATGGTCGAGGAGCCGGGCAAGCCGGCCGAACTGCTCACAGTTCCCGCGCCCGAAAAGAAACCGGAAGCACAGACTGCCGGCAACCAGGCTGTCGCAGGAGCGGCCGCCCCAGCCACCGAATCGCCGGCTGCAACCGCGCCGGCACCGGCAGCTCAGGCCGCCGTATCCGTGGGTGAACCCAAGATCGTCGTCGAGGCGGTCGAGATCGACGGCAAAAAGATCTTTGTCGCCGGCCTTGCCGATCCGGGCCGCAAGGTCCGCGCCTATGCCAACGACATCCTGCTCGGTGATGCACAGACATCGCCCGACGGGCATTTCCTTGTCGAAGCTACACGGGACGTTCCGGTCGGCAGCTATACCATCCATGTCGACGGCCTCGATGCCGACGGGGTGAAGGTCGTGGCCCGTGCCGCCGTGCCGTTCGAGCGAGAGCCGGGCGAGGCGGTCGCCGCCGTGGCCCCGGATACCAAGCCCGCGGAGGCAAAACCGGCCGAAGCAAAGCCGGCCGCACCTGCCACTGAAGCTCTGGCCGTTGTCGCGGCCGCAACGCCGCCAAGCGACGTGCCCGAAACCGTGGCGCCCAAACTCGAACATGCCGGCGGCGCCGTCATTATTCGCCGCCATGACACATTGTGGCGGATTTCGCGGCGCGTCTACGGCTATGGCATGCGCTACTCCACCATCTACCTCGCCAACCAGGATCAGATCAGGAATCCTGACCGCATCTGGCCCGGTCAGGTGTTCAAGGTCCCGGGAAAGTCCAAGGAAGGCGAAGCCGCCGACCTCAAGGCGATAGGTGAGCAGGCGACGACGGCGCCGGCGAAGACGCAGTAGGAAAAAGGTCGGCAATTCAGGCGATCTACCCATCGGTCTAGCTTGCCCTGTCATCGTTCATCGTCTATCGCCGATGAACGATGACAGAATCCGTCCTTGAACCAGACCGCGCAGGCGCTCTGCCCAACTGCATCCCCGATAGCAGGGCTGTCGCGGCGCGGTTCGCTGCACTGTCGCATCCGGCGCGTATCGAGATACTGAAGCACCTCTCGGCCAGCAATTCCTGCTGCTGCCGCGAGGTCGTTGACCGTTTCGATCTGGCGCAGTCGACCGTGTCCCAGCATCTCAAGATACTGGTCGAGGCCGGCCTGGTCCGGTTCGAGCCGGATCGTCAGCGCTCCCGCTATAAGGTCGACCAAGCAGCGCTTGCCGATGTTTCGGCATCGCTGAGCGCACTCGTCAATTCCTGCTGCTCCGGCCGCTGATCCTCTCACCCAAGGGCAAGAAAAGTGGCCGAAAAAACCGTCTCCGCCGACACCTCAACTCTCACGACGCTACGTAACCTCTGGCCCTATATGTGGCCGGCCGACCGTGCCGATCTCAGGGCACGGGTGACTTGGGCGACGCTGCTGCTTGTCGTTGCCAAGGTGACATTGGTCGCCGGCCCCTATTTCTTCAAATGGGCAACCGATGCGCTGGCGGGCGGCTTCAAAACGCCACCGCCGCTGCCGTCGTTCCTGCTCGCCCCGGTGATGCTGGTCATCGCCTACAACGTGCTGAGGCTGGTTCAACTCGGCTTCAACCAGTTGCGCGATGCGCTGTTTGCCCGGGTCGGCCAGCATGCGGTGCGTCAGCTTGCCTTTCGCACCTTCGTCCACATGCATCAGCTGTCGCTTCGCTTCCACTTGGAGCGCCGCACTGGCGGTCTGTCGCGCATCATCGAGCGCGGCACCAAGGGCATCGAAACAATCGTGCGTTTCATCATGCTCAACACCGCCCCGACCATCCTCGAATTCGCGCTGACCGCCGGCATATTCGGTTTCACCTATGGCTGGAAATATGTGGCCGTGGTGGCGGTGACCGTCTGGGTCTATGTCTGGTTCACGGTGAAGGCGAGCGACTGGCGCATCTCGATCCGCCGCGACATGAACGACAGCGACACCGACGCCAATACCAAGGCGATCGACTCGCTGCTCAATTTCGAGACGGTGAAGTACTTCACCAACGAGCGAATGGAGGCCGAGCGCTTCGATCGCTCCATGGCGCGCTATGAGATCGCCGCCACCAAGACCTGGACCTCGCTCGGCTGGCTGAACTTCGGCCAGGGCTTCATCTTCGGCCTCGGCACGGTGGTCGTCATGTGCATGTCGGCGCTGGAGGTGCAGGCCCACACCCAGACCGTGGGCGATTTCGTGTTCATCAACGCCATGCTGGTGCAGCTTTCGGTGCCGCTCAATTTCATCGGCTTCATCTACCGCGAGATCCGCCAGGGCCTTACCGATATCGAGCACATGTTCGACCTGCTCGACGTGCCGCAGGAGATTGTCGACAAGCCCGATGCCAAGCCGCTGGCCGTCGGTGCCGGCAAGGTCGAGTTCCGCGACGTGCATTTCTCCTACGATCCGAACCGCAAGATCCTGAAGGGCGTCAGCTTCGAAGTTCCGGCGGGCAAGACAGTCGCCATTGTCGGACCGTCTGGCGCCGGCAAATCGACCATCTCGCGGCTGCTGTTCCGATTCTACGACGTGCAGGGTGGCCAGGTGCTTATCGACGGCCAGGACATCCGGGATGTGACGCAGGACAGCCTGCGCGCGGTGCTCGGCATGGTGCCGCAGGACACAGTGCTGTTTAACGACACCATCGCCTACAACATCCGCTATGGCCGCGTTGGTGCAAGCGAGGAGGAAGTGCGCAAGGCCGCCGAACTCGCGCAGATCGGGCCGTTTATCGAGAAGCTGCCGGACGGCTACAAGTCGATGGTCGGCGAGCGCGGGCTGAAGCTCTCCGGTGGCGAGAAGCAGCGCGTCGCGATTGCCCGCACCATCCTGAAGGCGCCGCCGATCCTGATGCTCGACGAAGCGACCTCGGCACTTGACAGCCACACCGAGCAGGAGATCCAGGCCGCGCTCGACCTCGTCAGCAAGGGGCGCACCACCATCGTGATCGCCCACCGGCTGTCGACGGTGATTTCCGCCGACGAGATCATCGTGCTGAAGGACGGCCAGATCGCCGAGCGCGGCACCCATGTCGAACTGATGCGAAAGCACGGCCTCTACGCCTCCATGTGGGACCGCCAGCGCGAGGCGACGGAAGCCGAAGAGCGGCTGCGCCGCGCCCGCGAAGGCGACGAGTTCGGCGTCATCGTTCGCCGGCGGACATCGGAGGTAAATTGATTTTTTGCGCTTGACCTCAACTTAAGTTGAGATTGTACGCCGTTCCTGGAGCCCGCAAACACCACGGTTCAAGAACGGAAGAATTGAAATGAACGACATAAATCAGAATGTAAACGGCGGCAGCGTGTTCCGGGTCGACAAGTTCGTCGTCCCCGCCGCCGCCCGCGAGGAGATACTCGTCAAGGTCAGGACAACCCACGAATTGCTGCGCCAGCAGCAGGGTTTCGTGCAGGATTTCGTGCTCGAGCAATTTTCGGGGCCGGGCGAATTCAACCTGGTGACGATCGTCGAATGGGAAAGCCAGGCGGACGTCGACAATGTCGTGCCGATTGTCAAGGCCGCGCATGAGCGCATCGCCTTCAATCCGCAGGAGACGATCGCCCGGCTCGGGGTGCGAGCCGACATCGCCAATTATCAGCGCGTGCCGCAGGTGTAAGAGGCCGTCCAACACAGTCGGCGCCCGGTGGCTGTGTAGCGCGGGCGTCCCCATCCAATGATAGATGAGCCAAAGGGCTTTTGTCTCCGACGACTGCTGGTATTGTCTCGACGTTGCGGCGGGCTAAGTCATCTGGTTCGCGCCCGGCATATTCGTCACCACATCCGGCCCGTCCCATCCTCCCGCCATTGTTGCGTTGCGGGCAGGGGGGCTTTCCGCTATTGAGGCCGGACCTGAAACAGGGACCGCCCCCACCCCATGAGCCTTGTCGACACGGTCAAGAACGCGTTCGTACCGATCCATCGCGAAGGCTATCCCTTCATCGCGGTCTTCGGCGCGGCGACCCTTTTCCTCGGCTATTTCTCGTCGATCCTGTTTTGGATCGGCCTGATCCTGACTGCCTGGTGTGTCTACTTCTTCCGTGATCCCGAGCGCGTCACACCGGTTGACGATCGCCTGGTGGTGAGCCCCGCCGATGGCATCGTCTCGGCGGTGGGCCCGGCCGTGCCGCCGCGCGAGCTTGGCCTCGGCAATGTCGAGATGACCCGCATCTCGGTCTTCATGAACGTCTTTTCCTGCCATGTGAACCGTGCCCCCGTGCGCGGCCGCATTGCCAAGATCGAACATCGGCCCGGAAAATTCCTCAACGCCGAACTGGACAAGGCCAGCACCGAGAACGAGCGCAACGGTCTCGTCATCGAGAGCCCCAACGGCACGGTGGCCGCTGTCCAGATCGCGGGCCTTGTGGCGCGGCGCATCGTCTGCTGGGTCGAGGCCGGTGGCTCGATCGCCATCGGCGAGCGTTTCGGCCTGATCCGCTTCGGCTCGCGCGTCGATGTGTTCCTGCCCCTGACCGCCACGCCGCGCGTTGCCGTTGGCCAGACGGCGGTCGGTGGCGAAACCGTGCTGGCCGAATTCGGCGGTGTCACCGGCACGCCTTTGGTCAGGATTTCGTAAGCGGTGGGCGCGCCGTTCAAGAAATTCGAGGCTCATGCCAGCGGCGGCCCGCGCATTCGCGAGATCCCGATGCGCATGGTGCTGCCCAATCTGGTCACCGTGCTTGCTATCTGCGCCGGCCTGTCCGGCATCCGTTTCGCCTTCGAAAACCGTTTTGAAACCGCGGTGGTCATGGTGCTGCTGGCCGCCTTCCTCGACGGCATCGATGGGCGACTGGCGCGCATGCTGAAGGCGACGTCCAAGTTCGGCGCGCAGATGGACTCGCTGGCCGACATCGTCAATTTCGGTGTTGCGCCGGCCCTGGTGCTTTATGCCTTCCTGCTCGACCGCGCCGGCTCGCCGGGCTGGATCGCGGCGCTTTTGTTCGCCATCGCCTGCGGGCTCAGGCTTGCCCGCTTCAACGTGCTGGACGACGAGAAGTCCGAACGTCCGCTTTGGCAATCGGAGTATTTCGTCGGCGTGCCGGCGCCGGCGGGCGCGGTGCTGGTGATGCTGCCGCTCTATCTCTATTTCCTGCGGCTCGGGCTGGAGCCCAGCCGCCCGGCCGCCTTCATCGCCACAGCGTTCACCATTCTGGTGGCCTTTCTTCTGGTCAGCCGTTTGCCCGTCTATTCCGGCAAAAGCGTCAAGATTCCCGGCGACCGCGTGCTGCCGGTGATCCTGGCAGTCGTGCTCTACATTCTCTTGCTGATGACCTATCCCTGGTACACGCTGACAGCCTCGGTCGCGGGCTATCTGATCTTCCTGCCGTTTTCCGTGCGCGCCTATTCCAAGCGTGCCAAGCTCGAGGGCGAGAAGGTGCCGCCTTCGGACATAGGTTAAGGGCTACGCCGAAGTTGTTGATCTGATTCAGGCCGCGATCCCGAGCCCCAGCCTGTCAATCGCCAGCTTTCTGGTCGAGACATAGTCGGTCTTGCCGGAACCGAGCACCGGGATTTCTTCCACCTTGATGATATCGTTCGGCACCATCAATTCGGCTGCCCCGGCCTTCTTGCCGAACTGACGCAGCTCTTCCGGATTGGCATCGTCGGCGGTGGTGACCAGCACGATGCGCTCGCCGCGCCTCTTGTCCGGCACCGCCACCGCCGCATGGCGCTCTTCCGGCCACAGCGACTGCACCAGCATTTCGACGGCGCCCAGCGACACCATCTCTCCGGCGATCTTGGCGAAGCGCTTGGCACGGCCTCGAATGGTGATGAACCCCTCACGGTCGACGGCGACGATGTCACCGGTGTCGTGCCAGCCAGTCAGCTGCTGCAACTCGCCGGGGCGGTCCGCGGTCATGTAGCCCATCATCAGATTGGGTCCGTCGAGCCACAATTGACCGGCGTCCGAAATGCCTTCGACCGGCTCCAGCTTCATGCGCATGGCCGGCAAGAGCCGCCCGACGGTACCATCCCGGCCATGGATCGCTGTGTTGACGGCAACCACCGGCGCGGCTTCGGTCAGCCCGAAGCCCTCGATGATCTCGGCCTGGAAGCGCTCGCGATAGACACGGCGGGTTTCCGGCTTGACCGCCTCGGCGCCGGCGACGACGAAGCGCAGGCTGGAGAAATCGCCGTCCTTGGCCGTGCGTGCATAGTTGGCGAGGAACGTGTCGGTGCCGAACATGATCGTCGGCTTCACCTTGCGCGCGATCTCGGGGATGATCTTGTAGTGCAGAGGCGAGGGGTAGAGGAACAGCTTTACGCCGGTGACCAGCGGCAGGATGGTGCCACCCGTCAGGCCGAAAGAATGGAACACCGGCAGCACGTTGAGTAGGATGTCCGCCGGCGAAATGGTAACGCGTGCCTCGGCCTGCATTGCATTGGCGAGCAGGTTCCTTTGCGACAGAACCACCGCCTTGGGCGTACCTTCAGAACCCGAGGTGAACAGGATTACCCCCGGCTTGGCCGCATCCTGCCGCTGTAGCGGCACGCGCCACAACAAGGCGGCGGCGAGCTTGTCGAGCGCGCTAACGCTGCCGCGCAGATCTTCCAGCCACAGCAGCCTGGCGCCGCCCTTTTCGACCGCAGCGACAATATCGGCAAGATCCGCCTTCTCGACGAAGGCGCGTGAAGAGATAACGGTACGGATGACGGCTGTGCGCACGGCAGCCGTGACGCTCGCCGGCCCGGCGGTGTAGTTGATCATCGCCGCCACCCTGCCGGCCGAGAGAAGGCCGACCAACGACAGCACGACGCCATTGGCGTTGGGCAGCATCACGCCCATCGCTTCGCCTGGCGCCGTCACCGCCTCGAAGCGCCTGCCCAGCACGCGCGCGCCGATGAACATCCGGCGATAGCTCAACGCGCCGGAGATGACATCCTCGATGATCGGATGCGAGGCGCCGACGCGGGTCGCGGCATCGCGCATGACCAGGAACAGGCCACGATCGAAGTCCGTGCCAAAAAGCCGCGCCTCGGCGACGCGGTCGAACAGCGCGTTGGTGTTCGAAGCCTGGTCGGGGTTGCGCGCCACCAGCTCGGCGATGGTCATCGGCTCCAGCGTGCTGATTGAGAGCCGTGGGAACCAGTGCCGCGGCGCCTTGCTGGCCGGCGTCAGCGACACAGGCAGGCTGCGCGTACCGGAGACAAAGATCGGCACGATGCGGGCGTCGGCCTGCATGGCGATACGGGTGACGGCACGAAACAGCCGAAACGTCTTGACGTCAGGCTCGACCGCATCCGGCAGGTAGACGGCAAGGCGTCCCTTGCCCTTCAGTACCCGCACCAGCCGCCGGCTGACGAAGACATGCTCGGCATTGAAGGCGATGGTGCGGCCAAGCTCGCGCCATGGCTCAAGCCAAGGCGAGCGCGCAGAGATCTCGTCGAGTATGTGCAGCGTGTCATCCGGCAACAGCGACAGCATCAGCGCGGGCTCGAAGCGCGATTGATGCGAGATCACATAGATGACCGGAACCTGCGCCTTGCGGGCGATCCTGATGCGGTTGTCGGCGATCCGGTAGGCGAGCTTGAACGGGACATAAAGCAGCGCCTGGCTGAAGCGCAGGCCGAGGCGGAATTTCTCTACCACGCCGATCAGCAACCAGGCCAGAACAAGGCCCGCAAGCAGCGCCAGTGTCAGGATCATACAGCTTCTCTCCCAACGATTTTTATTATAGCGGCTCTTTTGCGGCTGCGTCGAGGCAGAACCTAGACGATGTGGGAGGAAGGTCAATGTGGGAAGAAGCGCCCGCTACCCGGGCTCCATGCCGACCAGGCTGAACTCTCCGCCACCTCTTGGCAAAGAAAAAGCCGACCTTGCGGTCGGCTGGGAGTAGGACGGGCCGAGGGGTTTGGGG
>NZ_VFUX01000040.1:0-55064 GCF_006441275.1 Mesorhizobium sp. B2-4-17 | reverse complement strand
TCTGGATGCCGTTGCTCTCCTGGCGGGTGTAGATCTCGCCCTTGAAGTCGAGCACGCCGATCATCTCGCGGCCGGTCGACTTGTTGAACTCCTCGACCTCCGGCATCGGCTCGGTGAGCAGGTACATGTGCTCCATGGCCAGCACCGGCAGTTCGACGCCGACCATGCGCCCGATCTCGCGCGCCCACAGGCCGCCGCAGTTGACGACATGCTCGGCATGGACCGTGCCCTGTTCGGTGACGACGTTCCAGGTGCCGTCCGGCTGCTGAGTCAGGTCGACGACGCGGTTGCGCAGCACGATCTCGGCGCCGAGTTTCTTGGCCGCCTTGGAGTAGGCGATGGTGGTGCCCGAGGGATCGAGATGGCCTTCGACCGGGTCCCACATGGCGCCGACGAAATTCGTCTCGTCCATCAGCGGGAACATCGCCTTGGCTTCGGACGGGGTGATCAGTTCGGTATCCATGCCGAGATAGCGGCCCTTGGCATGGGCGAGCCGCAGGAAATCCATGCGCTCGGGCGTGTCGGCCATCATCACGCCGCCGGTCAGGTGCAGCGAACAGGACTGGCCGGATATTTCCTCGATCTCCTTGTAGAGCTGGACCGTATAGGCCTGCAGCTTGGCGACGTTGGGATCGCCGTTGAGCGTATGGAAGCCGCCCGCCGCGTGCCAGGACGAGCCGGAGGTCAGCTCCGAACGCTCGATCAGCATGATGTCGGTCCAGCCGGCCTTGGCCAGATGATAAAGAACCGAGCAGCCGACGACGCCGCCGCCAATAACAACCGCTTTTACATGGGATTTCATGAAGATAGGTCCATCTTTGAAGAGATTTAATCGAGAGAGCAGGGCGTGAAAACAAAGCGCAAATCGGATACGGCGATGTTTTCGGTCAGCTTGCCGTCAAGCGCGGCAAGGATGGCTTCCCCCACTCCGTCGCCGCTTCGCGGCGCCACCTCTCCCCCCTCCGGAGGGAGAGGAAAGGCGCCGGCTGGAATCGCCGCGCACCCTTCCTCTCCCCCGTCGATCGGGGGAGAGGTGTCGAGCGCAGCTCGACGGAGTGGGGGTCGACCGTTCGTCAACAACATTGGTCAGAAGTCCGTCGGCGCGCCGCCTTCGGCCGTGCGCTTCGCGACGAAGGCGTTGAGCTCCTCGCGGATGGCTGGATCCATGTAGGGCTCGTCGTAGGAGGCCAGACGTTCCTTCCACACCTTGTTGGCTTTTTCCATCGCTGTCGGCGATCCGGCTTCAGCCCAGGTCTCGAAATTGCGCCAGTCCGACAGGATCGGCGAATAGAAGGCGGTCTTGTAGCGATCCTGGGTGTGCTGGGTGCCGAAGAAGTGGCCGCCCGGGCCGACCGACTGGATGGCGTCGAAGCCCAGCGCTTCTTCCGACAGATCGAGCGGCGTCAGGAACTCGGCCACCATCTGCAGCAGGTCGATGTCCAGAATGGTCTTCTCGTAGGAGCAGCGCAGGCCGCCCTCGAGCCAACCGGCCGCATGCATCATCAGGTTGCCGCCGCCCTGGACCGCGCCCCACAGCGAGAACACGCTCTCATAGGCCGCCTGCGCGTCGACCGTGTTTGCAGCGCAGGTGTTCGAGGTGCGGTAGGGGATCTTGTAGCGGCGTGCAAGCTGACCGCCGACGAGTTGCGCCTTCATGTATTCGGGCGTGCCGAAGGCAGGTGAACCGGACTTCATGTCGACATTGGAGGTGAAGCCGCCATAGCCGACCGGTGCGCCCTTCTTCACCATCTGGGCAAAAGCGATGCCGGACAGCGCCTCGGCGTTCTGCTGCACCAGCGCGCCGGCGATGGTGACCGGGGCCATGGCGCCCGAAAGCGTGAACGGCGTGACGATGACGACCTGGCCCATGCTCGACATCTGGATGATGCCTTCCATCATCGGCACGTCGAGCTTGAGCGGCGAATTGGTGTTGATAATGGTGAATACCGACGGCTCCGCCATCAATTGCTCGCGGCTGATGCCGCGCGCGATGCGAGTGATCTCGATGCCGTCCACATTGCGCTCCTTGCCCAGCGAATAGATGTGGAACACCTTGTCGGTGAGCGTGGCGAGGTCGCGGACGCATTCGAGGTGACGGACCGACGGATGGATGTCGGTCGGCTCGACCGGATAGCCGCCGGTACAGTTCAAGATGTTGTGCATCTGCGCCAGGCGCAGGAAATTGCGGTAGTCCTGCTGGTTGCCGGGCCGGCGGCCGCGATCGATGTCGGAGCAGTTGGGCGCCGACGCCATCATCGAGATGATCAGATTGTTGCCGCCGAAACGCACATTGTGCGCGGGATTGCGAGCATGGATGGTGAATTCGGACGGACAATGGGAGACCAGTTCGAGGATCATGTCGCTGTCGAAGCGTACCCGCTCGCTGCCCTCACGCACGTCGGCGCCATGCGCCTTCATGATGCGGCGGGCCTCGTCGTGCAGCACGTCGACGCCGATTTCCCTGAGCACGCGCAAGGAGGCGAGGTGGATCGATTCCAACTCGTCCTCGGATACCAGCCTGGTCGGCTGCAACGGGTTTTTCAGCTGGCGGAAGGCAGGCTGCTCGAACGCGGCCGAGCCACCGGCGCGTTTTCCGGCGCGGCCGCCCCGACGGGCGCGATCGGTTGCCGGAGCCGGTTCGGCGGGTTGAAGGGCGGCGGTCATGAGGAGCCTCGTAGGATGCGAAAGTGGGCGGCATAATGGACCGGCGGCGGTCCGGCCATTGCGGAGGCGGCGACCACTAGAGCGAGGGAAGCGACATGCCGGAACGGCAGTTGCATGGCGGGGACCTCACCTTGTCACCATGACGCGCCAGCAAGTGCTGAGCGCGGCCGAGTGAATGGATGCCGACGGCGCGCGCGTTACAGTACCGTCTTTTACTTCTGATATACTTGCGGGCTGAACGTCTTTGGAGGGACAGCCCCATGCCTGATGTCGTCAAGGTGCGTGCCGCGACCAACAACGAAGTCGCGTTCCTTTCCTGGGACATAGACGGGATGATCCCGGACTGCCTCGGCTTCGAGATCGTGCGCCTCTATCCCGATACAGGCGAAGAGCGTTGCCTGGCGTCCTGGGTGCCCTTCAAGGGCCAGAGCAACAAGGACTGGATTCCCCAGGATACCGGCGTCTGGCCGGTGCAGAAGACCTTCTGGCGCGATCTCACCGTGCGGCGGCGCCGCGACAGCATCGACGTCAGACCTGACGGTGAATTGATTGCCTATCGGGTGCGCCCGGTAGGCGACATGAAGCCCGGCCTCGATCCAGTGCCGGTGCGACCCGAGCAGGTCGTCGACGGCAAGCCCGCCTACACCGGGCCGGCGCGGCCGCTGGGCTATCTCGGCCAGGGCGCGGTCAGCCCACCGATCTTCCTGGGGCAGATGTTCGGCAAGGCGCGTGTGGCCTTCACCAATGGCGTGCTGTCGACGCAATGGATGTCGCATGCACTGGCGGAAGCCGGCATCAAGGTCGGGCAGCGCGACAAGATCAGGGCGGTGCTGCAGGATCCGACCAGCAAGATACGCGCCTACCTGCATGGCGATGTGCCCGACGTGCTGACCAGCCTGTTGAAACGGGCCAAGACGGACGGCGGCACCGTCCGGCTCGCGCTTTACGAGCTTGGCGACGACGAGCTGTGCGACGCCATCATCGCCGCGAAGGATGTCGTGGAGGTCATTCTTTCCAATTCGGGCAAGGACGACCAGACCAAGGCCTGGGACGCCGGCAACGCGCCCTACAGGAAGCGCCTGCACGACGCGGGCGTGGTGGTGACGGATCGCCTCTTCAATAACAACCACATCGGCCACAACAAGTTTGCCGTCTACCGCGACGCCCAGGGGAAGCCGCAAGCGGTGATGACCGGCAGCACCAACTGGACGTCGACGGGCATTTGCGGGCAGTCCAACAACGCCTTCATCCGCGACGATCCTGCAATGGCCGAAATCTTCGACGCCTACTGGGACCGCATGAAGGCCGACGTGTTTCCGCCGCCGGCCTCGGAAAGCGCTGCCGGCCGCGTGGCACAGACGCAAGGCGTGCCGTTTCGCAAGGAGAACCACATGCCAAACCCGCTGAACGGCGCCACGGCGGCGCTGGACGGCATGACGATCTGGTTTTCGCCGAACGATCCCGACCGCAACAAGAAGGACATCTCGGTGCGGCCGGTGGATCTCGAGGATGTTTTCGCCCGCATCAAGGCTGCGAAGCGGGCGGTGTTGTTTCTGGTGTTCAATCCTTCGCTGCTCGGCGAAAACTCGATCGTCGACCAGGCCGTCGCGGCGGCGAAGGCCGATCCGAAGCTGATCGTGCAGGGCGCGATAAGCGACGAAACCGCCATGCCCAACTATGTCGCGCCGACCAAGGATCCGGTGACCCACAAGTCGAACAAGGATGACAAGGCGCCCTTCGTCTATCCGGAAAAGATCTGGGAGGCGCCGAACGTTTCCATCGTGCGGGCGGCGAACCTGACCGGCGCCACCATCGCCCGCGACTTCCAGGCCGAGGTGCTGACCGTCGGCCATGCGATCGTGCACGACAAGATCGTCATCATCGATCCGATGGAGGAGAACGCCACCGTCATCACCGGCAGCCACAATCTCGGTTACAAGGCCTCTTACGAAAATGACGAGAACCTTGTGATCGTCGAAGGCGACAAGACCTTCGCGGCCGCCTACGCGGTGCACATGCTCGACGTGTTCGACCACTACAAGTTTCGCGCTTGGCGGAGGACGATCGGCAAGGGGCCTTCGGACGATGACGGACTTTCCATCGACGACCAGTGGCTGAAGCCTTACGCCGACGGCAAGAAGGGCGCGATCGCCCGCTATTTCCCGTAGCGTGGCCTGCCGCGCATCTCAGGCTCATCCGATCCAGGCCCGCTCGGCCACGATCGGGCGCACAGGCCGATTGGCGCAAGCGGATTTCGCTTGCCGGCCCTTTCCTTCCCCCGATCGTACCGGTAGCTAATGACGCCTGCCGCGCGGAGGTCAGCCGGCACTTCACATGGATTGACTGCATGGTCGCAACCGGCTCGAGCGAAGGCGAAGCGCGGACGCAGTGGGCAGCGCTCGCCGGCGTCACCGCGGCACTTGCCATGTTCGGCGCCGCGCAGGGGTTGAGCTCGCCGCTGTTCACGCTCCTGATGCAGAAGCAAGGCATGTCGCCAGGGTTGATCGGCCTGTCCGCGGCGACGATGCCGCTCGGGCTGATCCTGTCGGCGTCATTCGTGCCGGCGGCTGTCCGCCTGGTCGGTGCGCGCACGCTGGCGGTCGGCTGCTCGCTGATCGGAGCGCTGTGCTTCCTGGCCATCGGCTATCTGCAGAACTGGGTGGCCTGGTACGTGATCCGCTTTCTGATCGGCGTGGTCATCAACCCGCTCTATATCCTTGGCGAAGTGTGGGCGCTGTCGCTGGCGCCGCCCTCGCGGCGCGGCCGGGTGATGGGCGTGTTCAACACGCTGATGGGAGCCGGCTACGCCGCCGGCCCGTTCACCCTGACACTGGTCGGTACGCAGGGCTGGGCTCCCTTCAGCGTCGGCATTGGCGGTTTCGTGCTCTGCGCCGTCATCCTGCGCCTTGTCTCTTCGAAGCTCACCGGTTTCGAGGATGATGGGCAGCCGGCCGGCAGCTTTGCCGGTTTTGCCCGGCTGGCGCCGGCGCTGCTGCTGGCCGTGCTGGTCTCGGCCGCCGTCCAGCAAAGCACCTATGCGCTGGTCCCGGTGTTCGGTGCTGGCTATGGCCTGCCGGAAGCCGTGCTCGCCGCGCTGGTGATGGCGCTGTCCCTGGGCAACATCCTGCTGCAGATCCCGCTTGGCCTGCTCGCGGAACGCTTCGGCGGCCGCCCCATGATCCTGGCCTGCGCGGTGGCGACGGCGGTTTGCGCGGCGCTGCTGCCGCTCACGATCACGACGCCGCTGATCTGGATGGTGCTGCTGGTGATGGGCGCGGTCGGCTATGGCGTCTATACGATGGCGCTGGTGGAACTCGGCAGCCGCTTCAAGGGCACGCTGCTCGTCACCGGCAATGCGGCTTTCGCCTTGCTGTGGGGCGTAGGCGGCATTGTCGGCCCGCCCGGCGCCGGCCTGCTGATGCAGGGCATCGGCCCGCTGGGCCTGCCCGTGGTGATCGCAGGGCTTGATGCCATGCTGGTCATCTTCGCGCTCTATCGCTCGTCCGTGCGCCGGAGCGGCAAGGCGTGATGGTGGCGGGTTCGGACGAAGTCGCGGGAGGGCCTGAATCTTCTGCTCATATGCGGCAGCTATTGAATATCGGAGATCGCATGTCGATGTTGCATGCCGAAGCAATCGGAGATTCCATGACCAAGCCCATCGCCAAGCCAGAATCCGCTCATGAAGACCCCTTCCTCTGGCTGGAAGACAGGACGAGCAAGCAGTCGCTCGACTGGGTGCACCGCCAGAACGAGATCACGACAGGCGAATTGCAGGGCGATCCATCCTATCAGGCGTCGTTCCAGACGGCGCTCGACCTGATGACGGCGGAGGACAACATCGCTGTCGGTGCGGCCATTGCCGGCCATGTCTATAATTTCTGGCAGGACAAGACCAATGCACTCGGCCTGTGGCGCCGTACGACCGTCGCTTCCTACAAGACCGACAAGCCCGAGTGGGAAACGATCATCGACTTCGACCAGCTCGCGGCTAAGGAGGGGATCAAATGGGTCTTCAGCGGCGCCAGCCGGCTCTATCCGGACTTCAGCCGCTGCCTGCTCTCGATGTCCCCGGACGGCGGCGACGCCAGCGAGATGCGCGAGTTCGACATCGAGACCAAGTCCTTCATCGAGGACGGATTCCGTGCGCCGGCTTCCAAGTCGGGTTTCGGCTGGCTGGACAAGGACACGGTCATCGTCTCGGCGGCCTTCGAGAACGCGGACAAGACCGAATCCGGTTATCCGCGCGTGGTCAAACTGTGGAAGCGCGGCACGAAACTCGAAGACGCGACGCCGATCTTCGAGGGAAAGACCGAGGACCTCGCCGTCGGCGCCGGCGTCGAATTCGACGGCGAGAAACGTCATTTGTTCCTGGCGCGAACGCTCAATTTCTTCGCATCGCACAGTTTCCTGCATCTGCCATCAGGCGAAAACAGGCGCATTCCGCTGCCCGACGACGTCACCGACACAGCGCTTTTCAAGGATCAGCTGGTATTCGGGGTGCGCACCCCCTGGACGGCGTCGGACGGCACGGTGTGCCAGCCGGACGGGCTCTATTCGCTCGATTTCGCGCATTGGATCGAAACCGGCGGTTTTGGCGCCATCGAAACCTTGTTGGCGCCGGCATATCGCGTGTCGATTGCCGGGCTCGCCAGAACGCAGGACCGGTTGTTCATCAGCCTGATGGACAATGTGCGTGGCAAGGTGCTCGTCTGCCAGCGCAAGGACAGCGCCTGGTCGCTGAAGCCCGTCGCACTGCCCGAAAACGGCACTGTCGGCATCAGCCATGCCGAGCATTTCGGCTCCAGCGTGTCCTTCTCCTTCACTGATTTCCTGACGCCGAGTTCAATCATCTGGTCCGATGACGATGGTGAGACGCTTGCGACGGTGAAGTCGCAGCCGGCGCGTTTCGATGCCTCGCCGCTGATCTCGGAGCAGTTCGAGGCGCGCTCGAAGGATGGTACGATGATCCCATACTTCGTCGTGCGGCGTTGCGACCAGAAGGGGCCGGTGCCGACGCTGCTCTACGGCTATGGCGGCTTCGAAGTGCCGCTGCTGCCGGGCTATGCCGGTGTGCGAGGCAGGCTGTGGCTGGAGAAGGGCAACGCCTATGTGCAGGCTTGTATTCGCGGCGGCGGCGAGTTCGGGCCGGCCTGGCACCAGGCCGCATTGAAGGGCAAGCGCCAGAACGGCTTCGATGACTTCGCCGCGGTGGCAGAGGACGTCGTCAGGCGCGGCATCGCCACGGCTGCCTCTCTCGGCATCCAGGGTGGCTCGAATGGCGGGCTGCTGACCGGCGTTTCCCTGACGCAGCACCCGGAACTGTTTGGCGCTGTCATCGTCGAGGTGCCGCTGCTCGACATGCTGCGCTACACCGAATTGCCGCCGGGCGCTTCGTGGATGGCAGAGTATGGCGATCCGTCGAAGCCGGAAGACGCGAAATGGCTATCCGCCTATTCGCCCTATCAACATGTCACTGCCGATACCGCCTATCCGCCGGTGCTCTTGACCACATCGACCGCCGACGACCGGGTTCATCCCGGCCACGCGCGCAAGATGGCGGCCCGCCTCCAGGAGGCCGGGCACGCGAAGGCGCTGTTCTTCGAGGAAACCGAGGGCGGACATGGCGGGCGTGGCGACCGCCGGCCGCAGGCCGCGCAGACGGCGATGAAATACGTGTTCCTGCAGAGGGCGCTGAGCGTCAACCCATAGACACATTCCCTCATGGGCCAAGCGAAGGGTGGTTCACGTCGACCAGCCTTTGCTCTAAGGTGCCGACCATGGCTCTCGTCAGGATATTGGTCAGCGCAGTTGGGGCTCGCGCATTCAGGGTCGCGGTGACACCGTCACCGCGCACGCTGCGCGCCGAGCTTTTGCGGCTGTGCGCCCGCATCGGCTATTCGCCGCCTGCCTGCCTCTGATGCATTCGCCCCGGCGCAGCCGGATTGAATCCAGAGGAAAGATCAGACATGACCTATCAAAATTATTCGCTGAAGCAGCTTCAGCAGATCGACGCCGCGCATCACCTGCATCCCTTCACCGACCATAGGGAATTGCGCGAGGCCGGCTCGCGCGTCATCACTCATGCCAATGGCCCGTTCATTTACGATTCCGAAGGGGCGGAGCTGCTCGACGGCATGGCCGGCCTGTGGTGCGTCAACATCGGCTATGGCCGGGACGAACTGGCCGAAGCCGCCTATGCCCAGATGAAGGAACTGCCTTACTACAATTCCTTCTTCAAATGCTCGACGCCGACGCCGGTGCTGTTGTCCAAGAAGCTGGCCGAAATCGCGCCACGCAACGTCAACCAGGTGTTCTATGGGTCATCCGGTTCGGAGGCCAACGACACCGCGTTGCGTCTTGTGCGCCATTACTGGGCGCTGGAGGGCAAGCCGGAAAAGAACCGCGTCATCTCGCGCAAGATGGCCTATCACGGCTCGACCATCGCCGGCACCTCGCTCGGCGGCATGGATGCCATGCACAAGCAGCTCAACGGGGCCGTGCCCAACATCGTCCATGTGATGATGCCCTATGCCTACGAACTGGCGCTGCCGGGGGAGAGCGACCATGAGTTCGGCCTGCGCGCGGCCAAATCGGTCGAGGATGCCATCCTCGAGGCCGGCGCCGACAAGGTCGCGGCTTTCATCGGCGAGCCGGTGATGGGCGCGGGCGGCGTCAAGATCCCGCCGGCCAGTTACTGGCCCGAAGTGCAGCGCATCTGCCGCAAATACGATGTGCTGTTGATGCTGGACGAGGTCATCACCGGCTATGGCCGCACCGGCGAGTGGTTTGCCGCGCAGACCTTCGGCATCGAACCCGACACGATCACCACGGCAAAGGCGTTGACCTCGGGCTACCAGCCGCTGTCTGCACTCTTGGTCGGCGATCGCATTGCCTCGACGCTGGTCGAGAAGGGGGGCGAGTTCAACCATGGCTACACCTATTCGGGTCACCCCGTGGCCTGCGCCGTGGCGTTGAAGAACCTGGAGATCATCGAACGGGAAGGCCTGGTCGACCGCGTCAGGAACGACACCGGGCCGTATTTCGCCAAGGCCCTGCAAGAGCGCATTGCCGGGCATGACCTGGTTGGCGAAGTGCGCTCGATCGGACTGATGGGTGCGATCGAGATCGTCAAGGACAAGGGGACCAAGGAACGGTTCCTGCCGTCGGGAAGTGCCGCGGTGACGGTCCGCGATCATGCAATCGCCAACGGCATGATGCTGCGCGCCACCGGCGATACAATGATCCTGTCGCCGCCGCTGATCTGGACCTGCGATACGATCGACATGGCCTGCGAACGTATCGGCAAAGCGCTGGATTTGGCACAGGCGGATCTGCGCAAGCGGTAGGCGAAGCTCGACCGGGCGTTTCTTCAAGGAGACGCCCGGTATCGAGAAGATACCATCCTGGCCAGGGAACGATCCCACCTTTGGCGCGTAATGTGAGCGGCGGTCGATCCGGCCGCGAAGGGGGTTTCCATGAGAAAGACCAGACGTCGACGCGTGCAGGAAGCGAACAGCATCGGCGCGGGCCTGATGCTGGCGCCGATGGTGGCGATGATGCGCCTGCCACTGATGGCCATGGAGGCCCGGAGCGGCGAGCCCTGGAGTGCGGAGACGGCAAGGGCGGTCAGCGAGAAGACCGTCGCAATGGCCGAGGGCGCGGTTGCGGCGCAAATGTCGTTTCTGCAGTCGGCGTCCCGTTTCTGGCCGGAGGTTCTTTCCGGCCAGACACCGTCGCTGCTCAACGGCGTCGCGGCTGAACGGTCGATCAGCGCCGCGCTGAAGCCGGCCAGCCGGGCTGTGAAGGCGAATTTTCGCCGGCTTTCGTCAAAGGCTTGAAACGGGTGCTGCGGAACTCTGATTTTCGGGTTGGCCCGATTCCGGGCGGAAAACCGTTTCACACTTTTCCTGGAGTTGCTTTAAAACCGATCGGTATACGCACCGACGGGAGGCAGCATGGCAGCACAACCGCTCAATCAGCCAGCCGAAATCCCGGCCGAGCTAGATCGCTGGAATTGGGGCGCCTTTTTCCTCAACTGGATCTGGGGCATCGGCAACAACACTTTCATCGCGCTGCTGGCGCTGATCCCGGTCGTCAACCTCATCATGATCTTCGTGCTTGGGGCACGCGGCAGCCGCTGGGCCTGGCAGAACAGGACCTGGCGCGATGCCGAACAATTCCGCAGGACGCAGCGCAACTGGGCAATCGCCGGCCTTGCCGTCTGGGTGGTCAGTATAGGCGGCTGCGCGACGATGGTCGGCAGCGTCCCGTTTATGCTCAAAGGTAATGGTGCCTATCACATGACCATGGATGCCATTCGCGCCGACAGCCGTGTGAAAGCCGCCATTGGTGACGATGTGACCGACAATTTCTGGGTCGGCGGACATCTCAACGTCAATGCGAATGGCGCGGGCGATGCCCAGTTCAGCATTCCCGTTCACGGCGCCAAGGGTAAAGGGACCGTATTTTCCCACCTGGTTCGCAATGCAGGCACATGGAGCATGCGCCTGCTCGTGATCAGGGTGGACGGTTTCGATGCGCCGATCGTGTTGACCAATGAAGATCACGTGCCGATCCCGAACGCCGCGATCGGAATATAGGCTCCAGCCCGGATCGGGCGCGGCGGAAATGCAAAAACCGCGCTCCGTCGGGAACGCGGCTTTGCCAGATACGCATGGCGTTTCGCTACTCAACACTTGGCGAAGGGCTCCGGTACGCGAGACCTGATCCGGAGCGCCGGGCGGATGCGATATGTCCGCCTCGCAATCCGTTTTATAGGGACATCGTTACCGCGGAGTTATCGAGAGCTTAAGCAAATCTAAATTTGCGGCCGTCCTGCCGGGCCAACCAGGAAAAAGCCCTTCAAATCCGTTGGTTACGCAGGGGCGCCGCGCAGAAAATTAATTATACCGGAGAAATCGGCGCCGCCATGCCCCTGGGCGTTGAACAGGGCATAGAGTTGTGCCGCTTCAGCACCAAGTGGCGTCACCGCGCCCGCGCCAAGTGCTGCTTCCTGTGACAGTTTCAGGTCCTTCAGCATAAGGGCGGCGGCAAAGCCCGGCTTGTAATCCTTGTTGGCGGGCGAGGTGGGCACCGGGCCGGGCACCGGGCAATAGGTGGTCAGCGACCAGCACTGGCCTGAAGAGGTCGAGGCGACGTCGAACAGCGCCTGATGCGACAGGCCGAGCTTTTCCGCCAGCACGAAGGCCTCGGCGACACCGATCATCGAAATGCCGAGGATCATGTTGTTGCAGATCTTCGCCGCCTGGCCGGCGCCATCGCCGCCGCAATGGACGATGCGGCCGGCCATCGGCTTGAGGATTGGTTCGGCCGTGGCGAATGCATCGTCGGAGCCCCCGGCCATGAAGGTCAGCGTGCCGGCGGTGGCGCCGCCGGTGCCGCCGGAAACAGGGGCGTCGATCGACAGCAGGCCGTGTTTCGCCGCGATGGCATGCGCCTTGCGTGCCGAATCGACGTCAATCGTCGAGGAGTCGATGAACAGCGCGCTTTTTTTTGCCTTGGAGGCGATGTCCTCATAGACCGATAGCACGTGCTTGCCGGCGGGGAGCATAGTGATGACTACATCGGCGTCCTTCACTGCGGCCGGCGCGTTGGCCATGACGATGACGCCGTGTTCCCTCGCGACGGTCAGGCTCTCCGTCACCAGGTCGAAGCCATGCACCGTATGCCCTGCCTTGACCAGGTTCGCGGCCATTGGATTGCCCATATTGCCGAGGCCGATGAAGGCGATGGTGGTCATAGGGGCGCTCCTTGATTTGGGGTGAGGCCTTTAGGCAGTAGGCAGTAGGCAGTAGGCAGTAGGCAGTAGGCAGTAGGCAGTAGGCGACTATTCGGGTGCAAGTTTGATGATAAGTTGGCGAAGCATTTTTCCGATGCCCTCGGTCGCTAACAGCATCTGATTTGTTTGATCGTGCGTGGCTAAGCCGATTCGTTCGGCGATCTGGAGGTGCGTCTCGAACTCTTTCAGGGAGCCTTGGGCAATCCTGAGAAATTGCTGATAAGAGCCTCTATTGTCTCGGCCGTACCCTTCCGCGATGTTCGCAGGAATGGAGTTGGCTGAACGACGGATCTGGCTGGTGAGCCCATATAATTCTTCTTTTGGCCACGTCTTGGTCAACGAGTAGGTAGCGACGGCCAGGTCCATGGCCTGCTGCCACACGATAAGATCCTTGTACGAATTGATCTTGCCGGTCATCTCTGCCTACTGCCTACTGCCTAGTTTCACCTTCCGATCAAGGCGCGTGCTATGATGACGCGCATTATCTCGTTGGTGCCTTCGAGGATCTGGTGGACGCGCAGGTCACGCACCAGCTTCTCGATGCCATAATCATGCAGATAGCCGTAACCGCCGAGCAGTTGCAGCGCATCGTTGGCGACGTTGAAACCGGTGTCGGTGACGAAGCGTTTGGCCATCGCCGACCATTTGCCGGCGTCCGGCGCCTTGCGGTCGAGTTTGGAGGCGGCGGCATAGAGGAAGATGCGCGCGGCCTGCAGTTCTGTCTCCATGTCGGCCAACCTGAACTGCAAAGCCTGGAACTGATTGATTTTCGAGCCGAAGGCCTTGCGCTCGGCCGTGTAGGACAGCGCCTTGTCGAGCGCCGACTGCGCGCCACCCAGCGAACAGGCGGCGATGTTCAGCCGGCCGCCGTCGAGGCCGGCCATGGCGATGCCGAAGCCCGCGCCTTCACCCGACAGAAGGTTTTCGGCCGGCACCTTGCAATCCTCGAAGATGACCTGGCGCGTCGACTGCATGTGCCAGCCCATCTTGTGCTCGTTGGCGCCGAAGGAGAGGCCGGGCGCGTCCTTCGGCACGATGATGGTGGAAATGCCCTTTGGCCCGTCCGCGCCGGTACGCACCATGACGGCATAGAGGTCGCTGTCGCCGGCGCCGGAGATGAATTGCTTGGCGCCGTTGAGGATGTAGTCGCCGCCGCTCTTTACCGCGCGTGTCTTCAGGGCAGCCGCATCCGATCCCGAGCCTGGCTCGGTCAGGCAGTAGCTCGCCAGCCATTCCATCGAGGTCAGCTTGGGCAGGAAGCGCTGGCGCTGCTCCTCATTGCCGAAGCGATCGATCATCGAGGCCACCATGTTGTGGATCGAGATGAAGGACGAAAAGGCCGGGTCGGCGTGCGACAGCGCCTCGAAGATCAGCACGGCATCGAGTCGGCCGAGCGCGGAGCCGCCGACATCGTCCCTTATATAGATGCCGCCGAGGCCGAGCGGCCCGGTTTCGCGGATCACATCGGCGGGGAAATGTTTCCTGCGGTCCCAGTCGAGCGCGTTCGGCGCGACGCGATCGGTGGCGAACGCCTGGGCCATCTCCTGGATGGCGCGCTGTTCCTCGTTGAGTTCGAACTGGCTGGTGCTCGCATCGACCGCGGCGTCCATGGCGTGCTCCCTATATGCTGGCCAGCTAGCCCGCTGGCCTGTCGTTTTTGGCTTTGCGCGCGCACCAATCTAGACCAATGATGCCGCCGCGCAACCCAACCGATCGCGGAGCGGCTGTGCATCAATGCATGTTCGGAGCCAGATGTGACGACAAAATTCGACGAACTGCTGGAACAGTTCCGCGCCTATCTCGCTTCAGTGGACGATGCCCTGGTGCGAGACGCCGTGGCGCGCATTGGCTGGGACATGCCGGCCCGCGCACTGGAGCCACATACGCTCGGCTGCCTGCGCCATCTCGATCGCGCCGCCGAACTGACGCCGCCGGATGCGAAGCCATTGGTGCAATTGCTGGCGCGGCAGCGCAACGATTTGCATTGGGGGCAGACCTATACGGAGGCTGATTTCGGCAAGGCCTTCATCGACAATTACGGCTGGCTGGAAATGTTCGGTACGCGTGGCCATTTCGCCAATGACGAGGTGGCGGCCGGGCTGCTGATCCTCGGACCCGACATCGTCTATCCCGACCACCATCACGTCGCCGAGGAGATCTATATTCCGCTGACCGGTGGCACAGAGTGGCGCATGGGCGAGGGCGGTTTTCGCAAGCGGGAGGCCGGCGAGGTCGTCCACCACGCTTCGAACGTCAATCACGCCATGCGAACGGGCAAGGAGCCGCTGCTGGCGCTCTACATCTGGCGCGGCGGGCCGTTGGCGCAGAAATCCACGATCACCGGAACCGCGACGCAGGGCCGGAACTGATGGCCAGGGCAATCATGCTGCAAGGCACGGGTTCGGATGTCGGCAAGACGGTGCTGGTTGCCGGCCTCTGTCGCGCCGCAAAAAAACGCGGCCTGAAGGTGCGGCCGTTCAAACCGCAGAACATGTCGAACAACGCCGCGGTCGCCGACATTCCCGGCGACAACAGACGTGGCGGCGGCGAGATCGGCCGTGCGCAATGGCTGCAAGCAATCGCTTGCGGCGTCGCGCCGTCAGTCCACATGAACCCGGTGCTGCTCAAGCCTCAGACCGATGTCGGCGCGCAAATCATCGTGCAGGGCAAGGTGTTCGGCGAGGCGAGGGCGCGCGACTACCAGGCGCTGAAGGGCCGGCTGATGGACGCGGTGCTCGATTCCTGGGCGAAGGTCGGTGAGGACGCGGACCTTGTCATTGTCGAGGGTGCCGGCTCGCCGGCCGAAATCAATCTCAGGAGCCGCGACATCGCCAATATGGGCTTTGCCACGCGTGCCAATGTGCCGGTTGTGCTGGTCGGCGATATCGACCGCGGCGGCGTCATCGCCTCGGTTGCCGGTACCCATCTTATCCTGCCGGAAGAGGACCGACGCATGATCGTGGGTTACCTCATCAACAAGTTCCGAGGCGATGTCTCGCTGTTCGATGATGGTCTGAAAGCGATCGAAAAATTCACCGGATGGCGCTGTTTCGGCGTCGTGCCATGGCTGAAGGCGGCGGCAAGGTTGCCTTCGGAGGATTCGGTGGTGCTGGAACGGCTTGCGTCCGGCGAGGCGCGCGCGCTGAAGGTGGCGGTGCCGATGCTTGGCCGCATCGCCAATTTCGACGATCTCGACCCGCTCAAGGCCGAACCTCAGGTCGAAGTGGTGTTCGTACCGCCCGGTACACCGCTGCCGGCCGATGCCGGGCTGGTGGTCATCCCCGGCTCGAAATCGACGATCGGCGATCTCCTGAAATTCCGCGAGAATAGCTGGGATCGCGATTTGTTGGCCCACCGCAGGCGGGGCGGCCATATCGTAGGCATTTGCGGCGGCTTTCAGATGCTTGGCCGTATGGTGCGCGATCCCGATGGTATCGAAGGCAGCGTTACCGAGACCGAAGGGCTCGGCCTGCTCGATATCGAAACGGTGATGGAGCCGGAGAAGACCGTGCGCAATGTCAGCGCGCGATCCGTCCCGTTCGACCTGCCGCTTGAAGGTTACGAAATCCATCTCGGCCGCACCACCGGCCCGGACACAGCGCGGCCGTCGGCGATCATCAATGGCGTCGAGGACGGTGCGATCTCGGCCGATGGCAAAGTGATCGGCACCTATATGCACGGTCTGTTCGGCGCCGACGGCTTTCGTGGAAAATTCCTCGAAAGCCTGGGGATCAAGGGTGGCGGCATCGACTACCGGGCCGGAGTCGAGCGGGCGCTGGACGAGGTCGCGGCCGAGCTGGAAGCCCATCTCGACTGTGACGCGATTTTCGCCCTGGCCCGCTGAGGCGCGCCGATATTCAGGTGATGCCGGCCTGCAAACGCCGGTTTCCTGCGCTTCCGGTGCTCACGTACTTCAAGTACGCTCCGCTCCGGTTCTCGAAACCCGTCATTTTCGGCTCGGCCTGACCTGAACCTCAGCACGCCTTAGGTTTGCTCAGGCCTTCTCGCCGGCCTTCGGCCAGTAAGTGCCGAAGGACCAGACATTGCCTTCCAGGTCGCGGCAGATGAATTCGCGGCTGCCATAGTCGCGGTCGGTTAGTTCCTGGATGATCGTGGCACCGGCTTTCTTTGCCCTGGCGTAGGCGGCATCGGCATCGTCGACGGCGATATAGATCGACTTGCCGCCGCCCGAACCTGGCTCCCCGACCATCTTGCCGTAGTCGTCATCACGCACCGTGCCCAGCATGATCATGGAGGAGCCGAACACCAGTTCGGCATGATGAACGACATCGCCGTCGCCATAGCGGGCACGGACGCTGAAGCCAAAGGCTTCGCACAGCCAGTCGATCATTTTCGCGGCATTCCGATAGCGCAGGGCAGGGTAGAGCCGTGGTGCTTCAGTGCTGCTGTTCATGTCGATCTCCTTCGGTTGGTTGGTCGATACCCAGTCTGGGCGAAGGCCGTTCCAGCGTCTTGAAGAAATGTTACCTGACCGAAAGCGCCGTCGGCGTCTCGCCTGCCAGCTCACGGAATTCGCGCACCAGATGCGCCTGGTCGGCATAACCGCAATCGGCGGCAATGTCGGCCCAGTCAGCGGTTTGCTGCCGCGACAGGCCGAGCGCGCGGTTGAAGCGCACGATGCGCGACAGCGTCTTGGGACCGATGCCGATGGCATTGGAAAAGCTGCCGGCGAGATGTTTGCGGCTCCAGCCCAGTCTCTCGGCGAGCGATGCAATCCGTGTCCGGCCGCCCGATGTGACGATGCGGTCATAGGCCCACGCGATCTCCGGCGGCGTTTCGGCGGCGCTCGCAAGACGGGCGGTGACGAAGGCTTCCGCAAGATCGAAACGCGCCGTCCAGTTCGGCGCGTTGCCAAGCCGTTCGCGCAGCGCCATGCCCTCAATGCCCAGCACGTCGTCGAGCACGACCATGCTGTCGGTCAGCTTGCTCATCGGCAGGCGAAAGAAGCGGCGCGCGCCAAGCGGCGTGAAATTGATCTGGACGCAGCAGGCGGCGCCGAAGGATTCGATCATCAAAGGTCCGGCGAAGAGGCCGGCGGCGAAGCTGGCGAAGCGGTCATTGTCATCAGGCGCCTTGCCAAGGCCGATGGCGAAGGGCTCTGCGAAGCTGATGACCAGCGGCACGGTCAGCGAGGCGTATTCGACATTGCAAAAATGGCCGGCAGCGGTTTCGCGATAGCCGCAAATGTCGGTGACAACGCCCTCAAGCGCGGGATCGGGAAGAAGCCGGCGCATCTCGAAGCGTCCAGATATGGAGCGGTCCTGTTCCGTTCGGCGCTGCATCTCGATTGGCATTGGCCACCCTTCCGCCCGGCCAATCCAACATTATTCGAACAGTGGCTGTCTATCAAACGCCGATCATGACACGCAGCGGGTTGGCCGGGTCGGCCAGCAGTTTCGCCGCCAGTGCCACACACACGATCACCAGCAGCGGCTTGATCAATCTGGCGCCGATGCGCATGGCGAGGCTGGCGCCGAGGCGGGCACCCAGGAACTGGGCAACGCCCATCATCAGGCCGATCTTCCAGGAGATGACGCCGACCGCGGCGAAGACAATGAAGCCGCCGATGTTGGAGGCGAAGTTGAGCAGCTTGGTATGCGCCGTCGCCTTGAGCACGCCATAACCGGCAAGCGCCACAAAGGCCAGCATATAGAAGGAGCCCGCACCAGGCCCGAACAACCCGTCATAAAAGCCGATTGCCGGCACCAGGGTCAGTCCAAAAAGGAAGGGCGACAGGCGCTCGGCCCGGTCGACATCGTTCATGTTGGGCTTCAGGGCGAAGTAGAGCGCAATGGCGATCAACACCAGCGGCAGCAGGGCGCGCAACAGGTCGCCGGGAACGATCGTGGCCAGCAAGGCGCCGACGGCGCTTCCGGCAAGCGCCAGCAGGGCCGGCGGCAATTGCCGGCGCAGGTCGACATGCCCCTTGGAGGCATAGTGGATCGTCGCCGACCCGGAGCCGAACATGCCTTGCAGCTTGTTGGTTCCAAGCGCCTCGACCGGTGAAAAACCGGCAAGCAGCAGTGCCGGGATGGTGATCAGCCCGCCACCGCCGGCAATCGAATCGACAAAGCCCGCGGCAAAAGCGGCGAAAGCGAGCATGGCGACAGTCTGCAGGCTGAGGTCGATCATCGAGATGAGGAAGCGTCACTTCGCTGAGATATCAGGCGTTCGACCACGACGATCCCGTTTGCGCAAGGCTGATTCCGCGCTAATTATTGAAGAGGAATCGGAAAGGGGCTCTGATGGCGTTCGCATTGATGGACCAGATACGCTCTATCTTCGACGGCGACCCTGGCGTGCGCAAGGTGGCGGACGACCCGGTCCTCTCGGCGGAACTGTTGATGTTGTTCCGCATGATCCTGGCGGACGGTACCGTCAGCGAGAGCGAGATGATTGCCTTCCGGCGCATCTGCAAGGATGCTTTCGGTATCCCCGAGACCAGCATCGACAACGTCATCGAATATCTCAATGAGTTCGGTTACGAGACCAATGGCTCGCAGGCGATCGCGCTGTTTCGCGATCTCGACATCGAACGACGCAAGCAATTGGCCCGCCACATGGCCGAGATCGCGAAGGCGGATTCGCAACTGGCCGAGACCGAGGTGCGCCTGCTGCGCCGCACGCTCGACCTGCTCGACATCAGCCCGGTCGATGTGGTGCAGCCGGAAGACTAAGGTCGAACAGCTTGCTCACCCCTGTTCCTGCATTCTTCGCGCGATCGCTCGGTGCAGGTCCGGTGCAGCGGTGACCAGGGCTCGCGCGGCTTCTGACTGCGGGTGATCCAGCACCTCGCTCGTCTTGCCGCGCTCGACGATCTTGCCGTCATGCATGACCAGCACCTCGTCCGTGATGGCGCGGGCGACGGTCAGGTCGTGGGTGATGAAGAGGTAGGCGATACCGAGTTTCTGGTTGAGCCCGGCGAACAAATCGAGGATCTGGGCACGGATCGACACATCGAGCGCCGAAACCGGCTCGTCGGCGACGACCAGCTTGGGACGGGTGATGATGGCGCGGGCGATCGACAGGCGCTGGCGCTGCCCGCCGGAAAATTCATGCGGGTACTTGTCCATGTCGCGCTGGTCCAGGCCGACCTCATGCAGCGCATGCGCGACCATCTCACGGCGCTCGGCGGGCGTCGGTTTTTTGTCCAGTACATGCAAGGGTTCGGCGACCAGTCTTTCGACCTTCTGGCGCGGGTCGAAGGAGCCATAGGGATCCTGGAAGACAACCTGCATGTCGCGCCTGGCCGCTTTCAGCTCGGCTTCGCTCTTGCCGGTGATGGTTTCGCCGCGAAACCGGATCGTGCCCGAACTCGGCCGGTCCAGCGCCAGGATCATGCGCGCGAGTGTCGACTTGCCGCAGCCGGAGCGGCCGACCAGCGCCACCGACTGTCCGGGCGCCATCGACAGGGAAACATCGTCGACGGCACGGATATCAGGCGCGCGCCGAAACAGCGAAGTACGCCGGCCGGGATAGTCGCGGGTCACGCCTTCAACCTGAAGCATGGGTTGGCCCGGCCCGGCGCCGTGTGGCCTGGCGCGTGCCGGTACATGCATCGAGGCTTGCGCCAGCTGGCGCGTATAGGGATGAAGCTGTTCCGACAGCGTGCGCGCGGTGTCTCCGGCCTCCATCACCTCGCCGCCGCGCATGATGGTGATGCGGTCGGCCATCTCGGTCACCACGGCGAGATCGTGCGAGATCAGCAGCAGACCCATGCGGCTCTCCGCGACGAGGTCGTGCAGGAGGTCGAGGATCTGCGCCTGCAGCACGACGTCGAGCGCTGTCGTCGGCTCGTCGGCGATCAGCAGTTTTGGTTTCAGCGCGCAGGCAATGGCGATAACGACACGTTGGCGCTGGCCGCCGGAGAGTTCGTGCGGATAGCGCGACAGCGGGAATTTCGCCGAGGGAAGGCCGACACGGTCGAGCATTTTTCGCGCCCGCTCCTCGGCCTCGGCGCGCGTCGCTTTGGTGTGCCAGCGTATGCCTTCGGCCACCTGTTCGCCGATGGTCTTGACCGGGTTGAGGGCAGTCATCGGCTCCTGGAACACCATGCCGATGTCGTCACCGCGCAGCGCGCACATCTGGTCCTCGGTCGCCGCAAGGATATCGATGCCGTCGAATGTCACGCGTCCGGCGGCACGTGCAGCGTGCGGCAGAAGCCGCATCACGGTCAGCGCGGTCATCGATTTGCCGGAGCCGGACTCGCCGACCAGTCCCATGACCTCGCCAGGCGAGACGGAAAGCTCCATGTCCTTCAGGATTTGCGTATCGCCGATGGTCAGCGACAGATTGTCGATCTCAAGCAGGCTCATCGCTGCCGCCGCGATTTGGGGTCGAGGATGTCGGCGATGCCGTCGCCCAGGAGGTTCAGGCCGAGCACGGTGATGACGATCGCCACGCCGGGGAAGATTGCCGTCCATGGCGCCACCACCATGCGCGTCTGCGCATCGAACAGCATGCGGCCCCAACTCGGCATTGGCGGTTGGGCGCCGAGGCCGAGATAGGAAAGCCCGGCTTCGGCCAGGATGCCCAGAGCGAACTGGATGGTGCCTTGCACCAGGAGCAGCGTGGCGATGTTGGGCAGGACATGTTCGACAGTGATCTGCGTGCTGCTCTTGCCGGCGGCGCGCGCGGCAAGGATGAATTCGCGCGGCCAGATCGCCAGCGCGCCGGCGCGGGCAACGCGGGCAAAGACCGGGATATTGAAGATCCCGATGGCGATGATGGCGTTGACTGCGCCCGGCCCGAAGATGGCGGTGATCATGATCGCCGACAGCAGCGCCGGGAAGGCGAAGACGAGATCGTTGATGCGCATCAGCGCTTCGTCGACGAGGCCGCCGCGGGCCGCGGCAAAGGCGCCGAGCGGCACGCCGACACCCATGCCGATGCCGACCGCGACCAACGCCACGGCAATCGAATTGCGCGCCCCGACCATGATCATCGACAGGATGTCGCGGCCGAAATGGTCGGTGCCGAACCAGTGCGCCAGCGCGGGGCGTTGGGTTTTGTCCGCTATGACCAGCTTCGTCACGTCGTACGGCGTCCAGACATAGGAGACGATGGCCATCGCCAGTATCAGCGCGGTGATGACGAAGCCGCTGACGAAAGCGGTGTTCCTGAACGCCTTGGCCAGGATGCCGCTGAAAGTGTCCTCGGGGATGTCGATGCGCAGCGTCATTGCCGGGTTCTCAGGCGGGGATCGACCACCGCATAGGAAAGGTCGACGACGAGGTTGACGGCAATGACGGCGGCGACCAGCAGCATGACGACGCTTTCGACGACGATCAGGTCGCGCTGGGTGATCGCCTGGAATACCAGTCGGCCGAGCCCGGGTAGGTAGAAGACATTCTCGATGATGATGGTGCCGGCGAGCAGGAAGGCGAATTGCAGGCCAAGGATGGTCAGCACCGGGATCATGGCGTTACGCAGCGCGTGGCGCCACAACACGGCGCGGTAGGGCAGGCCCTTGGCGCGGGCGGTGCGGATATAGTCCTCGTTCAGCACCTCGATCAGCGCCGAGCGGGTGACGCGCGCCAGGATCGCGGCCTGCGGCAAAGCAAGCGCCACCGCCGGTAACAGCAGCGATTTCAGCGCCGGCCAGGCGCCGGCGGCCCAGCCTGGAAAACCGCCGGCCGGCACCAGGTGCAGCCAGACGGCGAAGACATAGATCAGCATCAGTGCGAACCAGAAATTGGGCACGGCCACGCCAAGCTGCGCCGCGCCCATCGCCACCGTGTCGCCGACCCGTCCACGCCGGCTGGCGGAAAACAGCCCGACCGGAATGGCGATGATGGTGGAGAGCGCCAGCGCGATCAGCGCCAGCGGCAGCGATACGGCAAGCCGTTCACGCACGAGATCGATGACCGGCACCGAATAGGTGTAGGATCGGCCGAAATCGAGGCTGAGCAGGCCGCCGGCCCAGTGCAGGTAACGCCAGGCAAGCGGCGCGTCGAGACCCATCTGGTTGCGCAACAGCTCCACCTGGTCGGCGCTGGCGTTCATGCCCAGCATCAGCCGCGCCGGATCGCCGGGGAGGACTTCCAGCACGGCGAACACCACGATGGAAGCCAGCACCAGCGTGGCGATGGCTATTGCGAGGCGCTTGAGAAGGTAGGCGGTCATGGGAGGTGGGGAACCGCAACTTCGTCATCCTGGGGCGAAGCAGGAGCGAAGCGACGTCGCGAAGACCCCAGGATCCATGCCGTGACAGAAGTCGAAGAGCGCGGCGGTCCAAAACCAGCGTTGCCTCTTTCTGTCTCCAACTCACGTTCCCCCAGGTTCTGCGTCGCAGCATCGCTCATAAGTCACGGAATGGATCCTAGGGTCTACGCAGTTCGCTGCGCTATCTGCTCCGCCCTAGGATGACGAACCGTTGTGCGAGCCTCACTCGCTCCATTTCACCTTGGTCAGGTCGTTGGCAGGGATCGGCGCGTTTTCCCACAACCCCTGCAGCTTGGCGTCCCAGACCCCGACCTTGGGCAATTCGTAGAGGAAGCCGACCACGGCATTGTCGGCAAGGATCTTTTGCGCTTCGGCATACAGTTCCTTGCGCTTGGCCTCATCCGAGGTCAGATCCAGATCGGCGATGATCTTGTCGAAGGTCGGGTTGTCGTAATTGAAGTAGTAGTCCTTGCGCGAATAGATGCCGATGTCGTTCGGCTCGGTGTGGGAGACGATGGTCAGGTCGTAGTCTTTCTTGGTGAACACCTGATCCAGCCACTGCGCCCATTCGACCGGAATGATCTCGAGATTGATGCCGACGTCGCGAAGTTCCGAAGCGATGATCTCGCCGCCGAGCCGCGCATAGGAGGGTGGCGGCAGTTTCAATGTGGCCTTGAAGCCGTTCTCCAGCCCGGCCTCCTTCAAGAGTTCCTTGGCCTTGTTGACATTGTGCGGATAGAGACCGGTGAGGTCGACATAATATTTGTTGGCCGGCGACATATGCGAGCCGATCGGCAGACCGAGCCCGGCCGAGGCGCCGTCGATGATCGCCTTGCGGTCAAGCGCGTAGGAGATCGCCTGCCTCACCTGCAGCTTGTCGAAGGGTGGCTTCTTGTTGTTGATGGACAGGATGGTCTCGCCTTCGGTCGCGCCGACCACGACCTTGAAGCGCGGATCGTCCTTGACCTGAGAAACGCTGTCGGGGTCGAAGAAGGGGAAAGCCTGTATGTCGCCGGAAAGCAGCGCCGGCACCGCGGCGGCGGCATCGGGAACGATGCGGAATTCGGCCTTTTCGAGGAAAACAGGGGCGCCCCAGTAATGGTCCGATTTCACGAGGGTGATGGATGAACCCTTGGCCCAGCTCTCGAATTTGAAGGGCCCGGTGCCGATCGGCTTTTCCTTGTTGGTGTCGGCGGATTTCGGCGAAACGATCACCGCGTCGCCCCAGCCCATATTGTAGAGGAACGAGCCCTGCGGGTGGGCGAGCGTGACCTTCACGGTGGCGGGATCGACCACTTCGACTTTGTCGATGGCAGCAAAGAGCTGCTTTTGCGCGTTGATGGAGTTTTCCGCGCGGGCACGGTCGAGCGAAAACTTCACGTCATCGGCACTGAAATCGGTGCCGTCGTGGAATTTCACGCCGGTATGCAGCTTGAAAGTGTAGACCTTGCCGTCGTCTGAAACGGTCCAGCTCTCGGCCAGATCGGGCAGAACTTCGCTGTTCGGGCCGATGCGGGTGAGGCCCTCGAAGACGTTGGCGTATGTGACTTCCCTGATAGCCGCGGCCGCTCCTGCCGTCGGATCGAGATGCGGAGGCTCAAGCGGAATGCCGATGACCAGATCGGTCCTGGCGGCAAACGCCGACGTGGCGGTTGCGAACGCCAGCACGGCAGCGGCCAGTAGGGTCTTCCACAGTTTCATCGCTGAACTCCCCATGTGCTCAGATGCTCAAGCCGGCGGATAGAAGCGTGATTTCGCGCGGGAGTAAATTGCGTTTCGTGCTGTCGCGTCACGCGAAGTGAAATGTTTTTGCGCCGCGGCCTAATCATGCAGCCGTGCCGCGCAGCAGCACGTTGAGGCCGATCGCCATTACCTTGGCCGATTCCACCATGTCCGATATGCCGACCCACTCGTCCGGCCGGTGTGCCAGGTCGAGAATGCCCGGCCCATAGGCGATGCAGTCGTAGATGTGGCCGATCCGCGCAACGTGCTTCTGGTCGTAGGTGCCGGGCGAGATGACGTAATCGGGCTCGCGGTCGAAGATCGCATGAATGCCTTGCGCCACCGCCTTGACCACCGGCGCGTCGCGCTCGGTCATCAGCGGCAACACTTCCATCAAGTCGCGGATCTCGTAGTCGAACTTTTTGCGTTCGCGCTTCAGCCTGTCGAGAATATCAGTCACTTCGCCCTTGACCGTGGCGAGATCCTCTTCGAGCAGGAAGCGGCGGTCGATGGTCAGCCGGCAGGAATCGGGCACGTTGGGCGAGGGCAGGCCGGGCCGGAAATCCTCGGTCTGGCCGCCATGGATGGAGTTGATGTTCATGGTCGAGCGCCTGGCACCTTCAGGCACAACGGGCATGCGCGTCATCTTGCGGTCGAGAGCCGGGAACAGTTCGTCTTCGAAGGCCTGCAGCACGGCGCCCATATGGCGTACCGCATTGTCGCCGAGGAAGGGCATCGAGCCGTGGGCGATCTCACCCTTGGTCTCGATCTCCGCCCACCAGACGCCGCGATGGCCAAGGCAGATGCGGTCCTTGTTCAATGGCTCAGGGATGATGACGTGGTCGACCCTGGGTTTCGAGAAATAACCGAGCCCGGCCAGATGGGCGACGCCGCCGAAGCCACCGGATTCCTCGTCGACCGTGCCCGATATTTCGATGGCGCCGGGAAAATCGGGGAAGACTTCCATGAAGGCTTCGACGGCGATGATGGAGGCGGCCAGGCCACCCTTCATGTCGCAGGCGCCGCGGCCGTAGACCTTGCCGTCCCTGACGATGCCGGCAAAGGGATCGACGGTCCAGCCGTCGCCGGCCTCGACCACGTCGATATGCGAATTGAAGTGGACGCAGGCGCCGGGTGATCTTCCGTCGAAACGGGCCACGACATTGACGCGCGGGTAGCGATCGGTGTCGCCAGGCGTGCCTTCGGCGCGGATGAACTCGGTTTCGAAGCCGCGCTTCTTCAGCCGCGCGCCGATATATTCGGCGCAAGGCCGGTAGGCTTCGCCCGGTGGATTGATGGTTGGAAAACGGATCAGGTCGCCGGTCAGCGCCACCATCTCGTCGCGCCTGATGTCGATTGCCTCGAGGAGTCGCTCGTTCATGCCGCGAGTTGAGCAGCGATCCCTGTGGTTTTGCAAGCCCCTCGATCGAGCCGTGCGGCGCGTCGTTGCGGCAACTATTGCGGGAAATCGTTCAAATTCGCTGCGTTGGATTGGCGAATTGGTCAAGGAGTATGTGCTATCTGTTCATCGCCATTAAAAAAGTGAAAACAACGTGATGGCGGGCAGGCAAGGGGCAATCAAAGGGGTTTGATCGTATGAAAAAGTTCTTTTTCGTGGCAGCGATGCTGGCAACCGCGCTGTTTGGTACATCGATCGCAAGTCAGGCGGCGATGCTGGTGGCGAATATCGACGTGTCGTCGCAGACGATGACCGTCCGGTATGGCTCGGCGGTTTACCGGTGGGCCGTGTCCACCGCCCGTCCGGGCTATTTCACGCCGCGCGGCACTTACCGGCCGCAGCGGACCGCGCGGATGTGGTATTCGCGAAAATACGACATGTCGCCGATGCCTTATTCCGTGTTCTTCCGCGGTGGCTACGCCATCCATGGAACGGGCGCCGTCAGGCAACTCGGCCGCCCGGCTTCGCATGGCTGCGTGCGGCTGCACACGACCAATGCCGCGACCTTCTATACGATGGTGCGGGAAGTGGGCCTCGGCAACACACGCATTGTCGTCAGCAATTAATGTCGTCCAAATCGGCTTCGTCGGCCGGCATAGAACTCGCGTTCTCGCCGGCGGCTGGCTCAAGCGTCTGAGACGGGAGCTGGCTTGGGCCGCCGTTTGCGCCGCCAGTTGCTGATCTCCCAGCGCTTGTGGAACCACATCCACTGGCCAGGATCCTCGCGCACCCAACGCTCGACCACGTCGTTCAGCATCTGGGTGGCGGCGGGGACGTCGACGCTGCCGTCGGCCGTGCGCGGCAAGACCAGCTTGTCCTCGATTTCGAGGCGGAAGCGGTTGCCCGGCAGCCTGACACAGCGTGCCGGATAGACATCGCAATCGTAGTGGCGGGCAAGGGTGCCGAGCACGCGATTGCTTTGACAGGGACGGCCGAAGAAGGTCGTCTTTAGGCCATTGGAGAATTTCTGGTCGACGAGAACGCCAATGTTGCCGCCGTTTTCCAGCACCCCGGCCAAGGCAAACGAGGCGCCGGCCATCGACGGCAGCAGCGATCCCATGGTCGAGCGGCGCGTTGAAAGGATGTAGTCGGCGAGGTAGGGGTTGTTGGGCGGGCGAAACAGCGCCGTGATGTTCATGCCGAAGGTGGCCGCCGCTACCGGCAGCAGCTCGAAATTGCCGAGATGGCCGGTGAAGACGATATGCGGCTGCTTTTCGGCCGCGATCTCGATGAAGTGTTCAGTGCCCCTGACCTCGATGCGGCCGGGCTTGCTGGCGGCCGGGTCATAGTCGAACAGGGCGTCAAGGAAAATGTATTCGGCGGCAAGCCGGGCCATGTTGCCCCACATATCGGAAGCGATGGCCTGGATTTCGCCCTCGCTCTTTTCCGGATAGGCCTTGCGCAAATTGTCGATGGCGACCTGGTGACGCGCAACCCTTGGACCAATGAGGCGTGCGACGCGGTCGGCGAAATTCAGCGCGCTGTCGACCGGCAGCAGGCGCAGCATCGACATGATGATCATCGCGGCGCGTGCAACCAGCCAGTAATTCACTTGGCGCAGCTGCCGACCATAGCGGAACTTCAGGTCGCGGCGAAGCTTCTTGAGCACGGAAATCAGGGCCTAGGCGACGCGCAGGATGATCTTGCCGAAGACGTCGCGGCCTTCCATGCGCTTCAGCGCTGCATCGATATCGTCGAAGCCAACCTCGGTGTCGATGACCGGCGCGACCTGTCCGGCCGCCATCTTCTGCATGGCGTTGGCCATGTTCTCCATGCGGCAGCCGAACGATCCCAGAAGTTTCAACTGCTGCTGGAACAGCTGCATCAGGTTGATCTGCGTCGACACGCCTGATGTCGAGCCGCAGGTCACCAGGCGGCCGCCGCGCTTCAGGCACAGCATCGAGCCGGCAAAGGTATCGGCGCCGACATGTTCGAACACAACGTCGACGCCTTTCTTCTTCGTCAGCTTGCGCACGACGCCTTCGAAACGGTCGTCGCGGTAGTTGATGACATGGTCGGCGCCAAGCGCCTTGGCCTTTTCGATCTTGTCGTTCGACCCGACCGTGGTGATGATCGTGCAGCCCATGCGTTTGGCCAGCTGGATCGCGGCCGAGCCGATGCCGGAGCCGCCGGCATGGATGAGGATGGTCTCGCCGGGCTGAAGCTTCGCATTGTCGAACAGCATGTGCTCGACCGTGCCAAAGGTGACGGGAGCCACCGCGGCGCCGATGTCGCTCACGCCAGGCGGCGCTGGGACCAACAGGCGCGCCGGCAGGTTGATCTTCTCCTGCGCGAAACCGTCTAGGTGGAAGCCGTGGACACCGGAAACATGTTCGCAGAGATTGTCGCGGCCTTCGCGGCAAGCACGGCAAAGGCCGCAGGTGCGGGCGCCGTAGATCGACACCAATTGCCCGGGCAGCAGGCTGGAGACGCCTGGGCCGACCGCCTCGACCTCGCCGGAGGCTTCCGCGCCGACGACCAACGGCAATTTGCGCTTGGCGAAGGCCATGCCGCGCCAGCCCCAGACGTCGATATGGTTGAGCGCCACCGCCTTGACGCGCAGCGTGACTTCGCCGAGTGCGGGCGGCGGGGGAGGCGGCAGGTCCACCGTTTCAAGACGGCGGTCCTCGATAAGTTGCAATGCGCGCATGGAGCCTGTCGGTTCAGTGGGACTGAAAAAGGTCGCTTAGACCGGTTCCCGCGCCATGACAAGGCAAGTGTTCTGGCCGCCGAAGCCGAAGGAGTTCGACAGAACGCTGCGAACCTCGGCATTGCGCTTCTTGTTCGGCACCACGTCGAGCACGATCGCGGGGTCAGGATTGTCGTAATTGATGGTCGGCGGAATGACGCCTTCGCGCATGGTCATCAGCGAGAACGCGGCCTCGACGGCGCCCGCCGCCGACAGCGTGTGGCCGATCATCGACTTGTTCGACGAGATCGGCATCGAGCCGATCCGCTCGCCAAACACGGTCGACAGCGACAGATGCTCCATCTTGTCGTTTTCCGGCGTCGAGGTGCCGTGCGCATTGACGTAGTCGATCTCGTCTTCGCCCAGGCCGGCATCGGCAAGGGCAGCGCGAACGGCCGCGATCGCCGGCGAACCGTCCGGCTTGGAACGGGTGCGGTGGAAATCGTCCGCCTTTTCGCCGCAGCCACGCAAAATGCCAAGAACGGTCGCGCCACGGGCCAGCGCTGCTTCCAGCGATTCCAGCACAAGCGCGCCGGAACCCTCGGCCAGCACGAAGCCGTCGCGGTCCTTGGAAAACGGCTTGGAAGCTTTTTCCGGAATGTCGTTGTGGGTCGACAGCGCCGACAGCAGCGAGAAACGGATCAATGCCTCGGCGGTCGCCGAACCATCGGCGCCGATGGACAGGGCCCGGTCGCATTCGCCGCGACGGATCGCCTCGACACCGAGCTGGATGGCGGTGGCGCCGGAGGCGCAAGCGGTCGACAGCGTGATCGGCAGCCCGCGCGTGCCGAACCGGTCGGCGAGCCGGTCGGCGATCGAGCCGAACTGGGTGGTCTCGAAAATGTCGAGTTCCTTCAGGCCGCGCGCCACCCGCAGCAGCCTTTCGGCGCCGGCGTCGTCCTTGTCGGAATTGTAGAGCGAGAAGCGTTCGTGCCAATCGAGCTCGACCGGCGGCGAGGCGAGGAACAGCGGCCCGCCGAAATCGCTGGAATCGAGACCGGATTCGGCCACGGCTTCACGCGCTGCGGTTTCGGCCAATTCGTAGGTGAGGGGGCTGGCGCCCTTCGAACTCGACGGCAGGAAATCGACCATGCCGGAGATTCGGGTGTTGAGGTGATCGACGGGAAAGCGGGTGATCGGGTGGATGCCCGACTTGCCCGAGGTCAGCGCCGCCCAATTATCGGCCTTGCCGACGCCAAGCGAGGTCACCACGCCGATGCCGGTGACGGCGACGATCGGCCTGCCCATGTGATCTCTGAGATTGGCCATCGGAAGCCCTCAACCTTTTATCGTTACAGCATCGCCGAACAATGCCGCCTTACGCAGCGTTGACCAGCGCCATGCCCTCGAATTGGTGATAGCCGATCGCCGTTGCAAGGACGGTTCCGGGAATGCCTTCGAACGGCTTCTCGGCGGCGGCATCAAAGACAGGGTAGGCGGCCTTGCGGTCGACGGCCAATGCGGCCAGCGCGACGGCGAACGGAAACTGCGCTTCCTTCATGTGCCCGGTCAGCGTTGAGAAACCGCGCGCGGCGATTGCCGGATTGGCATCGAGCGCCGCTTTCTCGGCGGTGGTTGCCGCATGCGCGCCGGACGCGCCCGACATGGCGAGCAACTTGCCGTTCGGCAGCTTCGCCCGGGCGAGCAGTGCGGCGATCTCGGCGTCGAGCTCTCCGCGCGACCGCCTGGCGCGGCCGGAAACGACCGGTCCGAGCTCGGCATAGATATTGCGCCCCCGGCTCATCGCGTGTTCGCGCTGCTCCAGCACAAGGAAGGCACCGCCGGAGCCAGACACCACGCCGCCACCCTCGGCGCCCTGCCTTTGCCAGACAGGCATCCACGGGCCGCGATGCAGATAGCCGGCCAATTCGTAGCCGAGCAACATGTCGGAATGCTCGGTCTGGAAAGCGCCGCCGACCAGGATGTGTGTCGACTGGCCGGAGCGGATGCGCGCGGCGGCCGTCTCGACGGCGGCGACGCCGGCGCCTTCCTCGCCCATGAAGGTTCTGGACGAGCCGGTCACCTTGTGGACGATGGAGATGTTGCCTGCGAGCAGGTTGGAAAGCTGGGCCAGGAACAGGGTAGGCCGCAATTCGGTAGTCAGCTTCTCATTGAGCAGCACATCGCGGTCATTGCGGCTTTCCGAAGCGGCGAGAATGGCGGCATCGACCGCCTCGTCGCGCTCGCCGCCGCCGGCGGCGACAACCATATCCATGGTGGCGCAGAGATCATCATTGCCCTTGATGCCGGCATCGTCGAGGGCAAGTCCGGCCGCATAGGTGCCGAGCCGCTGCCAGGTTTCCATCTGCCGCTGGTCGCCGCGCTTGGCGATCTGGAGGTTCCAGTCGACCTCCGGCAGCGGATGGATGGTGTAGGGCGCAAAGCGCGCCGCTTCGAGCACCGGCTGCAGGCCTGGTTGCGCGAGCTTCTGCCAATGGGCTTCCGGGCCTTCTCCCAATGAGGAGACAAGGCCGATTCCAGTGATGACGACGTCGCGGGGGCTGCTCATGAGCGGCTTTGTGGGTCAGGCGGCGAAGCGCGTCAAGGTCGCGGCGCTCAACTGGCGTCAGGCGGTCTTGGCGGCAACCAGCGCGTCGATCTTGGCGCACAGGTTCTTCATGACGAAGTAATCGTCGGTGGAAGCCTTGCCGTCATTGACTTCCTGGGTCCACTTTTCCAGCGGCACCTTGATGCCGAATTCCTTGTCGATGGCGAAGACGATGTCGAGGAAGTCGAGACTGTCGATACCGAGATCGTCGATCGTGTGGCTTTCGGGCGTGATGGTGTCGATATCGATCTCGCTGGTGTCGGCAATGATCTTGGCGACTTTGTCGAACGTGGTGGACAAGGGCTTTTCCTTCTTTGCGGGCGGAATCTGTCCGCAGCTTGTTTGGGCGCTGTCTAGTCGGTTTTTCCCGGCAGGAAAAGGCCTGATGAGCCGGGCGCAGATGGGAAGCATGCCAAGAAACGCAAGAAGGCCCGTGGGTCAAGCTGGCAGTTCCGCCGGTTGATGTTCCGGCAGCTGCCGGCGATGGCAAACCGCCGCCGTCTTGCCGGTCCTCGGCCGGTCCTCAGAAAGTGACGCGGCCGAGCACGCGCAGGCCGTCGCCCTGCGGCTCGACGACCACGGCCTCGCCCTCGCGCGGCGAGATGCCGGTGAGCGCGACGATGTTTTCCAGGTGGGTGACCATGACCAGATTGTCGGAGCCGGAATAAGCGCGGATTTCCTTCAGGATGCCGGCGATCTGCGCGGCCTTCTGCCCATCGTCGCCCTTCAAGAGGTCGAGCGGCGCGAACAGTTTCGGCTCGGCCTCGAAGGCGATGCGCGCTGTGTCGAGGCAGCGGCAGTAGCGGCTGGAGAGCACGCGCTCAACCGGCGCCGCGCGGGCGGCAAACAGGGCGCCTATCCTGCTCGCCTGCTGCTTGCCGCGCGCCGACAGGTTGACCTGGGTGCCGCAGTTGTCGATGTCGAAATTGGCGGGGTCACTGGTGCCGGTGACCATGGCGTGGCGAAGCAGAACCACATGGCCGCCGTCACGCAGCAGCGCCCACCCGGCATCCGTTGCGTGGGCCGCCACAGGCACAACAAGCAGGAACAACGCCAAGGCCAATCGGAACATCGTCACCTTCCAGGAGCCCGGCATCGGCCTCCGACGATTCGCATATAGGCATTGGAAGGCAGACACAAAGACAAGCCAAGAACCGGCCGCGTTCCGAGCCTCACTTTTTAGCGAGTTGCTTCCTCACCAGATCGATCTTCTGGCCGGCAAGATGACAAACCATACGTTGCGTTTCCAGAAGAGTTCGCCGACTTTCAGATATTCCGGTGGTCATCGCTGGGGCAGCTACTGTGGATATTGCCGCGATTGCGCCCCGGGCATGGCTCGCCTATCCCTGAAAAAATGTCTCCGCTCACAGAAACCGTCCTCTTCGTCTTCAGCCTGGTCGCGCTCGGCTATCTCGCCGGGCTTACCGGCTATCTCAGGCCGGCGAGCGGCGAGGGCATATCCGATTTCGCGGTTTCGGTGGCGATGCCGCTGCTTTTGTTCCAGACCATGGTGAAGGCGGATTTCCACGGCGTGGCGCCCTGGCCGCTGTGGGGCGCCTACTTCACAGCGGCGGCGATCACCTGGACCGCCGGCCATGTCGTCATCACGCGGATATTCGGACGCGATGCCCGCGCCGGCGTCGTCGGAGGCGTCTCGTCGGCCTTTTCCAACATCGTGCTGCTCGGCGCTCCCTTCATCCTCGGCATATTCGGCCCGAGTGGCTTCGAAGTTCTGTCGTTGCTGGTTTGCGTGCACCTGCCGATCATGATGATGGCGTCGATCGTGCTGTTCGAAATGTTCGGCCGCGGCAGTGGCGAGCATGTGCATCCGCTGCGGGTCCTGCACAGTTTCCTGAAGCGGCTGTTCATCAACCCGCTGATCATCGGCATTCTCCTGGGGCTGGCGTGGCGGCTCGGCGGCGTACCATTGCCGGCCCTCATGATGCGGCTGGTCGAGGCCTTGGCAAACACCGCCGGGCCGGTGGCGCTGTTCGCCATGGGGCTCAGCCTGCGCCGCTTCGGCATATCGGGCAATGTGCGGCCGGCACTGGCGCTTTCGGCGCTGAAACTGTTCCTGATGCCGGCGCTGGTTCTGGGCTTCGTCTGGCTGCTCGGCCTGCCGCCCTTGACAGCCAAGGTGGCCGTCGTGGTGGCGGCGCTGCCGTCCGGCATCAATTCCTATCTTATCGCGGTGCAGTTCAACACCGGCCAGGCGCTGGCATCGAACCAGATGACGATCGCCACCGCCTTTGCTGCCGTTACCGCGGCCTTCTGGCTGACGATTGTTTTGCATGTCTTTGGGTAGGATGTGTCGATACACACAGCGAACCACGGTTGCTCTCGTTATGGGCTGGCCCAAGCCCTATATGCCATCTTGCGATTGCTTGCGGGCCTTGCCCTAGGTAAAGAGCAGGCTCCAGTCATGCGCACGCTTCACGCAGAATTCACAGACCGGCCCGTTAGCGCGCCGAACGGAGGATAGACCATGCTTCAGAAAACCAGCCATTTCATGCGGCAGGCCAATCTCATCAATGGCGAATGGGTCCCGGCCGACAGCGGGCAGACGGTCGACGTCACCAACCCGGCCACCGGTCTCAAGATCGGCACGGTGCCGAAGTCGGGCAAGGCCGAAACGCGCCGCGCCATCGAAGCCGCCGATGAGGCATTCAAGACCTGGCGCAAGACCACCGCTCTCGATCGCTCGAAGCTGCTGCGCAAGCTGCATGACGCGATGATGGACAATCAGGACGTGCTGGCCGACCTCTTGACCATCGAGCAGGGCAAGTCGCTGTTCGAATCGAAGGGCGAGATCGGTTCGGCCGCTGCTTATATCCTGTGGTTTGCCGAAGAAGGCCGCCGCGCCTATGGCGACATCGTACCGTCGCCGTGGGCGGACCGCCGTATCCTGGTGACCAAGGAACCAGTCGGCGTCATCGCCGCTATCACGCCGTGGAATTTCCCGTCCTCGATGCTGGCCCGCAAGCTCGGTCCGGCCCTGGCCGCCGGCTGCACCGCCGTCGTCAAGCCGGCCTCGCAGACGCCGTATTCGGGTCTCGCCTGGGGCGCGCTCGTCGAGGAAGTCGGCTTCCCCAAGGGCGTCGTCAACATCCTGACCGGCGCCGCCGGTGAGATCGGCGATGAGATTTGCGCCAATCCGCTGGTCAAGAAGATCACCTTCACCGGCTCGACAGAGGTCGGCAAGATCCTGATCCAGAAATCGTCGACCACGGTCAAGAAGGTGTCGATGGAGCTTGGCGGCAACGCGCCGTTCATCGTCTTCGACGATGCCGACATCGACCGTGCCGTCACGGGCGCCATCACTGCCAAGTACCGTAACTCCGGCCAGACCTGCGTCTGCACCAACCGCTTCCTCGTCCAGGCGGGCGTTTATGACAGGTTCGTCGAGAAGCTGGCCGCGGCCAGCAACGGACTGAAGGTCGGTTCCGGCCTTGAGGAGGGCGTGCAACAGGGACCGCTGATCGACGAGAAGGCGGTCGAGAAGGTCGAGGAATTCATCGCCGACGCCACCTCCAAGGGCGGTAAGGTTGTTGCCGGCGGCAAGCGCCATGCGCTTGGCGGTTCGTTCTTCCAGCCGACGGTGATCGCCGACGCCACGCCCAAGATGCGCTTCATGAAGGAAGAGATTTTTGGCCCGATCGCACCGGTGTTCAAATTCGAGACCGAGGAAGAGGCGGTCGCGCTCGCCAACGACACCGAGTTCGGCCTTGCCTGCTATTTCTACACCGGCGATCTCGGCCGCGCTTTCCGGGTCATGGAAGGCCTGAAATACGGCATGGTCGGCGTCAACGAAGGTCTCATCACCACGCCGGAGGCGCCGTTCGGCGGCGTCAAGGAATCGGGCCTGGGCAAGGAAGGCGGACACCAGGGCATCGAGGATTACCTCGATACCAAATATGTCTGCATCGGCGGCCTCGGCCTCTGATAGAGCTTCCCGGATGGGAAGGCCGTTGGCCCTCCCATCTCTCATGGAAGACCAGCCGAACTTTTCTGGATCAACTGGCGTTTGCGGGCATGGCGATGAAGGACGGCGAGGTTTTCGGCACGACTCAGGCAGGCGAGCCGGTGCGCCGCTTCACGATCAGAGGCGGCGGCCTCACCGCCAATATCATCGGATTTGGCGCCATCGTCCAGGATTTGCGCCTGACCGGGCACGATGCACCGCTGGTGCTCGGCTACGGCAATCTGGAAGCCTATGAAACCGATACTGCCTTCTTCGGCGCGGTGGTTGGCCGCTATGCCAATCGCATCGCCGACGGCCGCTTCACGATTGGCGGCAACCGTTACCAGACGGAACGCAACTTCCTCGGCAAGCATACGCTGCATGGCGGCTCGCAAGGCTATTCGCATCGGCCGTGGGCGGTTTCGCTGCATGGCAGGGACTTCGTCACGCTGACGCTGCACGATCCGGACGGTGCGATGGGTTTTCCCGGCGCGCTCGACGTCACTTGCACCTACCGGTTGAAGATCCCCGGGACGCTCAGCGTCGAACTGACGGCGACCTGCGAGGAGCCGACGCTGTGCAATCTCTCCCAGCACTCCTATTTCAACCTGGATGATGGCGGCGCCGGCGACATCCTCGACCACCGGATGATGCTCAATGCCGGCGCCTATCTGCCGGTTGATGGCGACATGATCCCGACCGGCGTGGTCAAGCCGGTTGACGGCACGCCCTATGATTTCCGTCAGGCACGGCCGTTGCGCATGGAAACCGAGGGCGAGCAGCTTCCCTACGACCGGAATTTCTGCCTTGCCTCGACGCGTGGGCCGCTGAAGCAGGCGTCATGGACGCAAGGGGCGAGTTCAGGTGTCGAAATGGAGGTCTGGACCACGGAGCCCGGTATTCAGCTCTACACTGGTCAGTACGTGACGCCGCGCACCGGGCTGGAGGGGCGCGGCTACAAGCCTTTCTGCGGCTTCTGCCTGGAGCCGCAGACATGGCCGGATGCACCGAACCGGCCGTATTTCCCGCAGGCGACGCTGTGGCCTGGCGCGATCTACCACCATGTGACGGAATACCGGTTCCGCCTGCCTTAAATCTCCGAGGATCAGGTTGGACCTAGGCCGTCGAACGCAGTTCGCAGAGTCTCGAATGGCGCCAGCGCGCCGCTAACCTGCACCACGGCGGCGGCGACACGATGGGCCCGGCGGACGGCTTCCCGAGGGCCATGACCGGCAAGACGCGCCGCGAGATAGCCGCCATTGAAGGAATCGCCGGCGCCGGTCGTGTCGGCGGGGGCAGCGACATGGATCGCGGGCACATCCTCCACTGTCGCGTTTTCGGCAACCAATGCCGGCTGCTCGCCATTCTTGACGACAACTTCGCCGACCTGTCGCCCGAGCCGCTCCGCGGTTGCCCGTGGCGATGCATCATCAAACAGCATCTGCTCGTCGGGGAAGGTCGGCAACGCGATGTCGGTGACATCAAGCGCTTCGACGATCGCCGCCTGCGCGTCCTGGCGGTTGCGCCAGAGCCGTGGCCGGTAATTGGGATCGAAGGCGATCAGCGAGCCAGCCGCCCGCGCCTTGGCCAGGGCCGTCACCAGCGTTTTGCGCGCGGCCTCGTCCAGAATTGCCAAAGTGATTCCGCTGAAGTAGACAAGCGACTGATTTTTCAGGCTTTTCGACAGTGCCTCAGCGTCCGACGCGAGCTGCCGTGCGGCGGCGTCGCCGCGCCAGTAGGTGAAGGAGCGCTCGGCGCCGGTCAACGTGATCGCATAGAGGCCGGGGCGCGCTCCCGGTATCACCGGGCTGGAGCCGATGCCGATGCCGTTTTCGACGAAGAAGCCGATCTGGCCCTGCGAGAAGGGGTCGTCGCCGAAGGCCGAGACATAGGTTGCCGGCCGGTCCCCGCTCAACGCATGCAGCGCCCACAGTGTGTTGAACGTGTCGCCGGCAAAACCCATGCGCCAGTTGGGGCCGGTCTGCCCCGACAATTCGAGCATGCATTCGCCGATCGAGGCGACGCCGTTTCCCGCCATCTGCAATCCTCCAGTGATTTTGGTGCTGTAGCTTTTTGCCGGCGACAGCGCCATGCTTGGCAAGCAGGCTTTTTTCCGCCACAGCGTTTCCCACGGCCTGGCGGGATGCGATCCTCCCGGCAGAACGTTGTCCGCAGAAGAGGAACTGGTTTGGCATCGTTATGGCGTTATCTCCTGGCAGGTCTTGGTCTGGCTGCTCTGCTGGTCGGCGTTCTCGCGATCGTCTATCTGACCGCGCCGCAATCGGCACAGCCCATCGGCCCGGATGTCTCGCGGACAAAGACCACGGACAACGGGCTGTTCATGGCGAGCTTCGCGCCGGAGAGGGGCGTCGTGCGGCAGGGCGAGCTGGAATCCTGGCTGCTGACCTTGAAGACGAAGGCCGGTGCGCCGGTGGAGGGGGCCGCGATCACCATCTCCGGGGGAATGCCGCAGCACAATCACGGCCTTCCGACCAGCCCGCAGGCGACCGACTATCTCGGCGACGGCCGCTATCGCATCGAGGGGGTGAAATTCACGATGAGCGGCTGGTGGCAGCTGCACTTCGCCATCTCGGCCACCGCCGGCTCCGACACGGTGCTGTTCAACGTGGTGCTGTGAGCGATCGATGAAGCGTCTTTTCTTCTTTCTGGCGCTGACAGTGGCGGCCATCCTCGCTGGCTGCGGCAAACCGGATTTCTCCGACGCCGAGAAGAAGACCATCGCTTCTCTGGCGTTGAACACGCTGCCGCTTCTGAAGCCCGACACCACCAACCGTTTTGCCGACGTGCCGGCGGCCGCGGCTTTTGGCTCGACGCTGTTCTTCGACGTAGGGATGAGTCGCGACGGTACGGTGTCCTGCTCGACCTGCCACAAGATCGACCGGCAGTTCCAGGATGACCTGCCGCAGGCGGTGGGCATCGGCCGCACCAACCGCCGCACCATGGCGCTGGCCGGCGTGGCGCGCGACCCCTGGTTGTTCTGGGACGGCCGTCGCGACAGTCTGTGGGCGCAAGCGTTGACGCCGCTGGAAAATCCGCTGGAGCAGGCGGGAAACCGCGCCGCCTATGCGCACTACATCAAGGCGCGCTTCGGCGAACGTTATGAGCGCATCTTCGGGCCGCTGCCCGATTTCTCCGGCATTCCGCTCAATGCCAGCCCGCTTGGAAGCGATGCCGAGAGGGCTGCCTGGAACGCGATGAGCGACGCGCAGCGCGACGCCGTCAACCGCGTCTATGCCAACATAGGCAAGGCGATCGCGGCCTTCGAACGCTCGATCGAACCGGCACAGACGCGTTTCGACCGCTTTGCGCTCGACCTCGTCACAGGCGCCGAGCCGAAAGACGACGCGGCCTTTTCCAGGGAGGAGATCCTTGGGCTGAAACTGTTCATCGGCAAGGCCAATTGCGTGACCTGTCACAACGGCCCGCGCTTCACCGACAACGGCTTTCACAACACGGGCGTGCCGCCTGTCGCAGGTCTGCCGCCGGATCGCGGACGCATCGACGCGGTGGCACAGGTAGAGGCTGACCCGTTCAACTGCTTCGGCGCGTATCGGGATGGCGACGTCAGCGCCTGCGGCGAGTTGCGCTTCATGGTCAAGGACGCGCCGGAACTGATCCGCGCCTACAAGACACCGTCGCTGCGCGGCGCGGCAACACGCCCGCCCTATATGCACGCCGGTCAGTTTTCGTCGCTCGACGAGGTGGTTGCGCACTACGCCAAGGCTGCACCGAGCGTCGAAGGTGTATCCGAAATCCATCCGCTGCAGCTTTCGGATCGCGAGCGCGCGGCGCTGGTGGCGTTCCTGAAGACGCTTTCGGAATAGGCTCTGTTTTCTTATTTGACCATAATCTCGTCCGAAAACCGGCGTCTGCTTTTCGGGATCATGGTCATCGATCCTTCACCGTCTCCATCGCCACGAAGGTGGAGGTCTGCGCGACATGAGGCAGGGCCGAAATACGCTCGCCGAGCACGCGGCGATAGGCGGCAATGTCCCTGGTGCGCACCTTCAGCAGATAGTCGAAGCTCGACGCCATCATGTGGCACTGCTCGATCTCCGGCACGCCCTGAACGGCGCGGTTGAAAGCGTCCAGCGCGGCGGAACGGGTGTCCGACAATTTCACCTGGACGAAGGCGACATGGCCTTCGCCCATGCGCTCCCGATCAATGATCGCCTGGTAGCCTCTGATAAAGCCGTCCTTCTCTAGCCGCTTCACCCGCGCTTGCACGGGTGTCTTGGAAAGACCGACCTTTGCCGCCAGTTCGGACATGGAAAGCCGGCCGTTGCTCGCCAGCGCCGACAGGATGTTCCTGTCGATCCGGTCCAATTGGTCTTCTGTCATGAAAAACATAGTCCGTTTAATGAATTTATGGCGCTATGATAGATCATATGGGCTAAAATGTCGATTTCTTTGGACCGACTAAAATTCGCGCCTGTGCTAGCTTGCGCCATTCGGTCCGGTGACCGCCGGGCCGTTCCCTTATGCTTGCTCATAGGACCGCCATGCCGCTCGACGCCATCCGCCAGCAGATCCGTGCCAACTACCTGCCCGACGAAGACGAGGCGCTGAAGCGTCTGGCGGAGACGACGGGGCTCTCGGCCGAGAACCGCAGGGCGATTTCGGCCCGCGCCGCCGACCTGGTGCGGGCGGTGCGCGGCTCGTCGGATCCACGGCTCATGGAGGTCTTCCTCTCCGCCTATGGCCTCTCCACCAAGGAAGGCGTGGCGCTGATGTGCCTGGCCGAGGCGCTGCTGCGCGTGCCTGATACCGAGACGATGGACGATCTCATCGCCGACAAGATCGCGCCGCACGATTGGTCGGCGCATTCTGGCGGTTCGAGCTCGATCTTCGTCAATGCTTCGACCTGGGCGCTGATGCTAACTGGCCGCGTACTCGACGAGGGCGAGGGCGGCATCGAAGGCACGTTGCGTTCGATGGTGCGGCGATTGGGCGAGCCGGTCATCCGCAAGGCGGTCGCCGCCGCCATGCGCGAAATGGGCGAGCAGTTCGTGCTCGGCCGCACCATCGCGGAAGCCGTCAAGCGCGGCAGGCCGATGATCCAGAAGGGCTATCTCTATTCCTTCGACATGCTGGGCGAGGCCGCCCGCACCGAGGCCGACGCCTTGCGCTACCACAGGGCCTATGCCGACGCCATTTCCTCGCTCGATTCCGGTTCCAACAGCCCCGACATCCGCCAGAACCATGGCATCTCGGTCAAGCTCTCGGCGCTGCATCCACGCTATGAGGTGGCGCAGAAGGAAGAGATGCTGCCGGTCATGGCCGAGCGCCTGCTGACGCTGGCGCTCGCAGCGCGCCATTCGCGCATGGGCCTCAATATCGATGCCGAGGAGGCCGACCGCCTCGATTTGTCGCTCGACGTGATCGAGCGGGTGCTGGCCGAGCCGGAACTCGCCGGCTGGAATGGTTTCGGCGTCGTCGTCCAGGCCTATGGGCCGCGCGCCGCGTTTGCCATCGACTGGCTCTACGCGCTGGCGAAGAAGTACGATCGCACCATCATGGTGCGGCTGGTGAAGGGCGCCTATTGGGACACCGAGATCAAGCGGGCGCAGACGCTTGGGCTTTCCGGCTATCCCGTCTTCACCCGCAAGGCCAACACCGACGTCTCCTACATAGCCTGCGCCAAGAAGCTACTTGGCATGACCGACCGCATCTATCCGCAATTCGCCACGCACAACGCCCACACCGTCGCGGCCATCCTGTCCATGGCGGGAGATCGCGATTGCTTCGAGTTCCAGCGCCTGCATGGCATGGGCGAGGCGCTGCACGAGACGGTGCGCAAGGCCGAAGGCACGCGCTGCCGCATCTATGCGCCGGTCGGCGCGCATTCCGACCTGCTGGCCTATCTGGTTCGCCGGCTGCTGGAGAACGGCGCCAATTCCTCCTTTGTGCACCAACTGACCGACGAGGATGTCGAGCCGGAGGACATTGCCCGCGATCCGCTCGATACGATCGAGCACCAGGGGCCGGCCGCCAATCCGGCGATTACCCGGCCTTCCCAGATATTCGGAGCCGGCCGCCGCAATTCGAAGGGATTCGACATCACCGACACGGTGACGCTCGCGGCAATCGACAAGGCAAGGGCGGCCTTTGCCGGGCCGGACCGCTGGCACGCCAAGCCGATCACGCGCGCCGCGGGCGCCGGCAAGCAGCGCCCGATCGTCAATCCGGCGAAACCCGGCGAGGTGGTCGGCACGGTTCACGAGGCCACCGCCGAGCAGGTCTCGACGGCCGTGCGCATCGCGGTGGAAGCACAGCCGGCCTGGGCTAGACGTCCAGTTGCCGAACGTGCCGCCATCCTCAACCGCGCCGCCGATCTCTATGAAGCCAATGCTGTCGAATTTTTCGCGCTGGCAACCCGCGAAGCCGGCAAGTCGTTGGCCGACGGGGTCGCCGAGGTGCGCGAGGCCGTAGACTTCCTGCGCTACTACGCCGCCGAGGCGGCAAATGCCGAAGCGGGCACCGAGGCGCGGGGCGCCATCGTCTGCATTTCGCCGTGGAATTTCCCGCTCGCCATTTTCACCGGTCAGGTCGCGGCGGCACTCGTCACCGGCAATTCGGTGATCGCCAAGCCGGCCGAGCAGACGCCGCTGATCGCCTTCCGCGCCGTCGAATTGCTGCGCGAGGCCGGCGTGCCGGAAGACGTTATCCAGCTTCTGCCAGGCGACGGCCCGTCGGTCGGCGGGCCGCTGACCGCCGACCCGCGCATTGCAGGTGTCTGCTTCACCGGGTCGACCGAGGTCGCCAAGCTGATCGAAAAGCAGCTGGCCGAGACCGCCGCGCCAGATGCCATGCTGATCGCCGAGACCGGCGGCCTCAACGCCATGATCGTCGATTCCACGGCCCTGCCGGAACAGGCGGTACGCGATATCCTGGCCTCGGCCTTCCAGAGTGCGGGCCAGCGCTGTTCGGCGCTGCGCGTGCTCTATGTGCAGAAGGACGTCGAGAAGAAGATGCTGGAGATGCTGAAGGGCGCGATGGAAGCGCTCAACGTCGGCGATCCCTGGCTGATCTCGACCGATGTCGGTCCGGTCATCGATGACGAGGCCCAGGCCTCGATCAGCGATTATTGCACCAAGAAGGGCCTCGAGGGCAGGCTGATCGCCAAGCTCGAAGCTCCGAAGGACGGCCGCTTCGTGGCGCCGCACGTCTTTCGGGTCAAGGGCATCGAGGAGATGGAGCGCGAGGTATTCGGGCCGGTGCTGCACGTTTCGACGTTCGACGCCGACGAGATCGATGCGGTGATCGCGGCGATCAATCGCAAGGGCTATGGCCTGACCTTCGGCCTGCACACCCGTATCGAAGGCCGCGTGCAGCATTTCGTCGACGGCATCCATGCCGGCAACATCTATGTCAACCGCAACCAGATCGGCGCCGTGGTTGGATCGCAACCGTTCGGCGGCGAGGGGCTGTCCGGTACGGGACCAAAGGCCGGCGGGCCGCACTATCTCCGACGCTTCCGCAAAGGCCCCGAGGCCGGCACGCATGTGCAGGACGGCCACAAGGTGACGGCGACCGAACTGGCCGACAATCTGCCGGATCCGGCGCTTGGCGGCTGGTCGACCCGGCCGGACCGGATCGCCATCCTGCGCAAGCATCTGCGCGGCAAGGGAGCGGCGGCGATCGCTGCCGCCGCCGGCATCGATTTCGGCCAGGTCGATTTGCCCGGGCCGACCGGCGAGGCCAACACGCTGTCGCTGTCGCCGCGCGGCCGGGTGCTGTGCCTCGGTCCCGACGCTGATACGCTGCTTGCCCAGACCATCCAGGCGCTCGCCGCCGGCAATGCGGTGCTTGCCGTGGCACCCGGAGCGCCGGCCGCACTTTCCGCATTGATCGGGAAAGGCCTGCCTCTGGCCGCGATCGATGGCCGGCCCGATCCGGTCGAGGCGCGGTCGTTACGCGTCGATGTCGTTGCTTTTTCCGGGACGCCCGAGGCGGCGCGCATCGTGCGCAAGGTCATTGCCGAGCGCAGCGGACCGATCGTGCCGCTGGTCAGCGAGGTGCTCAATCCGGCGGCCTATGCGCATGAGCGGGCTGTCTGCGTCGACACCACGGCGGCGGGCGGTAATGCGAGCCTGCTCGCCGCGGCCTGAGCCGGCGCGGCTGGCCTCGACGGGCGTGCCGCGGCACGGAAATTTTCCGACCTCGTGGCCCAAACCGTGTGCGACGCGAAAAGCGTATAGCCTTCCGCTATGCGGCCGGCGCGCGGCGCTCTAGCATGTCGATGCCGAGCAGGTTGCGCACATTCGGCCGCGCCGCCACGAGGTCGGCGATCGTGTAGCGGGCCAGCACGGCGAAGAAGGCGTTGAGCGCCTCGCGCAACGCCGAATTCAGCGCGCAGCTGTCGACCAGCGGGCATTCGGCGGCGTCGTTCTCGAAACATTCGGCCATGGCGAAGCTTTCCTCGGTGACGCGCACGACGTCGAACAGGCTGATCGCCTCGGCTGCGCGGCCAAGCCGGACGCCGCCATTCCTGCCGCGCACGGTCTCGACAAGGCCGTTCTCGACCAGTGGCTGCAGGATCTTGAAAAGGAAAAGCTCCGATACGGAATAGGCGGCCGCGATCTCTGGAATGCGGCTCAACCGGTCATTATTGGCGGCACAGTACATCAGGATGCGCATGGCATAGTTGGTTTGGCGCGTTAGCCGCATCTTGTCCTCGCTAGGCGCTGGCGCAACCCACGCCAGATTCCAAAACTTTGCCGCGCGGCTCCCATCCGGAATTCGAATTCGCCACGCTGGCCTCGATCCGAATATGGCTTATACCTTGGAATAATTCCAGACTGCCATCGTTTGATAGATGAATATTCTCGTCAACTTTATGTGCGCAGTGGAGCGAAAAGCTTAGGAAAACGGTCGTCGCGGGCATTTTGGCGGCCGAAGCACTAGATAGGCTGGGATCGACGAGGAGCGGCTCATCATGTCTCAATCGGCCCAGTCCCTGGCGCCCGTCCGTTTCGACACCGACGCGGCCGCCAAACTCTCCGCGCTGCGGCGAACCAAATTCATCGCCACGGCCGCTCTGGCGCTTTGCGTGCTGGTGTTTGCGCTGGCCAAGTCGTTCCAGGGCACCTATCCGTGGCTGGGGTTCGTCGCTGCCTTCGCCGAGGCGGCGACCATTGGCGGCCTCGCCGACTGGTACGCGGTGGTGGCGCTGTTCAGGCGGCCGCTCGGGCTGCCGATCCCGCACACCGCCATCATTCCGGAAAACCAGAACCGCATCGCCGATAATCTCGGCCGCTTCATCGAGGTCAACTTCCTGGCGCCGGAACCGGTGCGGGAAAAGCTGGCCGAGGTCGATTTTTCAGCGCTGGTCGCCGACTGGCTGGCCGACGCCGAGCGCGCCGCCGGCCTGTCGCGCTTCGTCGTGCGGCTGGTGCCGCAGACGCTTGCCGCCGTCGAGCAATCCGGATTGCGCGGCTTCGTCACCAGCCGCATGCTCGAGCAGATCGAAAAGGTGCCGTTGGCGCCACTGGCCGCCGAACTGTTGTCGGCACTCACCGATGACCGCCGACACCAGAAGCTGTTCGACGAATTCATCAAGGTGATCGGCCGTTTCCTCAACGATGAGCAGGCGCTGGCGACGATGCGCGAGAAGATCCGCGAGGAACTGCCATCGCTGTTCAACCTGTTCAGGGCCGACGCCTATCTGCTGAAGAAGATCGTCGCCTCCGCGGGCTCCCTGCTCGACGAGGTCCGGGCCGATCCCAACCATCCAATGCGCGCCGAGTTCGACCGATTCGCGCAAGGCTTCGTCGAGCGGCTGCGGACGTCGAAGCAGTATGCCAGGCGTGCCGAGAAGATGAAGCACGATTTCCTCGCCAGACCGGAAGTCAGGGCGCTGGCCGGCGATATGTGGGAGAGCCTCAGCCTGTTCATCGAACAGGACGCCAAGGCGCCGAATTCGGTGATCCGCGCGCATCTCGCCAACATGTTCGTCGAGGTCGGGCGGCACCTTGCCGGCGATGCGCAGATCCGGGCCGACATGAACCAGGGGTTCGTCGTGGCGCTGGCCTCCTTCGTCGAGAGCCAGAAGAGCGGCGTGTCGAAATTCATCGCCGATCAGGTCAAGCGCTGGGACCTGGCGCAACTGACGCGGCTGATCGAGATGAACATCGGCAGGGACCTGCAATATATCCGCTTTAACGGCATGATCATCGGCGGACTGGCGGGCATCGTGCTCTACACGATCGAGCTGCTGCTCCCGGTCAATTGATGCGCCTCGCTCGCCAGGCCTGTGTTCGAAATGGACATACGGCAGCCCAGTGCTATTCTCCCGACGAGGGCACCGCATCCGCGGCAACAGGGGAGAAGACACTCATGGCAAAGCAACCGGAATCCGATTCCTTCATGGACATGTTCGGCAGGTTCGGCCGTGACCTGAAGGTGCCCAATGTCGATGTCGAGGCGATCCTCGCCCATCACCGCAAGAACCTCGAAGCCTTGGAGAAATCGGCGCGCGTCAGTGCCGCCGGAGCGTCCTCGCTGCTGTCAAGACAACGCGAGATGCTGCAGGACACGCTGCGCGAGGTTGCCGACATGGCGCAGAGCTACCGGGCGCCGGGGAACCCCCAGGAACTCCTGGCCAAGCAGACGGAGTTCGCCAGGAAATCCTTCGAGGCCGCCCTGAAAAATGCCGGTGAAGTGGCCGAATTGGCGAGGGAATCGGGCACCGAATCGATCGATATCCTGCGTGCGCGCATCAAGGAGGCGATGGAGGAAATCCGCGCCGGCTATGGGCAGAAGTAAGGCTTCGATGGGCTGCGGTTCCGCCTTCGGCCGGGGGCGCCGGTTCGCAATCCCGCAACCTTGCGCATAGTTGCACCAGCGCAACGCTATCGCTCACGCCCGTTCTTGACAGTCAGAAAATCCGAATTCGACCTGCCATTGCAAGGCAAGCCATGGCACGAATCGGCCGGAATTCAGCGGAACGGAATCATGCGCGACGAATTGACAGAAGCAGTCAGTTCGTGGTCCGGAGGCGCTGCAAGCTATCGGGAAAGCAGGAATGACTGAAGTACGGCCTAAAACGCCGCCAACCTACGAGCAGTTGAGGACGATGTCCGGCCAGGAGCTCGGCGTCTCGGAATGGACCACGGTCGACCAGAACCGTATCAACCAGTTCGCCGAATGCACCGGCGACCATCAATGGATTCATGTCGACCCCGAACGGGCGCGGCGGCAGAGCCCGTTTCGCACGACGATCGCGCATGGCTATCTGACGCTGTCGATCATCGGCGCGCTGGCGCTCGGCATGGGCATCGTGCCGGAAAATACGCAGGCCGCCTTCAATTACGGCTTCGACAAGGTGCGCTTCCTGGCACCGGTCAAGGTCGGTGCGCGCATCCGGCTGCGCACCACGCTGCTTTCCATGGAAGACAGAGGGCCTGGCCAGTACCTGATGAAGGCCGCCAACACCGTCGAGATCGAGGGTGAGGAGAAGCCCGCCTTGACGGCGGAGACGCTGGTCATGCTCTATGAGCGCCGTAAACGGGCAGGGGCCTGAGCGGTGTCCGCCCAAAGCCCCCCGCAGGTCACGCAATCCCGGGCTGCGGACGGCCGGAAATGCGCAACGATAAGAGCGCAAGCAACAGTGCAGCCAGCGCCAGGGCGGTTGCCGTCTCGAAGGTGACCTGCATTCCCCGGGCGGCCGAGGCGGAATTCACCACGTCCTGACCTGTTCCTTGCCGAGCACCGGCCGATGCGACCGCGAATATTGCGCCCATCAGGGAAGCGCCGGTGATGAGGCCTAGATTGCGCGACAGGTTGAGCAACCCCGATATGACACCACGCTCGCCGGCGCCGACACCGCTCATGACAGCCGCGTTGTTGGATGTCTGGAACAGGGCGTAGCCGAAGCAGGTGACGGTGATCGGACCGACATAGCTGGCAATGCCGAGCGTCGTCATGGCGAGCGACAGAAGGGCTGTACCCGTGGCGAGGCTGATCAGGCCGGCGACCATCATCCTGTGGGCGCCAAGCCGATCCGAAAGGCGCCCGGCCAGCAGCGCCGACAGGGTCGAGACGAGCGGCCCGGTCGACAGCACCACGCCGACCGTCGCGGCATCGAGTCCCAGCCCCCGCGACAGATAGAACGGGCCGACGACCAGGGTCGCCATCATCACCGTGGCGACGATGAAGCCCATGGCCAGGCTGGCGCTGAGCCGCAGATCCCGGAAGCCGGCAAGCTGGACCAGAGGGTTCTTCACGCTCCTCTGTGCGACAGCGAACAGCACGATGCCGAGGGCGGTGACAGCCAGCAGGCCGACATTGAGCACGCCGAAATTACCCCGGCCAAGCGTCATGGCCATCGCATAGGCGGCCAGCGTCAAGCCCAGCAGGACAGTGCCTGTCGCGTCGAACTTGCCTTGTTGGGCTGCCTTGTTGCCGGCAGGCAGCGCGCGCCAGGCGAGGGCGAAGGTCAGCAGGCCCAGCGGGACATTGACCAGGAAGATCGCCCGCCAGCCGAGGCCGGCGATCAGCAGACCGCCGAGCGACGGGCCGAGTGTGGTGCCGATCGCGGACATGGCGCCAAGCAGGCCCATGGCACTGCCGGTCCTTTCCCTGCTCACGGTCTCCGCGACAAAGGCCAGCGTCAGCGCCATCATCAGCGCCGCGCCAAGTCCCTGCACGGCTCGGGCGGCGATCAGCAGCCAGAGCGTCGGCGCGAGCCCGCAGAGCACCGATGCCGATGTGAACAGCGCGATACCGCCGAGCAGCAACGGCCGGCGCCCGAACATGTCGGCCAGTCGCCCGGCGCTGACGATCAGCGTGGTGATGGCAAGGAGATAGGCGAGAACCACCCATTGCACGGCTTGAAATGGCGCGCCGAACACCTGCATCAGCGAGGGCAGCCCGACGCTGGCAATGCTGGTTCCCAACGATGACAGCAGCGTGGCGAGCGACAGGCTTGCCAGTGCCCTGCCGGCGGATTTTTGTGAAGTTGATATCGGCCTCTCCCGATTTTGCTTCGCGACTGCCATGGCGATCTCCTTTGCGCTTGCTCCGAACCGGAGCTGTTGGAGATCTAGTCTTGTGGATGATATGGCGGAAGGCGCAGCATTTGCATGATATTCGTGCATCAGACGCTACATCATGTTATGAACCATTGATGGCGTCACCCGATCTCAATCTGCTCTTCGCACTCGACGCCTTGCTGGCGGAAGGCAGCGTGGCGCGGGCCGCGCGTCGTCTGCGGCTCAGCCCCTCGGCAATGAGCCGGACGCTGGCGCGGTTGCGCGAGGCAACGGGCGATCCGCTTCTGGTCCGAGCCGGGCGCGGCCTGGTGGCGACGCCGCGAGCGGAGGAGTTGCGGCGGCAGGTCGGCCGTGCCGTCCAGGACGCGGAGGCGCTGCTGCGTCCCGCCGAGTTGCTTGATCTTCGGCGCTTGGACAGGGTCTTTACGCTGCGTACCAACGAGGGTTTCGTCGAGGAGTTCGGGCCTCGTCTCGTCGCCCGCGTCGAGGCCGATGCGCCGAGGGTGCGGCTGCGTTTCGCCGCGAAGTCCAATAAGGACGCGATGTCGCTGCGCGACGCGGCGATCGACCTGGAAATCGGTGTCGCCGGCGAAACCGGACCCGAAGTGCGCATCCAGGCGCTGTTTCGCGACCGATTCATCGGTGCCGTGCGAGCTGACCATCGCCTGAGCGAGGGCACGGTGGCGCCCGAGCGCTATGCGGCGGGCCGGCATATCAGCGTTTCCCGGCGTGGCCGCGAGAAGGGGCCGATCGACGAAGCCTTGGGCACGTTTGGCCTGCAGCGGACGATCGTGTGCATGGTCTCGGGTTTCTCGGCGGCACTCGCCCTGGCACGCGCCTCGGACCTGATTGCCAGCGTGCCCGAACGGCACACTGCCGGCGCGCGGGCCGGGATGCACAGTTTTGCACTCCCGGTCGCCACCGTGGAAGTCACCATCTCCATGCTCTGGCACCCACGTCTCGATGCCGACCCGGCGCAACGCTGGTTGCGTGAGTGCGTGCGGGAGGTCTGCGCCGGCCGCTGATCAAAGAGGGCCTGAGATCACCGCTTCATCGCGGTTTCCAGCACTTTGAAAATCCGCTCGTCTCCACACTGGGCGACGTTGAAGCGCAGGAAACGGCTCGCTGTCTGCGACAGGCTGAACGCATTGCCTGGCGCCAGCACGACATTGTCGGCGAGGGCGCGGCGTGCGACTTCGGCCGCGTCAACGCCATCGGGCAGGCCGCACCACAGGAACAGGCCGGCCGGCTGGTCGATCCAGGGCGTGATGCCGATTGCCTTCAGCCGGGCGCCGGTCTCGACCATGGCGCGCGCAAGCTTCACGCGCAGCAAATCCATATGCTTGCGGTAGCTGCCATCCTTCAGCAGCATCAGGGCCAGTTCGGCCGCCAGCCGTCCGCCGCCGAAGGTCGTGGCGATCTTGAGGTCGGTAAGGCCATCGATCCAGTCGCGGGGCGCGGCGATGAAACCGCAGCGGATCGACGCCGACAGCGTCTTGGAGAAACTGCCGATGTGGACGACGCGGCTGAGACCATCGAACGCCGCCAGCCTCGGGGCAGGGGCGTGCTCGAAATCGGCGAAGATGTCGTCTTCGACAATGGTCAGGTCCGACTGATCGGCGAGCTTCAACAGACGGTGCGCTGTGACTGGCGACAGGATCGCACCGGTCGGGTTGTGGATGGCGGAGTTGGTGATGTAGAGGCGCGGCCGGTGTTCGGCAAGCGCCTGCGCAAACAGCTCGATATCCGGTCCTGACGGCGTATAGGGAACGCTGACGACCTTGGCGCGATGGGCGCGCAGCAAAGCGTGGAAATTGAAATAGCAGGGGTCGTCGACCAGCACCGTGTCGCCAGGTTCGATCAGGAACCGGCACAGGAGGTCGATGGCCTGCGTGCCCGATTCCGTCAGCATGATCTGTTTGGGGGAGGCTTCGATGCCATACCCGGCCATGCGGCGCGCCAGCAGCTGCCGCAGTGGCGGCAGGCCAAGCGGCGTTCCGTAATCGGCAAGCGCGATATCTTCGGCACGCGCCACCGTGCGCAGGGCGCGGCGCAAGCCGGCCTGGGGCATCCAGGAGGCCGGCAGCCAGCCGCAGCCGGGTTTCAGGGCCTCGCCGCTGGCATCCAGCGACTGGCGTGACACCCAGAGCGGATCGACGGCACGGTCGAGCCGAGGACCGATCTCGGCCAGCGACAACGGCGCCAGCGATCCGGCGGCGTAGAAGCCGGAGCCCGGCCGGGAGCGGATCGCGCCCTCGGCGGCGAGCCGCTCATAGGCTTCGACGACGGTGGACTTTGACACCTGCATGGATTTTGCGAAGGCCCGGATCGAGGGCAGCCGGGCTCCCGGTGTCAGGCTGCGCGCGGCAATCCTCTGACGGATGGTCGCCATGACACTCTCCACCAGAGTTTGTGAGCCATTGGTTTCGAAGGCGATATCCGTCATCCGTACTGTCCGATTGACCATTACAGTTTCGCGAAATTGTACCCCATTGTCTCTGGCTGCACCATGGACTTCCGGCCGATAGAGGCAAAAGAAATAGGAGCCTGCAATGGACAAGACCGCGAGCGGTTGGATGAATGGACTTATCGGCGTGCTGATCTTCAGCGGCTCGCTGCCGGCGACGCGCGTGGCGGTCGCGGATTTCGATCCAACATTCCTGACATCGGCCCGGGCGGCGATTGCCGGATTGCTTGGCCTGGCGATGCTGCTTCTGTTCCGGCAGAAACGTCCGGAGCGCGGGGATCTGCTGTCTTTGGTGATCGTCGCGCTTGGGGTGGTGGTCGGTTTCCCCCTGTTGACCGCGCTGGCGCTGAAGCACGTCACCTCCGCGCATTCCATCATCTTCGTCGGCCTGCTGCCGTTGGCGACCGCGATCTTCGGTGTGTTGCGCGGCGGCGACCGTCCCCACCCGGGCTTCTGGCTGTTTTCATGTCTGGGCAGCGCGCTGGTCGCGGGTTTCGCCCTGGTCCAGGGCGTGACCGCTTCACCGGTCGGCGATGGTCTGATGCTCGCCGCCATCATCGTCTGCGGGCTGGGCTACGCCGAAGGGGCCGCGTTGTCGCGCCGGCTTGGCGGCTGGCAGGTGATTTGCTGGGCGCTGACGCTGTCGCTGCCGATCATGCTGGTGCTGACTTTCGCGACGCTGCCGCAGTCCTTTGCCGATGTCGGCTCCCATGCCTGGATTGGTCTCGCCTATGTCTCGCTGTTCAGCATGCTGATCGGCTTCGTGTTCTGGTATCGCGGCCTGGCGCAAGGCGGCATAGCGGCGGTCGGCCAGTTGCAGCTGCTGCAGCCTTTCTTCGGCCTTGCGCTGGCGGCGACCCTGCTGCACGAGAAGGTCAGCCCGCTGATGATCGTCGTCACGCTCGGCGTGGTTCTTTGTGTTGTCGGTGCGAAGAAGTTTGCGCGGTAATTCGGGAAGATATTCCCGCACCTAGAACTTCGTCACCACCCCAATGCCGATGCCCTCGAAGCCACCCATCGCCATCAACGCCGCCGGGGCTTCGTCAAGGCTGATCTTCTTGCCGACCAGAAGTTCGGGCTTGAGCTTGCTGGTGCGGATCATCTCCATCAGTGCTGGGTAGCGATAGGCCTGCATGCCGTGGCTGCCGAGGATTTCGAGCTCGAAGGCGATCACCTTGTCCATTGGCACTTGCGGGCGGGCGTGCTCGCCCAGCATCAAGCCGACCTGCACGTGGCGGCCGCGCCGGCGCAGATTGGCGATCGAATTGAACGATGTCGTGGGGTGGCCGAGCGCGTCCATCGACATATGCGCGCCGCCATTGGTGATCTGCTTGACCGCTTTGACCACATTCGGCGTCGTCGAGGCGTTGATGGTGGCGACCGCGCCGATCTTCCTGGCGAAGTCCAGCTTCTCGTCGGAGAGATCGATGCCAATGACATTGGCGCCCATCGAACTGGCGATCATGATCGCCGACAGGCCGACGCCGCCGCAGCCGTGCACCGCTACCCATTCGCCCGGTTTCACCCGGCCCTGATCGACGATGGCGCGGAACGAGGTAACGAAGCGGCAGCCGAGGCTGGCGGCGGTGGCGAATTCCATCTCGTCGGGCAGGCGCACCAGATTGGTGTCGGCATGCTCGATGGCGACATATTCGGCGAAGGAGCCCCAGGCATTGAAGCCGGGCTGGGACTGGTGCTCGCAGACCTGGTGATTGCCCGACGTGCATTCGAAGCAATGGCCGCAGCCGACGGCGAACGGCACCGTGACGCGTTCGCCCGCTTTCCAGCGGGTGACATGCTTGCCGGCGGCAACCACGACCCCGGCCAATTCGTGGCCCGGTACATGCGGCAGGCGGATATCGGCGTCATGACCCATCCAGCCATGCCAGTCGCTGCGGCAGAGCCCGGTCGCCTCGACCTTGATGACGACGCCGTCGGTTGTCGGCTTCGGATCGGGAACGGTCTGGATCGTCGGTGCTTCGCCGAATTTCTCGAAGACGACGGCTTTCATAGGTAACTCCACCCTTGAAACGGCATACGCTACCGGAAACGATAGACGATTCCCTGACCGGTCAAGCGGAAATCGATTCCGCCAGAGCGGCAGCAATTCCGCAGGCTTGCCTATTCGGCATCGATCTGGTTCTGCGGCGCAGCTTTCTGGAAGGCTGGCAGCGCCATGCAGGCGGCGTTGATGCGCGCGATGGTCGGGTAGGGCGCCAGGTCGACACCGAAGCGCGCATTGCTGGTGACCTGTGCCGAGAGGCAGATGTCGGCCAGCCCCGGCGCTTCGCCATGGCAGAATGTTCCGGTCCACGGCGAGGAGGCCAGAATCTTTTCAAGCGGCCCGAAGCCTTCGTTGACCCAGTGGCGGAACCAGTTGGTGATGTCCTGGTCGCCAGCGCCGAAAAGGGTGCGCAGCGAGGTCAGCACGCGCAGATTGTTCACCGGGTGGATGTCGCAGGCGATCATCTGCGCCAGCATCCTGACACGCGCCCGGTCCGACGGATCCTTCGGCAGCAATGGCGGATGGGGCTGCGTCTCGTCGAGGAATTCGATGATCGCCAGCGATTGCGTCAGCATCATGCCGTCGTTCCATACGATTGTCGGGACCAGCCCCTGCGGATTGAGCGCGAGATAGGCGGGCTCCAGATGCTCGCCGTGGCGCAGGTGATGCGGGACGTAGTCATAGCTCAGCCCCTTCATCTCCAGCGCGATCCGCACCCGGTGTGAGGTGGAGGAGCGATAGTAATTGTGCAGGACGATGTCGCTCATGATCCGGGCTGGCCGATGGCGATCTCGATCGTACCAATGCCGTCGACGCCGCCGGTCATCGTCTCGCCCGGCTTGACCGCGCCGACACCGGCTGGCGTGCCTGTGAAGATCAGGTCGCCCGGTTGCAGTTCGACTGCCTCGCTGCAGATCGACACGATGTCGGCCACCGGCCAGATCAGTTCGGACAGATCGGCATCCTGTTTCACCGCGCCGTCGACTGCGAGCCAGATACGCCCCTTCGCCGGGTGTCCGGATTTCTGCGCCGGAACCAGCGGGCCGCAGGGCGCGGAGCGGTCGAAGGCCTTCGACCAGTCCCATGGCCGCGCTGCCTTCTTGGCGGCATCCTGCAGATCGCGGCGGGTGAGGTCGATGCCGACGCCATAGCCCCAGACATGGTCCAGCGCCTTGTCGCGGGCGATCCAAGAACCAGCTACACCGATCGCGACAACCAATTCGATCTCGAAATGCAGGTTTTCGGTCAGCGGCGGGTAAGGGATCTCCGTGCCGGAATCGACTACTGCGTCGGCCGGCTTGGTGAAGAAGAAGGGCGGATCGCGCTCGTCATTGCCGAACTCGCGCGCGTGCGCGGCGTAATTGCGGCCGACGCAAAAGATGCGCCGCACGGCAAAACGCTGGGCTGAGCCACTGACGGCGACAGAAGGCGTTGGCGGCACGGGTAGGACGAAGGCGGTCATGTTGAACTCTAAAATAGATGTAGGAAGGCGGCACCTTCGGCCGATTTCGAGAGCCGGGCAAGCGCCGCATTTGGCGCGGCAGCACTTCGCAAAAGGTCGTACAAGGACTCCAGATGGCGGCGGTATACTATTTGGCAATAATCCGCTCGTGATCGCGGGGCTACCTTATGCCGCAAACTGAACGGGGCTCGAAACCAACGCCATGACGTCAGCCACTGATCGCGCCCGGTTTCTGATCATCGACGATCATCCGCTGTTTCGCGAGGCGCTGCACAGCGCCGTGCAGATGGCTTATCCCGAGGTCGACACGGTGGAGGCGCGCTCGATCTCGGAAGCGCTCGATCTTCTGGCCGACGCAAAGCCGTTCGACCTCGCGTTGCTCGACCTCAGCATGCCCGATGTGCACGGGTTCGATGGGCTGCTGCAACTCAGGACCCGCCATCCGCGCCTGCCGGTGGTGATCGTGTCGGGCTATGAGGAGCCGAAGATCATTTCGGAGGCACTCTCCTACGGCGCCGCCGGCTTCATCCCGAAATCGGCGCGCAAGAGCGACCTGGCCAATGCTATCCGCTCGGTGATGGACGGCGCGATCTATGTGCCGGAAACCTATGAGGGCCAGCCGCGGGACGCCGACAGCAGCAACCGCGCCGACATGGTCCAGCGCCTGTCGACGCTGACGCCGCAGCAGTTGAGGGTGCTGCAGATGCTGCGCCAGGGCCTGCTCAACAAGCAGATCGCCTACGAGCTGCAGGTCGGCGAGACCACGGTCAAGGCGCACGTCTCGGAGATATTGCGCAAGCTCAATGTCTATAGCCGCACGCAAGCGGTGATCGAAGTGTCGAAGCTCGACAATGCGGAGTTGTTTCGCGATCAGGCGGGGTTTTAGTCTTCACCCTTCCACTCATGGGAGGGTCGATCCGGGAAGCAGAGCGGGGTGGGAGTGCCACGCGGCGCAATGTCGTCATCCCCCGGCGCTATGCGCCGATCCTCCCATCGAGGGTGAGTAGGGAGCTAGAGCATCGGGCGATTAACATGCAACGTAGCCTGCCTGTTTGAGATAGTTCCAGCATTCGGTTGGATCGAACAT
>NZ_VFUX01000004.1:0-209382 GCF_006441275.1 Mesorhizobium sp. B2-4-17 | reverse complement strand
TCTGCAAAATCTGGAAAAAAGAGCCCGAACGGTTCAGACTCGACCCGGTCCATCAAATGCCGGGACTAAACACCTAGGATCCATGCCGGGACATCAACTGGAGAATGTCACGGTCCAAGCTGCTGGCGCACGCTGACCGGCCATCCCAACCGACTCAGCCTATTTTCATCCATTTCGCCAGCCGGTGCGCCGCTTCCTCGACCTGGTCGAGGCGGCGGTGGAAGCATAGGCGCAGGAACGCTTCCCCGCCGGGACCGAAAGCCGTGCCAGGCGCCAGGCCGACATTGGCCTTGTCGACGATTTCGAAAGCCGCACTGCGCGAATCCGTGATGCCGTCGACCGTGAAGAACAGGTAGAAAGCGCCTTGCGGCACGGTAAACCGGGCTCGGCCGGTAACGCCGAGGATGCCGCAGACCAGATCGCGCGCCTTCCTCGCCCGCTCGACCTGTTCGGCAACGAAATCATCGCCCTCGTCGAGCGCGGCGATCGCGCCGCGCTGCATGAACTGGGCAACGCCCGAGTTCGAATACTGGATCAGGTTCTCGAACACTTGCTGCAGGCTCGGATGCGTCTTGATCCAGCCGACGCGCCAGCCGGTCATCGCCCAATTCTTGGAGAAGGAATTGACGAACAGGATGCGGTCCTCCGCCGTCGCGATGTCGAGGAAGGACGGCGCGCGGCCGCGGCCGTAGTGGAACAGTGAATAGATCTCGTCGGCGATGATCCACACGTTCTTCGCACGGGCAAGATCGAGGATCGCCCGCAAGGTCTCGCGATCGGCGGTCCAGCCGGTCGGGTTCGACGGCGTGTTGATGAAAAGCGCCTTGGTGCGCGGCGTGATCGCCGCCGCCACCTTCTCGACGTCGCAGGACCAGCCATTGCCGGAATGATCGAGTGTCACCGGCACCGGCACAGCGCCCGATATCGCCGCCGCGGCGTCGAAATTCGGCCAGGCCGGCGACAGATAGATCACCTCGTCGCCGGCGCCGGCGAGTGCCGCGAGCGCCAGCTGGATGGCATGCATGCCGGAGCCGGTGACGATGAATTGCTCCTCGGGGAACGTCTTGGCGAAATGCCTGGCGTAGTAGCGGGCAAGCGCTTGCCTGAGATCGGGAATGCCCCTTTGCCAGGTGTAGAATGTCTCGCCGCCGGCCAGTGCCTTCGACGCGGCATCGGTGATGAAGGCCGGCGTTGCCAGGTCGCCCTCACCGGCCCAAAGCGGAATCAGGCCGTCGCGCAGCCGGCCGTAGTTGACGACGGCGACAATGCCGCTTTCCGGCGCCGCACGGGCTTCGGCGCGCAAGGTCTCGACCAGGCTCATAACAGGTCCGCTCTCTCTCCGGGTTTGCCGCTCTTTACCAGATGCGAAAACAGAAAACCCCGGCCGCGAGCGACCGGGGTTTTGGTCCAGAACGAACTGACCCGTTTATCGCCTTGCGAGCAGGTCTCGGATTTCGATCAGAAGCTGCACATCGGCGGGTGGAGGCGCTGCCGCGGGCGCGGGCTTCTCGGCCTCAAGCCGCCTGCGCAGATTGTTCACCGCCTTGACCATCAGGAAGATGATGAAGGCGAGGATGATGAAGTTCAGCACCACCGTAATGAAGCTGCCATACGCAAAAACGGCGCCCTGCTTTTTGGCGTCCGCCAGTGAGGTGGCGTTGACGGCCGAGGAAAGCCCGATGAAATAGTTGTTGAAGTCCAGTCCGCCGAAAATCGCTCCGACGATCGGCATGATGATGTCGTTGACGAGAGAATCGACGATCTTGCCAAAGGCCGCGCCGATGATGACGCCGACGGCCAAGTCCATCACGTTACCCTTGGAGATGAATTCCTGGAATTCTTTCAGCATGCGACCCTCCTTGTCATGACCGGCCGCGCTGCCGCCTCACCAATGTCCTTCGGCCCCGGCCCGAGCTCACAATAACAAAAACCCCCGGTTGCAAAACCGGAAAAAGGGTGAAAGCACCGCTTTGTTTTTACCCAACGTCGTCAGACACCGATGCGCCGAAAGCCGCGATGGACTCGGCTTCCAAGCTGTGGTTGCGTGCAGGAGGGCCGGGCGTCAAACCGGCCAGGGAGGAATTGCGAGCCGTGCAGGGCTTGTTCATCGTCATCATCGCGATTGCCTATGTGACGCTGCTGTTTGCCATCGCCAGCCTGGGCGACCGACGCTCGGCCATCTCCGGGCCGGGGCGGGCGCGGCCTTTCATCTACGCGCTCAGCCTCGCCATCTACTGCACATCCTGGACCTTCTTCGGCTCGGTCGGCCTCTCCTCCGAGCGCGGCCTCGAATTCCTCGGCATCTATACGGGGCCGGTGCTGGTGTTCGTGTTCGGCTTCCCGTTGCTCAACCGCATCGTGCGCCTGGCCAAAACCGAGAAGATCACCTCGATCGCCGACTTCCTCGGCGCGCGCTACGGCAAGAGTTTTGCCGTTGCTGCGATCGCCACGCTGATCGCCACCATAGGCGCGGTGCCGTACATCGCCCTGCAGCTGAAGGCGATCTCCGGCACGGTCAGCCTGATGGTCGAGCACTATACGGGCTCGCCGCCCTCCTTCGATCCGTTCGTCAGCGACATCTCGCTGGTCGTCGCCATGCTCCTGGCGCTGTTTGCGGTGCTGTTCGGCACCCGCCATGCCGACGCCACGGAACACCAGGACGGGCTGGTGCTGGCGGTGGCGGTCGAAACCGTGGTCAAGCTCGCCGCCTTCCTGGCGATCGGCCTCATGGTCACCTTCCTGATCTTCGGCGGCCCGGGCGACATGTTCGCAAAGCTCGCTGAGAACGCACATGTCCGCCAGGCCATGGGCTACAACACCTCGCTCGCCACCTGGCTGGTGCTGACGGGGCTGAGCGGCTTCGCCATCATTCTCTTGCCACGGCAGTTCTACGTCACCATTGTCGAGAACCGCGGTGAGGCCGAATTGCGCACCGCGACCTGGGTGTTTCCGCTCTACCTCGTGGCGATCAACCTGTTCGTGCTGCCGATCGCCTTCGCCGGCCTGTCGCTGGTCGGCACCGGCACCAGCAGCGATCTCTACGTGCTGTCGCTGCCCCTGTTCATGGGCCATGACGTACTCGCCATGGCGGCCTTTATCGGCGGGCTGTCGGCGGCAACCGCCATGGTGATCGTCGAAAGCGTGGCGCTGTCGATCATGATCTCCAACGACCTCGTCATTCCCCTGTTCGTGCGCCGCCTGCTCAAGAGCTCGACCTCGGAGAACGAAGACTGGTCGACGCTGATCCTCAACGTGCGGCGCGGGGCGATCTTCATCCTCCTGTTCATCGCCTTCCTCTACTACCGCGAGAGCACCAACAGCGCGCGCCTGTCGTCGATCGGCCTGATGTCGTTCGCGGCCATCGCGCAATTCGCGCCGGCGTTGATCGGCGGTCTGATCTGGCGCGGCGCCAATGGCCGGGGCGCGGCGCTCGGCATGGTCGCCGGCATCCTCGTCTGGGGTTATACGCTGCTTTTGCCTTCGTTCGCCGCGCCCGATGCCGACATTATCATGCATGGGTTGTTCGGCTTCGATGCGCTGCGGCCACAGGCCCTGTTCGGCACCATCGCTGAGCCGCTGAACCATGGAGTCTTGTGGAGCCTGTCGATCAACGCGCTGTTCTTCGTGCTCGGCTCGCTGTCACGGGCGTCGGTGCCGCTGGAGCGCATCCAGGCCTCCATCTTCGTGCCGAGGGATGCCGGCCCGATGCCCAGCCTGCGCCGCTTCCGCACCGCCATAACCGTCAACGACCTCAAGGACACGATCGCGCGCTATCTCGGCGTCGAGCGCACCGAGCGCTCCTTCCAGTCGTTCGAGAAGAACACCGGCACCTCGCTGCACGGCAAGGAGCAAGCGAGCATGGACGTCATCCGCTTTTCGGAGCAGCTTTTGGCCAGTGCCGTCGGCTCCTCCTCGGCGCGGCTGATCCTGTCGCTGCTCTTCCGCCGCCACGATCGCGAATCCCGCGATGCCTTCCGCCTGCTCGACGACGCGACCGAAGCGCTGCAGCACAACCGCGACCTGTTGCAGATCGCGCTCGACCAGATGGAACAAGGCATCACCGTCTTCGACCGGGATTTCCGGCTCATCTGCTGGAATCGCCAGTACCGGGCGCTGTTCGACCTGCCCGACGAGATGGGGCAGGTCGGCGTCTCGCTCGACCAGATCCTGCGCCATTTGGCCGAGCGCGGCGATATTCCCGCCGACCAGCGTGTGACGATGCTCAACCGGCTGACCAGTTTCGTCAGCCCCTGGCAGATGGAGCTGAAGACCAGCGGCCGCATCTTGGAACTGCGGTCCAACCCGATGCCGGATGGCGGCATCGTCGCCACCTATGCCGACATTTCCGGACGCGTCGAGCAAGACCTGGCGCTGAAGCGCGCCAATGAATCGCTGGAACAGCGGGTGAAGACCCGCACCATCGAACTGACCCGCGTCAACGAGGAACTGGCGCAGGCGCAGATGCTGGCCGAGGAGGCCAATCTCGGCAAGACGCGCTTCCTCGCCGCCGCCGGTCACGACATTCTGCAGCCGCTGAACGCCGCCCGGCTCTATTGTTCATCGCTGATCGAGAAGGCCGGCAAGGGGCCGGCCGGCAAGGCTGCGGTCAACATCGAATCCTCGCTGGAATCGGTCGAGACCATCTTGGGCGCGGTGCTCGACATCTCGCGTCTCGATGCCGGCGCGATGAAGCCTGATGACACTGCCTTCAGCCTCGACGGATTGCTGCGCCAGATCGGCAATGATTTTCGGCCAATGGCGGCCGAGAAAAAGCTCGGGCTGACGATCATGCCGTCGTCTCTGACGGTGATGACCGATCGCAACCTGTTGCGCCGCCTGATCCAGAATCTCGTCTCCAATGCGATAAAGTACACGCGCCACGGCCGCATCCTGGTCGGCGTGCGGCGGCGCGGCGAACTGGCCGAGATCCAGGTGATCGACACCGGCATCGGCATCGCCGGCGACAAGCTGAACACTGTCTTCCATGAGTTCACGCGGTTGGACGAAGGGGCGCGCGAAGCCGAAGGCCTTGGCCTCGGCCTCTCCATTGTCGACCGCATCGCCCGGGTGCTCAGGCTCGAAATCCGCATTTTCTCCAACCCGGGCAAAGGCACGCGTTTTTCCGTCATCCTGCCGGTGGCGGCTTTGGCGGCGCCCAGGCGGGAGACCGAGAAAGTACCAGCGCGCACGGCGTCCTCGCTTGCCGGGCTCGCAGTGCTTTGCATCGACAACGACGCGCGTATCCTCGACGGCATGCGGTTGCTGCTCGAAGGCTGGGGGTGCAGCGTCGATACCGCCTCCGGGTCTGGGGATCTCCTGCGGCTTGGCGCGCGCAGGCCCGACATCGTGCTTGCCGACTATCATCTGGACGGTGCGACCGGGCTCGACGCGATCAGGACCCTGCGCGCGGCTTACGGCCAGGATCTGGCGTGCGTGCTGGTCACCGCCGACCGTTCCAACGAGGTGCGCGCCGCGGCAAGCGAGCTCGACGTGCCGGTGATCAACAAGCCGCTGAAGCCGGCGGTGCTGCGCTCGATGATGGCCAGGGTCAGGCCGCTGGCACCGGCTGCCGAATAAGGCATCATCGCGTCTCTTGATGCGACGACAAGAGCGGATCAGCCGCTCGTCTGCAGCGGGTCGCTGCCGATCTTGGACAGGAGGATCACCGCTTGGGTGCGGCTGTCGACACCGAGCTTCTGCAGGATGGCCGAGACATGCGCCTTGATGGTGGCCTCGGAGACGCCGAGTTCGTAGGCGATCTGCTTGTTGAGCAGGCCTTCCGCGAGCATCCCAAGCACGCGTGTCTGCTGCGGCGTCAGCGCCTGCAGCCGCTTGATCAGGTCCGATATTTCGGGATCGCGCTCGACGCCGAGATCGACGCCAACCGGCGCGGCGATGTCGCCGGCAAGCACCGTCTGCACAGCGCCGCGGATCTCCTCCATGCTGGCCGACTTCGAGATGAAACCGGACGCGCCAAGATCGAGCGCGCGCCTGATGGTCGCCGGATCGTCATGCGCCGACACCACCACCAACGGTACCCCTGGATGCACGCCGCGCAGCGAAATCAGGCCGGAGAGGCCGCTGGCGCCGGGCATCGAAAGGTCGAGCAGCACCAGATCGACATCTTCATTGGCCACGACCAGCGCCTTGGCGCTTTCGAAATCGCCAGCCTCGTGGATGGCGGCGACATTGCCGATGCCGGCAAGCGCCTCGCGCAGCGCACCGCGAAACAGCGGGTGATCGTCGGCGATGACGAACGTGTAGCCTGACGGCAAATATTCCTCCCCGAATCCCATTGATCATTTCAAGGCTTTTCGGGATCAGTCGGACGATTATGAGGGGCCGCGCGCCGTTTTCAAGCGGCAAAACCAGCGCGCCGCACTTTCTCTTGCCTTTGGCGCTCAGGTCTTCTGCGAGTTGGGCTGGACGCCGTCTCCGCTGTCCTTGTCCATATCCTTGACGATCCCCATGAAGCCCTTCAGGAAGCGCTCCATATAGCTCATCGTCTTGTTGAAATCTTCCTCGCTCGGCAATTTCGATTCGAGACGGGCGGAGAGCGAATTCTCCAGCTTGGTGACGCGCTCGTCCATTGCCTTCATCGATGTTTTCAGGCGGTCGACCTCGTCTTGGAAAGCGGCGCGTTCATCGGCCGCCATCTTGCAGACCAGCTGGTCGGAGCGCTCCTCGCAGAGCGACATCGCACCGGTCTGCGTATCCATGCGGACATAGCCGTTGTCAGACTTCTCCAGCCGGTAGCGGTCGGTTTCTTCCGAATAAGCTGAGGCCGCGACCAGTGAAGCGAGCGCGGCGGGGATCAAGATGTGCTGCAGACGCATGTTGTCCTCCATGGCCAAAGCCTGAAATATCGCATGTTTGCGCCGGAAATGGGGAAGACCCCTTGGCGTGGCCTTCCCCGCATGACTGGTTCGGACTATAGCGCAACCATGTCACAGATTATCTACAAGATAACTCCGGAAGCGCCCTGGCGCGAGGCCGAAGCCAATGGCCGCTTCACCGGAGCGCCGATCGACATCGCGGACGGCTTCATCCACTTTTCGACGGCAGCGCAAGCCAGGGAAACGGTGGCCAAGCATTTCTCGGGCCAGACCGACCTTCTGCTGGTCGCCATCGACGGCTCCAGCCTGGGCGACGCGCTGAAATACGAGGTGTCGCGCGGCGGCGCCCTGTTTCCGCATCTCTATGGCGTGCTGGAGCTGAGCGCCGTGCTTTGGGTCAAGCCGCTGCCGCTTGGTGCCGACGGCACCCACCAGTTCCCGGTGCTGGAGGGGCAATGAGCGTGCTCGACCGGCTTGGCCAGAAGCTGCTGTTCACATTCGATCCGGAAACCGCGCATGGCTTGTCGATCGCGGCGCTGCGCTGCGGCCTGCCGGTCGCCGGGCGGCCTGCGCGCGACGAGCGGCTGACGGTCAGGCTTTGCGGCCTCGATTTCCCGAACCCGCTCGGTATGGCCGCCGGCTACGACAAGAACGCCGAGGTGCCCGACGCGCTGCTTGGGCTCGGCTTCGGCTTCGCCGAGGTCGGCACGGTCACGCCTTTGCCGCAGGCCGGCAACCCGAAGCCGCGCATCTTCCGGCTGACGGCGGATGAAGCCGTGATCAATCGGCTGGGCTTCAACAATGAAGGCCATGCGGCGGCCGAGAAGCGCCTTGCCGCGCGCAAGGGGCGCCCTGGCATCGTCGGCGTCAACATCGGCGCCAACAAGGACAATAGCGACCGTATCGGCGACTATGAGCGCGGCGTTTCCCGCTTCGCTGCCTATGCCAGCTATCTCACGGTCAACATCTCGTCGCCGAACACGCCGGGCCTGCGCAACATGCAGGCGCGCGAGCAACTGGGCGAGTTGCTGTCCCGGGTCATGGCCGCGCGTGCCGCGGCATCCGCGCAGCCACCCGTTTTCCTGAAAATCGCGCCGGATCTGATCGAGGCCGAACTGGAGGATATCGCCGCCGAAGTCGCCGGGAATCGGGTCGACGGCGTCATCGTCTCCAACACCACCATTTCGCGGCCACCCCTGCGCAGCGGCGACACTGCACGCGAGACCGGTGGGCTTTCGGGCAGGCCATTGTTCGATCGATCGACCATCGCGCTGGCAAAAATGCGCAAATTGCTCGGGCCGGACATGGCCATTATCGGCGTTGGCGGCATCGATTCCGCCGATACGGCACTGGAAAAAATCCGCGCAGGGGCCGATCTCGTCCAGCTCTACACCGGCATGATCTATGCCGGACCGGCGCTGCCGGGCCGGATCGTCGCCGGGATGGCGCGATTTGCCGAGACCGAGCGGCTGAAGTCCATTCGCGACTTGCGCGACAGCCATCTCGATCAATGGGCATCGAAGCCGCTCAGCTGAAGGCCGTCCGCACCCGTAGCCGCAGAATTGTCAGCAGGCTGAAGCCGCGCGCCAGCAGAAACACGTGCAATGCCGCCCAAAGGCCGTGATTGCCGAAGGCAGGCCCCAGCGTGAGCAGCGCGACGGCAAAAACGAGGAACGACAGCAGCATCATATTGCGCATGTCGCGTGACCAGGTCGCGCCGATGAAAACGCCGTCCATCTGGAACGCCAGCACACCGCTCAGAGCGGTGAACGCCGCCCAAGGCAGATAGATGTCGGCCACGGCGCGGACCTCCTGCGACGTCGTGACGATGGCGACCAGCTTGGTGCCGGCCAGGAGCAGCACCAGCGTCGCGGCACCGGCCAACCCAAGGCCCCAGAGCAAGGTCAGCCGCACCGCCTGCCGGAAGGGCCGTTCGGCACGCGCGCCGACGGCTCGGCCGGCGAGCTGTTCGGCGGCGGTGGCGAAGCCGTCGAGGAAATAGCCGGCGACGAGGAAGAAATTCATCAGGACCGCATTGGCGGCGAGCGTCACCGTGCCGAACTGCGCGCCCTGGCGGGTGAACAGCGCAAAAGCCGCAAGCAGAGAGAAGGAGCGGATCATGATGTCGCGGTTGAGCGACAGCATGCGCAGGAAGGCGGCCATGTCGAGCAGCCGATGGCGTGGCAGGGGCGGCGTCGCGCGGAAGCGTCTGACAACGATGGCAAGACCCAGCAGCACGGCCAGGAATTCGCCGGTGACGGTCGCCCAGGCGACACCGGCGACGCCCCAGCCAAGCTCCAGGCCGAGCAGGAAGCAGAGTATGATGTTGATGCCGTTCAGCACCAGTTGCAGCACCAGCCCCAGCCCGCCCTCGCCGCGCCCCAGGACATAGCCGAGGATGGCGTAGTTGATCAGCGAGAAGGGAGCGGCGAGGAGCCTGATCCTGATGTAGATGCCCATCGCCTCGCTGACGCGCGGCCCGGCATCCATGAACCGCTGACCGCCGACGGCGAGCACTGGCGAAAGTGCCGCCAGCACGATACCGGCGACGACCGCGATGAGAACGGCGCGCCAGAACACCGCCTGCTCCTCGAGCGCATCGCCACGCCCGAATGCCTGGGCGACGAGGCCGGTGGTGCCCGAGCGCAGGAAGTTGAAGGAGGTGAAGACGACGTCGAAGACCAGCGCGCCCGCCGCAAGGCCGCCGAGCAAGGCGGCGTCGCCGAACTGGCCGACCACGGCCGTGTCGACCAGGCCGAGCATTGGCGTCGTCAGGTAGGCAAGCGTCATCGGCACCGCGATGGCGAGCACGGAACGGTTGGTGACGACAAAATATCTGGCGTCGGCCGAGGTTGCACCCTTGTCCAAGGGATCACTGCCTTGCTGATTGCTGCTTGATCGGAGAGCCGATGTGCCCCATTTTCCGGCCACCGCGCAATCATTCTTCACGCGACGGCCAACCGAAATCCCGCTCTGGCGCGAAGCCGCCGGTTCCCGTTCATGCCCCTGCAGATCGTCCACCACCCCGACTATGACGCCGGCTTTGCCGTCAATCATCGCTTTCCGATGAGCAAGTACCCCTTGCTGATGGAGGCCTTGCGGACCCGCGGCCTGGTCGGACCCAATGCGCTCAACACTGCGGAACCCGCGCCAGCGTCATGGCTGAAGCTTGCTCACGCGACGGATTATGTCGACCAGGTCATCACCTGCTCTGTCCCGGAGAAGATCGAGCGCGAGATCGGCTTTCCGGTCGGCCCGCGCGTTTCGCTGCGCGCACAGCTTGCCACGGGCGGCACAGCACTTGCGGCGCGGCTTGCCTTGCGCCACGGCATTGCCTGCAACACCGCCGGCGGCAGCCATCACGCACGGCGCGCGCAGGGCGCCGGCTTCTGCACCTTCAACGACGTCGCGGTCGCTTCGCTGATGCTGCTCGCAGAGGGTGCGGCACACAACATATTGGTCGTCGATCTCGACGTGCATCAAGGCGACGGCACGGCGGATATTCTGAGCGACGAGCCGCGCGTGTTCACCTTTTCCATGCATGGTGAGCGCAACTACCCCGCGCGCAAGATCGCTTCCGACCTCGACATCGCACTGCCCGACGGCACGGGCGATGCCGCCTATCTTGAAAGGCTGGCCACGATCCTGCCGGAGCTGTCGGCCAGAGCGCACTGGGACATCGTTTTCTACAACGCCGGCGTCGACGTCCATGCCGAGGACCGGCTTGGCCGGCTGGCACTTTCCAATGACGGACTTCGCGCCCGCGACGAGACCGTCATCAGTCATTTCCGCGCGCGCCGCATTCCGGTCTGCGGGGTGATCGGTGGCGGCTATTCCACGGATGTGCCGGCACTTGCCGCCCGCCACGCCCTCCTGTTCGAGGTCGCGTCGGGCTACGCCTGATCAGGAAAGCTATTTCCGGTAGTTGGCGATCCTGAGCAGGACGAAGGCCGGCACGACGATCGCGGCGCCGAGCATGATGTAGCCAAGGAAACGGTCCATGGCGTGGAAACCCAGATTCCACAGATCGATGAAGAACTTCTGGATGCCATAGAAGACATCCATCGGCGACCAGCCGAAGGCATTCATGACCAGTCCGACGAGAAACGACACCACCAGCAGCTTCAGGATCACCCTGAGCGGCGAGTCGCCGAGAATGCGTGTCAGTGCCGACAAGGCCGTCTCCCGATTGAGATGCCCGGACTCACGGGCACGGCCCAGAGATACGTGCTTGGCGGCCATCCATCAAGCTAGAGCGGTCCGTACGCGGGAAACGTGCCGCGGGAAGCCGTCACCGCTCGAGCATCCGAGCGGCGAACGAGCCGGAACGGTGCGGCCCTTCATCCGGATGATCGAGACTCAGGATTCAGAGGCTCCGCATTTCTTAAACATAGGTAAACAAGATTATTTTAATTTATTGAAAATAAAGCGCAAAATCATCATTTTCGAATGTCGCGCAATGTGCGTGCAATTTTCACCTGCGAGATATCAGGCGTCTTTCAGGTGATGGACCGCGCGGCGCCCTGCCCCCCTACAACAGCCGGCGAAAGCCGGTCCCCAGAACCGCACGACCATCCCTGAAAGACACCAATCGGAGCATGGCCGCCCAACGGGCAGGCTCCCGGGAATTAACCTGCGTATCGATTTGTCGGATGCGCGTCTGTGTTGGAGTAATGCAGTGTCCTCTCGATCAAAGATCGTCCTGACGGCGGGAACCCTCGCCTTGTGCCTTCTCGGACCGGCGATAGCCGCCGACCTCTCGCCTACCTACAACGATCCCCCCGCCTTCCAGTGGAGCGGCGCCTATGTCGGTGTCCATGGCGGTACGGCGTTCACCAAGATGCCCAATCCGTTCGCCGACCGAAACGGCTTCAGCGGCGGCGTTCAGGCCGGCTACAACCAGCAGATGGGCCCCGCCGTTCTCGGCGCCGAGATCGAAGGCTCTTATCTCGGCGGTGCCGAACACAACGTCCAGGGCGGCAAGATCAAGGAGAAATGGCGTGGTGCGGCCAAGGCCAAGGCCGGCCTGAGCTTCGACCAGACGCTGCTGTTCGGAACCGGAGGCGTTGCGCTGACCAAATTCGACAAGGCTGACAATCTGAGCAGCAGCGACGGATGGAAGGTCGGCTATCTCGTCGGCGCCGGTATCGAGCAGGGCTTCGCCGGCGGCCTGTCGGCCAAGGTCGAGTACGACTATGTCCGCACTCCCGGCGTCGAGACGACATCGGCCCTTGGTGCGGCCAAGACCACGATCGGCAGTCATGAGTTGAAGGCCGGCATCAATTATCGGTTCTAGGAGGGTGCACATCGGATCGCGCGAAGCCCGCCGGGCGTCGCGCGATCGCGTGTTTCGATATGCGCCCGAGCCTTTGGACGACGGCTTTTCCGCAATAGACCCCGATCCGGCACTTCGCTGCAATGTCGATGTAATCTTCGCGATCTAGGTCCCGCGCGTGAAATTCACGATGGGAATCTGTTATGTCCATGCATGGAGCCGGCTACTTCCTACGAGCCCTGAAGATAGTGTCCATCGCAATCGCGCTCGCGGGCTGCGCCTCCGACATCATGAAGAACTATGTCGGGCAACCGGTCGAATCGGTCATTCTGGACTATGGTCCGCCAATAGCGGTCGTCGACCTCGGCCAGGGCGAGCGCGCCTATCAATGGCGCAAGGTGTCGACGAACGCGGTTTCCGGGACATCGAGCGGCGAGGTTCGCCACACAAAACACGGAACCGTCTATGAAGAGACCGAAACGCCCGGCTATATCGAGCGCCAGGAATGCTTCTACACATTCTACGCACGCGCTTCGGGCGGCCGCTGGTTCGTCACCAATTTCCGCCAGCCAAAGCTGGAATGCGAATGAATTGCCGCGGCGGATCCCGACCGGCCGTGGGTGAAGGAGAATACGTATGCGCGTCCTGCTGATCGAGGACGAACCGGAAATGGCCTCCGTGCTGAAGACCGCTCTCGAGCGTCTGGATATCATCGTCGACCATGCCGCGACATTGGCCGACGGCGAGGCGGTGGCTCGTCTTGGCTATCACGATGCGGTGGTGCTGGACCGCCGGCTGCCGGATGGCGACGGTCTCGGCCTGATCCCGCGTCTGCGTGCCTTGCACCTGGACGTGCCGGTGATCGCGCTGACGGCGATGAGCGGGCTGGACGACCGCGTCGCCGGGCTCGATGCCGGTGCCGACGATTACATGGTCAAGCCCTTCGCCACGGTGGAACTCGTTGCGCGGCTCCATGCGCTGCACCGGCGCTCGTTCACTTCGCGCGCCAACCAGACGATGGTCGGCCGCCTCATCTATGATTTCCGCCATCGCGAGGCGCTGGTCGAGGATCAGGCCCTGGATCTGCCGCGGCGCGAAAGGCTGGTGCTTGAAACCCTCATTCGCCGGCCGGGCCGAACCATCATGCGCGGCGCGCTCGAAGAGGCCGTCTACGCCCTGGACGACGAGATCGGCTCCAATGCGCTGGACGCGCATATTTCCCAGCTGCGCCGCAAGCTCGACGATGTCGCCGCCGGCATCGAGATCCGGGCGATCCGCAATCTCGGCTATCTCTTGCGGGCGGCCTCGTGAAGAAGGCGCGCGCGCGTTCGCTGCAATGGATCCTGGTCCGCCGGCTGATCCTGCTGCAGGCAGCGACGCTGCTTATCTTCATCGTGCTTTGCGCGGCAGCACTGTGGATCGCCAATCCGCGCCTGCTGATCGACAACGAGGCTGCCGTCGCGGCCGTCAAGGATGCCGTCGACCGGGACAAGAACGGTAGGCTGATCGTGCGTGAAACGGAAGAACTCACAGCGTTTCGCGAGAGTTTTCCAAATGTCTGGTACATCGTTCGCGGCGGCAGCGGCGAAAGCGTCCGCTCCGGCACCATACCGGACGTCTACACCCAGAACTTGGGCGATCTGCTTGGCGAGGCCGACCACGCCACGATCGGATTCTCCGACAAGGACATGCAGCCGGAAGCCTATTTGGAGAACGCTTCGACCAAGGCCGGCACGGTGCAGATCGTCGCCGCGACGCAGTCGTCGCGCCAGCAGACAGACGGCCTCGAAATCAACATCTCGGCCACCGTCGAAGTCGCGCGCAATCCGGATGGCAGCAGGAATTGGGAGCGCGCCCTGCCGGCGCTCGCGGTCGTCATCGCAATCCTGCTGTTGCCCGTCATCCTCGTCATGGGCGCGACGACACTGGTGACGACGCCGACCGTCGTGCGCCGCTCCTTTGCCGGCCTTGTCGACACCGTGCGCCAGGCCGCGCGCATCGATATCGGCACCCGGGCCATGCAACTTCCGGTCAAGCAGGTGCCGCAGGAGATCGCGCCGCTGGTGAACGCCTTCAACGAGGCTTTGGCCCGGCTCGCGCAGGGCTATGACCGGCACAACCGTTTCCTGACCGACGCCGCGCACGAATTGCGCACGCCGATCGCCATCCTGCGCACACGCGCCGAATTGCTGAAGCAGGAACCACAAAGCGTGCGCCTGCTGCATGACATCGAGCGCTTGTCGCACCTTGCTCAGCAACTGCTCGATCATCAATCGCTGGACCGCCCGTCCGACCAGCGCCAGATCGTCGATCTCGACGATCTCGTCAGCCGGGTCGCCGCCGATTTCGCCCCGCTCGCCATCGAGGCCGGCTATGACCTCGCCTTCGAGCCGTCGCCGAACAAGGCGCACGTCGAGGTCAACGTGCTGCAGATCGAGCGGGCGCTCGCCAACCTGGTGCGCAACGCCATCGAGCATGGCGGCGGCCGAGGCACGATCACGATAGCCATCGACGGGACCGGAGGCATCGAAGTGCGCGACGAGGGCCCGGGCATTCCCGACGAAGAACGCGAGAATGTCTTCGAGCCTTTTTATCGCTTGCAGCCGCAGTCGCGTGGGGCGGGGCTGGGACTGAACCTCGCCCGGCAGATCGCGCTGCTGCATGATGGAACGATCCGGATCCTGACGGGCTCATGGCGCGGCGCCCGCATCCGCATGGAGTTACCCGTCCGTTCGTAATGGCAGCCACGGACGGCGCAAGACGCGCAGTGTCGGTGGCCCATGTCGGGCTTATCTGTTTTCTAACCAATTGCCGTTATTGCCATTGCCATAGCGGGAGCCAGGCTTTGGTGGGAACGGGAAAAATCGGCGCGCGCCGCCCAGTCATGCTGTCGGTCGTCGTGCCATGTTACAACGAGCGCGACGGCGTGGCCGAGCTTCACCGGCGCGTCAGCGCCGTGTGTCTTGAGCATAGCCCTTCCTACGAGATCGTCCTTGTCATCGACGGGGCGACCGACGGCACCCGCGAGGCCATTTTCGAACTGGCCGAAAAGGACGACCATGTGGTTGCCATCGACCTGGCCCGCAACTACGGCCACCAGATCGCGCTCAGCGCGGGGCTTGAGTTCTGCCGCGGCCAGCGCATCCTCATTCTCGACGCCGACCTCCAGGATCCGCCTGAACTGCTCGGCGCGATGATGGCGAAGATGGATGAAGGCTTCGACGTCGTCTACGGCCAAAGGGTGAAGCGCGACGGCGAAAGCTGGTTCAAACTGGCTTCCGCCTCCATGTTCTATCGCCTGCTTGGTCGGATGGTCGATGTCGACATCGCACCGGACTCCGGCGACTTCCGGCTGATGAGCCGGCGTGCGCTCGACCATCTGAACGCGATGCCCGAACGTTACAGGTTCATTCGCGGCATGGTGAGTTGGATCGGGCTGAGGCAGGTCGCCTTCCCCTACGAACGGCACCGGCGCTTTGCCGGCACCACCCACTATCCGCTCAAGAAGATGGTTCTTCTGGCGGTCGACGCGATGACCAGCTTTTCGATCCTGCCTTTGCGGTTTGCCTCGCTGCTGGGGATGATGTTCGGCCTGCTCGGCCTCGTCGTGCTTGGCTATACGCTGCTGGAATGGTCCGTCGGCAATGTGCTGCCCGGCTGGACGAGCCTTGCCGCGATCATGCTGATCCTGGGCAGCGTCCAGCTCCTGGTGCTCGGCATCTTCGGCGAGTATCTCGGCCGCATGTACATGGAGACGAAGCGGCGGCCGCTCTACTTCGTCAACGAAATCGTTTCGCGCGACCAGCCGGCCAAGAACAGCGAACTGCCCGTCCACCGCCTGCAGGAGATGGCGAAACGAGCCGCGCGTGGCTGAGGCGAAGGTTCACCGGATGCAACGGGAACGTCATGGGCAGGATGCGGTCGGCTCTTCCGTCTGATCTCTCGCGGATGCTGCGCTTCGGCGCCGTCGGGCTTCTCAACACCGCGCTTGGATATACGCTCATCCTGACCGCGTTGGCGCTGGGGCTCGGCGACATCGTCTCCAATGCCACAGGCTATGCCGCGGGCCTCACCCTTGGCTTCTTCCTCAACCGTCGATGGACGTTCGGACGTGCCGGCGGTTTTCGCTCCGGCGCGGTCGTTCGGTACGCGATCACCTTCATTGTCGCCTATGGCGCCAATCTGGGAATCGTGATCGCCGCCATGTCCGCCGGTTTCATCGAAAACCCGTTCGTCCATCTGGCTGGCAACTGCCTCTACTCGGTCATCTGCTATCTCGGCTCGGCCCGTTTCGTCTTCGTCGCCGATGACCGGGACGCCCTGGCCGGAACGAATGCGACATGGACCGGAACCGCGACATGAACCGGGCCGCCACAATCATCACGGCCACTCCGTCGCTCGGGGACGAGCAACGCATCAGGCTGGTATTCTGTCTTCTCTGCGCCTGTGTCGTGGCCTATGTGCTGGCGGACTTTGCCGGCGCGATCCTGCAGGATCCAGATAATTGGTGGCACGTGAAGGTCGGCCTGGACTTCCTGGCGAGCCTGACGTTTCCGGCCGTCGACCCCTATTCCTATACTTTTGCAGGCCAGCCCTGGATCGCCAAGGAATGGCTGGGGCAGGTTCTTCTGGCCCTTGCCTACAGCGCGGGCGGTTGGAACGGCGTCGTCGCACTGATCATCGCCACGGTCGGCCTGACTGTCTTCCTGATGGGATGGTTCCTCAGCGCATGGCTGAAGCCGATACTGGCGGTAGCGCTGGCCTTCGTCGCGGCCTTCCTGATCGCCCCGATCTACACGGCACGCCCACACGTCTTCACCTTGCCGATCATCGTCGTCTGGGCGGCAATGCTGTTTCGTGCCGCGCAGGAAGAGCGAGCCCCGCCCCTGTGGTTGCTCGTGCTTGTCGTGTTGTGGGCTAACCTGCATGCCACGTTCACCCTGAGCTTCGTCATCGCCGCCTTTGCCGGGCTCGATCTCCTGGCACGCTCGGGCCTGTCGAAACCCGCCCTGCTGGCGAAATGGGCGGCTTTCGGCCTGCTCTGCCCGTTGGTCAGCCTGATGCATCCCTATGGCGTGAAGGCCATCCTGGCCACACTCACCGTGGCCTATGGCAACGAGGCGGTACCACTCATCCTGGAATGGCGGCCGTTCAACGCCCAAGAACAGCTCTTCCAGGAAGCGGTAATGCTGTTGGCGTTTTTCGGACTTCTGGTATCGAGGTTCCGGATCGGCTGGGCCAGGGCGCTGTTCATTATCTTCACCCTGCACGTCTATCTCGCCCATCTGCGATTTGTATATTTGCCCTTCCTGTTAATTCCGTTGGTAATCTCGGCCGAGATCGCACGGCAATATCCTGCGCTCTCGGCCACCACATGGCTGACGGAAAAGCGTGATGGGCTGGAGAAGATCTTCGCCGGCCGGTTCTATGCAATCTGCGGCGCGATGGCTGTCCTGGCGGTCGGCATCGTCTCGGTTCTCGGCAGCACATACCAGGTCGCGCCAAGCCCGACGACAGCGGCGAACGGCGCCCTCGCATTCGCCAGGGATCACCGCCTGTCCGGCAATGTACTGAATTCCTACAATTTCGGCGGCACGCTGATCTTCCACGGCATCAAGACCTACATTGACGGCAGGACGGACCAGCTGTTCCTCAACGGGTTCACGAAAACCGACGAGGCGACGGGGCACAGCGACGGAAAACCCCTGCTCGAGACCCAGCTGAAGAAATACGCCATCGGCTGGGCGCTCCTCACAGCCGACGACACCCGCATCCCCTTCTTCGCGGAGTTGGGCTGGAAGCGCGCCTATGCGGACGACTATGCCGTGATCTACCTGCCTCCCGGCGCCTGATTTTACCGCGCCCGCGCGAACCTGTCGGGCGCGACGCTCGCCATTTCGAAATACCGGCCAAGCTTTGCCGCCAGCAACAAGGTCGCGAAGATAAAATAGGAATCGCAGGCCAGCGCCGACGAAACATGGGAGCATGCGTTTTGACGGCAGCTTTGCGATTGCCCGAAGGCCGAACCTCATGGTAACGAGGGCACGCGCGGGTATGATGTAATGGTAGCTTGTCAGCTTCCCAAGCTGAACGCGCGGGTTCGATTCCCGCTACCCGCTCCACCTTGCGCACAAAGATTTGAGCCTCTTGTCTGTCCGTGATCGAGGTGGCGGTTTTACAGGTAGTTTTACAGCCTATGTTCTCGATCTGGCCTCATTGAGCCTGCGGATCTTCTCCTTGAGCGCAGCGCCATGGCCAATGTAGCGACGAATGATCCGCTCAACGGTGTTCTCCTCCCATGCCATGATCTCGGCGATCTCGCGCGCGGTGAGACCGGCAAGGTAGAACTTTGTTGCGGCAGTGCCGCGCAAATCGTGGAAGTGCAGATTGCCGCCTTTCGGCCAAGCCTCCTCCTTGGCCCTGTCGAACGCGGTGGTGAGACTGCCCGGCGCCCAAGGCTCTTTCTTGCTGTGCGTCAGGATGACGGGAGTGCGCTTCGGTATGCGCGCGAGCACGTCACGGAATGCCTGGTAAAGCGGGATGATCGCCTCGCGGCGGCGGCCGCTCTTGCCGGCGGGGAATCACAATCGCATCCTCGCCGATGTGGGACCAGGACAGGCGCAGGAGATCCCCAGCGCGCAGGCCGGTATGGGCAGCCAGGTCGACGGCGTGCGCAATCTCGACCGAGCAGGTCTTCTTCAGATGCGCAATGTCGCCATCCGTCCAGATGATCTCGGAGCGATCATTGTCCGAATGGTTGTAAATCTGCTTGATCCCCTCGCATGGGTTGGAAGCGATCTTACCCAGCGGATCGACAGCGTAGGAGAGCAAGCGGGACAATACCTGCATGCCATAGTCCGCCGTCCGCGGCTTCTCGGCATATTTGGCTCGCCATTGCCGAATGATCGGCCTGATCCTCTCAGGCCGATCGAACTGCGCGATCCGCAACTCGCCGAAATGGTCGGCGATGCGGTCTAGCCAGGGTCCGTGATTTGTATGAGCATTTTGCGAGGATCCATGAGGACGACGATCCGCAGTTTGCGGGGCGCCTCCTCGAGTCCGCCTCCCACTGGCCTCATATCGATGATCGCCCTCATATGCCGTTCGAACGTGATGGGAGCGGCAATATCCTCCCTGAATTCGATGACTGGGACGAACTGACCGACGAGGAAAAGCTCGTTCGCGGCAATAGGCTTGCCGCCATTGCGATCCTGGATCGATTGAGGTTCGATCTTGAAACGATGGACGACAAGTCGGCCGATGCTGACCGCATCAGTCGATCCGTCGCCTGCTTGCAGACCTGGCATTGGGATAACGTGCTCCGGGAAGCCCGCCTCAAAGCGGCTTCCTGCTCAAGGCATCAGATCCTTCACGGCACCGTGAACCTGCTCACACGCTCGGCCAAACCGGCGCCGGCGGCCGGATCGTCGCGGAGCCCAACTAGGGTCGGCAGGCTTGCACTATCGCCAATGCCGTTGCGCGCGTTGAAGCTTCGACGCACTTTAGCCGTACTGTCGTCTTCTTCGGGCCGCAAGCGGAACGGCAGCTTCTAGTGTGCGAAGAGCGATAGTGGACCTCAGTCCTTGGGAGCGACCGTCATATCGCGAGCCGCAAGGACGTTTGGACCGAGTTAGTCCACGAAGCTAGCCTGGTTTGTAAATTCGCTCAGCTTCTGGATCATTCACGGAATAGCCTACCTCCCCCAGCTCAGCCCAAGCCTGGTCCGGCACCTTCGCGGTCGCCCAGTCGATGGTCTGAGCGACTCTTTCGGGCTTGGAAACACCTACAACGGTCGAGGTTATCCTCGGGTCATTCAGCGAGAACTGAATTGCCACCGCTCCGGGAGCCACGGCATGCTTTTTGCATACAGCCTCGACCTGACGCACAGGCGTCAGTCTAATTTCGTCAATCTCTTGATATGTAATCCGAGAAACAGCGGAACTTCCCTTTGCCAAAACGCCACCGGCATAAGGAGCCGCATTGAGCACAGCTACTCCTCTTTCGCTGGCAAGGTCAAAGAGGTCACTTGCCGACCTGTTCAAAAGCGTGAAGCGATTATGATTCAGCAGGACATCGAACGGCCAGTCTCTGACCATCGGCAGCATGATATCGAGACGGCCCATTGCCAGCCCGACGGCGGTCGCCAGACCTTCCTCCTTCATTCGAATCAATTCATCGAGCGCCCCGCCTGGCCTCGTGATCTCGTCGAGATCGGCGGAATGCTCAGGGTCGTGAAGGTGCAGTATGTGAACGCGATCGAGACCGAGCGCCAGAAGACTCTCCTCAAGCGACTGTCTGGCGCGACCGGCGTCGAAGCGGCCCGTACCCATGTCCCGGTCTAATTTCGTCGAAAGCACAAATCCCGGAGGTAGGCCTCCGCGCTCTCTGATGACCGATCCAATCCGTTCCTCGCTGCGGCCAAAACCGTAGTTGCGGGACGTGTCCATGAAGTTGACCGGGCCGTCGAAAATCGCTCGGATGGTCGCAAGTGCGGTGGCTTCGTCGACGTTGTAGCCATAAGTGTCCGGCATCCCGCCGAGGGGAGCTGTTCCGAAACAGATCTCCGTAACTTCCAATCCGGTCTGTCCGATTGGATGCCGTTTCATCGCCACCTCCACCCAGGGCTGGCAAAAAGAGCGAACTACGCGGCCCATCAGCGAGCCCGGAATTGACGCCGGCAGAGCCAAGTCAGCCGGAATACTACCTCAGGTTCGAGTCCGCACACCGCTTGAGCGTCGGCTGGCAATCGTCGTCAGCACCGCGGCCACTATGATGACGGCGCCGGTCGATGCTTGCACGTAAAAGGACGGAACCTGCGCCAACGTCAGCAAGTTGTTGATGACGCCGATCAACAGCACACCGCTAATAACTCCGACGATTGTCCCTCGACCGCCGCCAAGGCTTACGCCACCGATTACCGCAGCCGCGAAAGCGGAGAAAATTATCCCCTGCCCTTGGGTTGTCACCGCGGAATCGAGGCGCCCGGTCATCAGAACGCCGGCCAGGCCCGCCAAGAGAGCCGCAAAGACAAACGCCGACCAAATGACCCCGTCCACGTTGATGCCAGCTGCTCTCGCGGCGTCTTCATTGCCGCCGATCGCATATAAGGCACGGCCATAGCGGTGGTAGTGGAAGACAAGGCCGACCATAACCGCGACAACAATGAACATAACCACCGACACAGGAACACCGAACCAGCTCTCGGAACCGAGATAGGTCAGCGCCTTGCCGGGAGAGTAGATCGAACGCCCGTTGGAAACGATCAGCACTCCGCCCCGAAGCAGCACAAGCAGCCCGAGCGTCGAAATGAACGGGTTGAGACCGACCCTGACGACCATGAAACCGTTGAAAAAGCCAATTAGCCCCGCAGTGCCCAGCGCAATGAATAGGCCAGCCCAGCTCGGCAGCTCTAATCCAAGCCCGCCGGCCGCCACAGGCACCAAGGTGACGGCTGCCAACATCGGAGCGAAACCGACAATTCCCTCGAGCGAGAGATCCAGTCGCCCTATCAGAACGACGAAAGTCAGTCCGATCGTCGTCAAACCCAGAACGCTTACCTGGTCGAGGATATTTAGCAGATTGGCCGCCGTGGCGAACCGCGGAGCAATGATGGCGCCAACGATCACCAGTATGAGAAGGACCGGGTACATCGTAAATCCGCCGGCCACGAAAGCGCTTCCGAAAGAAGATAGTCGTGACGGCCCGGAATTTTCCTTCTGTGGCGATGATTTGCTCACGATATCGGTGCTCATACGACACCCTCCATCCGCAGGATTAGATCTTTGACTGTGTATCCACCCACCAGTTCATCGACGACGTGCCCCTCGAACACGATCACGACCCGGTTGGCCAGTTGATCAATTTCGTCTTCCTCGTCCGAGACAACCACCACCCCCAGCCCCTTGCCGGCAAGATCCCGCAACAGCGAGTAGAGCTGTTCCTTGGCGCCCACATCGACACCGCGGGTTGGGCTAAGGGCGACGATGACCTCGGGAGCTCGGCAAAGCGCGCGCGCGAAAACGACCTTCTGCTGATTGCCACCGCTGAGCTGGCTCACCGCTTGCTCCAGAGACGAAGCTATTACGTTCGTCTGTTGGGCAAGGTGCCCGACATGCCTGGCTTCCTTGCCTTTGTTGATAAAACCCAGTTTGCCGGACAGGACGTCAAGGCCGCCGATCGCTACATTCTCACGCACACCCAGGATGCCGACATAGCCGCTGGCATGCCTGTCGGTGGGAACCAGGCCGATGGTAGGCAGCTTTCCACGCGGGCTGATCACCTCACCTTTTTCAGGCCTTTGCTGGCCAGCAAGGACCATTGCGAGGGCTTCCTTCCCGCCACCCACCGGGCCTGCCAAGGCCACGATCTCGCCCGCCCTTATCTCAAAGTCGATATCCTTTTCCGAAAAGCTGTCGAGCCGAATTCCCTTGGCCTGAAGCAGAACAGGGGCTTCATCCGTCACGAAGTCCTGTCGCGTGCTTCGAACCGTCTTTTCGCCCATCATAAGGTCGGCGATGGTTTCCACGTCGAGACGCTCCACGGGCTCGCGTTCCTTTACGACCTTCCCGTCCCTCAAGATCGTCACTGTATCGGCAATCTCGAAAACCTCATCCAGGTGGTGCGAGATATAGACGAACGAGACCCCCTTGGCTTTGAGCGCCCTCACATGCTCGAACAGAATGCGTTTTTCCGCATTGCTCAGCGCCGCGGTTGGCTCGTCCAGGATCATGACGGGCACGCCCCGGCTAAGAGCCTTCATGATCTCGAGCAGCTGTCTCGTCCCGGCGCCCAGCTCCCCTGCAAGCGAGCGGGGTTGGATGTCCATATTCCATTCGCTCAGCAGGTCCGTCGCGCGCTCCAACATCAGCTTGTGGCTCACCACGCCGAAGCCTCTGCGCACGAGAGGATTCTCGACAAAAAGGTTCTCCGCCACAGTGAGCAGGTTGAACAGCTGAGGCGTTTGTTGAACGTGGGCGATCAACTTGCGAATGCTAGGCGCATAGTGTTGGCCGACCGCTTCTACCTCGACCCCTCCAATTCTGATCGATCCAGTATCGGCCGAAACGTATCCGCTCAAGGTGGAAACGAGCGTGCTCTTTCCCGCGCCATTGCGGCCCAACAGGGCGTGAACCTCACCGGGCATGACGGTGAAATTCACGCCGCGAAGAGCCCGGGTCGAGCCAAAGGTCTTGGCGATGTCACGCATCTCGACGATGGGTCGCGCCTTGTCCATGATCTTCGGCTCCACGGCTTGGTTCCTCCTGAACTTATTTGCCGACCTTGTTGGCCCACAGATCAGGGGAGTCCACATTGTCGGTTGTCACCAGCGTCGCTTTGAGCTGGTACTGCGGTCCGACGGGAGTATCGATAACCTGGCCGTCGTCACGCGGTCCGATCTCGATCTTGCCACCCTTGGAGACGAGTTCGATCAGGTCGGCCGTCTTGCTCGCATAGGCGCTCAGGGGCTGCGACACCGTCGCGTCGAGGGCCTTGCCGCGGATCAGCTGCAGTCCTTGAGGCGTTCCATCGATTGCGATGCGGATCACCGAGTTCGGGTCCCCCACCGGAGCGCCCTTGCCGGCGTTGGTGAGCTGGGCGTTCACGGCCGATGCCATGAGTTCGGATGCCATGAAGATACCGCTCAATGAAGGATTCTGGGTGAGGACGTTCTGCGCAGCGTCGGCCGCCATGTCGGCAGTCCATTCGGTCGGGCGCTGTATCAGATTCACCTTGGGCGCGAGCTCGTGCAACGTTTTGGAAAAACCGTCGGAGCGATCGCGGCCGTTGGGGGTGGTCAGGGCGCCCTGCAGCTCGAGCACGATGCAGCTGTTGTCGGTCCAGCACGGCTTTGCCTGCAGGCGCTTGACCATTTCCTTGGCGCCTTGAACACCTGCGTCGACATTGTCCGCGCGCACCGTCGCCGTCACTTTGCCGCCCGCGGGAGCATCATCGATCGAGAAGACGAGGACGTTGGCGTCGTTCGCCTTTTTGACCGCCGGAACGATTCCCGCGGCGTCAATGGGCGCGAAGACCAGGACATTTGCGCCGTTGGCAATCATGTTCTGGAGCGCATCGACTTCGGCGGCGATATCGCCATTCGGATCAGGAGCACCGACCAGGGTGAAACCCTTTGCATCGAAGGCCTTCTTTGAGAGATCCAGCATCAGGGTCTGGAAATCATCCTTGAGAAACTTCGGGGTGAAACCGATCCTCACGTCCGCGGCTTTGTATTCGGCAAGCGCGGTTCCGGCGGTTATTGCAAGGAACAGCGCGCCGAAAGCAACCGTGCTGGCGGCTCTGCGGCGAGAAATGGGGAGAGTTGGAAATTTCATTGAATCCTCCTTTTGTTGCGCGGTCCGACCGCCCGTTGAGCCGGGCTTGACGCCGCTTGGGCCTTCTGTGCTCACCACAGAAAGGTTCGACCTTGCGATGAGACATCGTTCGCGATGTCGTCACCCGCAAATGCAATTGCAGTGCTTGCCTGGCCGCATTAAAAGAGCCCTGCGGAGAAGTCGGCAGTGAGGGCACGCTTTCGCGGTTCTCCTTCGATCGTGATCGCAAGGAAGGCACAGCCAAGATGCCCGGCGCCATTGCGGGACCGGTCTCGGTCATGTCCCGACACAGCGATCCGTGCGAGCCCAGACTTCACCAAACGCCACTCCTCCCACTGCGCGGATCTTTCTTCCTCCTGCGGATCCGCCGCCGAATGCTTTATGCAGCCACCTCGGAGACACGCACCAAGCGTGCCTCTTTCATGGATTTGTAAGCCGCTTCCGCCAGGATGAGCGCACGGCGCCCATCTTCGAAACTCGCCAGCGGAACGGCGCCTTTCTCCACACAGTCCACGAACCCATCGATCTCCGCCATGAAGGCTTCCTGGTAGCGCTCGAGAAAGAAGAACTGATACGGCTGGCTCGCCTCGGCGGCCGTGCTTGTAAAGCGGCGCAATTCGTGAGGTTTGCGGTTGTCGGAAAGAAGCATGCCCGCGCTCCCGATGAGCTCAACGCGCTGATCGTAGCCGTAGACCGCCGTGCGCGAGTTGTTGATGTGGCATTGCTTGCCCGACGCGGTCCTCAGGATGAACATTGCACTGTCGACTTCATCGAGTTCCCTTCCAAGTGCCGGATCGATGAGTGCATTGGCTAGCGCGAAGACCTCGGTCGGCTCTTCGCCGAGCATGAAGCGAGCCAAATCGAAGTCGTGGATCGTCATGTCCCGGAACAGTCCGCCCGCCGCCTCCAGATAGGCTCGCGGCGGCAGCGCCGGATCGCGTGACGTGATAATGACCTGGTGCAATTCGCCTATATCGCCAGCCAGCATCGCCGTTCGCGCTGCGCTATGCCCGGGATCATAACGACGGTTGAAGCCGAGCTGGATCGGGATTTTGGTATCGCCGATGTTGGCGGCGCAAGCCTCGACGCGGGCCAGGCTAAGGTCGATCGGCTTCTCGCACAGAACCGCTTTACCCGCAGCGACGGCCATTTCTATGTAGTCGGCGTGGGTGGGAGTTGCCGTGGCGATCAGAACGGCGTCCACCGTGTCGGACGCGAAAATCTCCTCTGCGCTGGCCGCGGCCTTAACGCCCTGAGCCGCCGCGACCTTTTCGGCCGCCTCTGAATTGACATCAAATACCGCCGCCAACTTGGATCGCGGATGCCGCGCGACATTGGCAGCATGCATCTGACCAATCCGGCCACAGCCGAGCACGGCGATACGCAACATCAATTTCCTCCCCTGCGGCCTGTCATGCAAGCCGGGCACTATTCTTTGCGTGCATTGTGCAAAGCATCTTGCATTTTTGCATGCGTGTCAATACAAATTCCGCATTGATTTCTTCTGCAAATTTCATTGCAGACCTGAGGAGCATTGAAAAATGAACAGAGTCGATAGGAAATTCGCGGTGATCACCGGCGGGACACAGGGATTGGGTGCTGCGATCGCCATGCATTTCGCAGACGCGGGCGCCGCCGGAATTATCACCTGCGGGCGCAACGCCGACAAGGGCGGCGCCGTCGCCGAGGCGATTGAGGCTAAGACAGGCTGCGTCGTTCGCTTCGTCCAAGCCGATCTGGCGAGCGTAGCCGATTGTAGGACGGTGATTGAGGCCGCGGATACGGCCTTTGGGCGCGTCGATGTTCTAGTGAATGCCGCCGGTCTCACAGACCGAGGCGACATCCTCAATACGAGCGAAGAGCTGTTCGACCGGATGTTTGCGATCAATACGCGCGCTCCCTTCTTTTTGATGCAGGAAGCAATTCGCCGGATGGTTCGAGACAACGTCGAAGGGGCGATCGTGAACATTGGCTCGACCTCGGCGCTTGCCGGGCAACCGTTCATCGCGTCCTACTGCGCTTCCAAGGGGGCTCTTGCCACGCTTACCCGCAACACCGCGTTTGCAACGATGCGGAACAAGATCCGCGTCAATCAGCTGAACATCGGCTGGATGGCTTCCGACGGCGAGGACCGCATCCAGCGCGAGTATCACGGCGCGGACGCAAACTGGCTCGAAAAGGCTGCGGCCGAACAACCTTTCGAGCGCCTGCTGGCTCCCACGGAAGTGGCCAAGGCCGTCACATTTTTGGCTTCGGAGGATGCCGGGATGATGACGGGCTCTGTAATCAATTTCGACCAGTCAGTCTGGGGCGCCTACCCCTTCGCCCCTCCGACCCCGGTCTCGAAGCTGGCGATCTAGAGGGACTGACGGGCGACTGAAGCGCGGAACCATTTCAGTCGCCAATGATCCTGCCTCACCGCAGAATGCTTCAGGCAATCAGAAGATAGCGCAATTGAAGCGAGTGAATACCTGACTTTGTGTTATGCGATTGACGGGTTGAACCCCCTGCCGCGCCATCCTTATGCACTCTACCGACAGCGCTATTTCGCGATCGAAGTCATGACCGATCGTCACGTCCATGATGCCCCGCTCGAGCAAGGACCGCGAGTTCGCGTTCAACTCATGGCCGATAAACACGATCGAATGACTAAGACCTTCAGCTTCAAGCGCGCGCCCAACTCCCAGGTTGGCGCCCGAAACATTGTAGATAGCCGCCGGCGGGCCGTTCTTTGCTATGTATCGCCGGACAGCCTCATAGATGACCTCAATGCTCTCGTTGGAACTTACCCTTTCATCGATGGCCAAGGATGAGAATTCTGTTCGCAGGACGTGTCTGAACCCCTGCTCGCGGTCTTGCTGGCAGCGAAATGGCACGCTGCAAACAAATAGGACTTTGCCGGTTGTCCCGCGCGGAAGCATTCGCCCACAAAGCCAGGCTGCCGTAGCCCCCGAGACATATTGGTCCGAACCGACGTAAGCTGCCCTTCCCGACAAGGGAAGATCGGTGGTCAGGCAGATCACCGGGAGGCCCCGTCCCGTGGCTGCCCTCACTGCGTCGTTGACTGCCGGATGCTCTCTGGCGACCAGGATAATGCCATCGGACTTTTCGGCCGCGCTCCTAATCCGGCCCGCGAAGTCCTCAGGTTCGACAGCGTATGAGACATGGGACTCTGTTTCAATTTCGACCGACGGGTTTTGCGCGCTGAAGTTCTTCGCGGCGGCTTCCGCGGCCTCGTTGAACGATCGCCCGGAATCGGCGAGAAGATAAAGACGCAGCGGCTTCGAAATCTCGGGCAACGAAATCCCGCCAACGCCTGAGTGCCTGGCGTCGACCATCGACTTGGACAAATGTTGTTGTAGAATCGATTGGAATTCCCGGTAGCCGGAAAATCCCAAAGCCTGGACGAATCGCACAACACTGGATGCGTTCACGCCGCAGCGGGTCGCGACCTCGGAACTTGATAGAAGGGCAGTCTCTCCAAGGTTCGCGATGAAAAAATTTGCAACGCGCCGTCCGCCCTTGCCCATATTGTCCTGAGCCGAATTCAAAGTAGTCATCAGCTCGCTGGCAGAGTGAGGCTTTGATCGCGAAAACTGCATGGTCGATCCTTTTCGATGACGACCATACTGGAACTTTGCGATTACGCAATATTCCTTGCACAATCGCACGGACTCGTCGATTGTGACCTAGTGGCTATTGCTCGATGAGGTACTGGCAGGTCAAGCGGCCATCGCGCAGGCACTGCTCCGATGCCGCCCTGGTCGGTAGCCTCGGAAGGCAGCAAGCGCGCTGCCATTTAGCAACACGTTCGCTCCCCTTCTGGATATCGCGTTATTCCGACCTTGAACCACCGGCCTCCAAATTGAGGAAATCGAAGCTCTGCTTCAGGCGCCGAGCAATGGCGGGATCGTCGTGAACGCATGGGTCGAAGGGCTCCATCGATACCACGCCGTCATAGCCGTGATCTCGGAGGTCCCGGATCTGTGCGCGGTTGCGCGCCCTGTCGCCGGCAAACACGAAACCACGATCCGGCTCGCGCAGGTCGCAACGGTCCTTGGTCCCGGGCGCGATACCCGAAACATGAACCAAGCCAATGCGGTCATAGTGAATGACCGTGTCCGCCGCGCGCCAGAACTGGAATGTGTCGTGCAGGATGGCAAAGTTTTGCCAACCGTTCACGTCCTCGATTGCATCGACGGCCGCAGTTTGGCTATGAAGAGTGCTGGTCGGCATGCCGAGCGGCTCCACCAGCCCAACGACGTCATGGTCGGAAAGTATGGGGGCCAGGGATTTCAGGCCGCGCCTCAGATTGAGCGCCGCCTCCGCTTCGCTCCAGCCATGGCCTTCCAAAAAGAGTGGGCACAACACCAGGAACGGCGCGCCCAACTCAGCCGTGCTAGTGATCAACTTCTCGGCATGGCTCAAGTCAACAAGCGCATTGAAATCCTCTAGACAATTGACGGAGGCAATCGCCAAACCGCTCTGCTGCACCAAATCCCTGACCTCGCTAAGAGGGCGGTCATCGGCGATCTCGAGCCCTGGCAGATCGTTGCGAAGTTCAACGGCTTCCGCTCCGACCTCGACCGCCAGATCGAGGAACTCAGAGAGTGGTCTATGCGGCAGACACATCCGGTTGAGCCCAAAACGGATCGCGCTTTGCATGTCGATCACTCGTCGTGTTGAAGCTTGATCCATGCGCCGCCGGCCTCATAGCTGTCCGCGCAGCCGTCTATGAAGCGCATACCGGCCAATCCCTCTGCCGCTCCAGCAAGCCGCACGCCTGCAGGGGCCTGACGTCTTGCGCGACGCGCCGCGATCACGAGAGCCGCTTCAGCGTAGAGATTGGCCCAGGCGTCGGTCAGCGCCTCGCCATGGTCTCGGGGCAGATGAACAAGCCGCTCGGCTTCGCCAAGGACGCCATTGCCGACGCCGCGAACGAAGGTCTGCTCCTGCTGCTCCAAAGGCGTAAACTTCAGGTATTCGGGCCGCTCCTGATCCCATTCCACAGCTCCCCCGCTGCCCCAGACGCGAATGCGCAGGCCGCAATATTGCCCAGGCGTAGCGTTGGATAGGTGCATCAACCCCGGGGCGCTGTTGGACAGTCGCAGGTTGATGTGTGCCGTGTCGGGTTGTGGTTTCCTGCCACCACAAATGAACATGTCAGCCCTCACGTCGGAAACATCCAGGCCGGTCATCGTCTTGAGCAGGTGATAGGCATGCGTTCCGATATCGCCAACAATCGAGGACCGCCCGACCTTCGACGGATCCTGACGCCACACAGCCGTATCGACTGGCTGGGCCGCGCAATTCCATTCCTGCAGATATTCGAGGTGGACTTGATTGATGGTCCCCAGAAGACCACTGTCGACAATCGCGCGCGCCTGTCGAACCATGGCGTGGTGCGCGTAGGGATAGGTCATCGTGAGCGACACCCCTGTCTGGCGCTGAAGCGCAACAAGCATCTTGGCATCGGCCATCGTTGTCGTCATCGGCTTGTCGAGAATGACGTCGATTCCCGCCTTGAGGAAACACGCGGCGATCTCGGCGTGGTTCCAGTTTGGCGTGCAGATCGCAACCGCCTCGATGCCGTCGGCGCGCGCGGCTTCTACTTGCGCCATTTGGCGAAAGTCGGAATAGGAGCGTTGCGGTGGGATCATCCAGTCGCGGGCGGAAGCCACAGCGTTGTCGGGTCGCGAAGACAAGGCGCCGGCGACGACATCCCAGTGGTTTGACAAACGCGCTCCGGCGAAATGCCAATCTCCTACAAGGCCACCCCGACCGCCTCCCACAAAGCCAAGGCGCTGACGCCGCGCAAGCGGCGGGGTTCGCAGACAACTTTTGTCGGTGAAGCTCATGCTAGTCCCTTCGCTCTGCTGGCGAGATCGAGACGCGGTACCCAAGCTGCGAGTGAAATGTTTGCGCTGTCAGATCGTACCGCCGAGTGAGGCTTCGAGCGCCGCCAGCTCCCCGCCGCCAGCCATCATCTCCTGGAGTTCCTCCGCACGGACCTTTCCGCGCTCGGCCGTTCCCAAGGTCTGTCCTCTATTCAAAACGGTAAACCTGTCACCCACGGCCAAGGCATGGCGAACGTTGTGTGTAATGAAGACAACACCGATGCCGTGCTTGCGCACCCGATCGACGGTGGAAAGCACGTTGGCCGTCTGCCGGACGCCAAGAGCCGATGTCGGCTCGTCCAGAATAAGGATCTTGGCTCCGAAATAGACGGCACGCGCGATTGCCACAGTCTGACGCTCGCCGCCCGACAACGTGCCGACCGCCTGATCCGGACCGCGTAGGTTGATGCCCATCTTACGCATCTCCTGCAGGGTGACCGTATTTGCCTTTTCGAAATCCATATTGCGAAATGGCCATATGCCTCGTTGAGGTTCGCGGCCCATCCAGAAATTGCGGGTGACGCTCATCAACGGGATCATCGCCAAGTCTTGGTAGACGGTTGCGATGCCAGCGCCCATCGCATCACGGGGCGTGGCAAAACCGACCATCTGCCCGGCGACGCGAATTTCACCCCCGCTTGGTTTGAACACGCCCGACATGATCTTGATGAAAGTCGATTTTCCGGCGCCGTTGTCGCCGAGAAGGCAATGGCATTCGCCTGGCCTGACGTCGAAGGAAACGCCGTTCAGCGCGATGACGGAACCGAAGTGCTTCTTAATGTCGATCATCTCGACGATAGGGGCGGTCATTATCGCTCTCCTGTAATCGCACGACGGATGTAGGTGTTCATGATCACGGCCACGAGCAGTATGCCGCCCAGGAACACGCGGAAGAGAGAACTCTCGGCATTGGCGAAGAACAGCCCCTGCTGAACCACGCCAAAGATGATCGCGCCCAGAGCAGCGCCGATGATCGAGCCATACCCACCGGTTAGCAATGCACCTCCGATAACGACGCAGATGATCGCCTCGAATTCCTTCAAGAGGCCGCGGTCGGCTGAGGCGGAGTTGAATTCAAGCACCTGCGACGTGGCAAAAAGGCACGCGCAGAAAGCGGAGAAGACGAACATCAGCAGCTTAACGCGATTGGCTGGCACGCCCATGTTGCGTGCCGCCTGCTGGTCGCCGCCCGCGGCGAAAACCCAATTGCCAAAACGCGTTCGCGTCAACAACCATTGCGCAAAGATAACCAATGCGATCGCCCAAATGATTAACATAGGTATTCCATCGACAACGGGCTGGCCCGCCCTGTTGCCGGCCGTGAAGGTTCTCAGCCAGCCCACATGGCCGAGCCAGACGAAAAAACCCGAGAGGATCTTTCCGCTGAAAAGGGGGGCGAGCCAATCGTTCTGCGTGTAGGGCTCAAGCCCCGCTATAGTTGTTTTGCGCGTGTAAAAAACGGTAGTGGCGATCGTCATTCCGCGCAGGATGTAGAGAAAAGCCAGCGTGACAATGAAGGAGGGCAACCCAGTCCTGATGACCAGCAAGCCATTCACCGCGCCGAGCGCCATCGACAACGCGAAGGTTATCAGAATGGCAGCCCAGCAGGGTACGCCGCCGACCGTCATCAGCAGCGCCAGTATCATTCCGGAGAAGCCGATCATCGAGCCGACGGAAAGATCGAATTCGCCTGCGATCATGAGCATGCAGGCGCCAACGGCAATGATCATGAACTGCGCCGAAACGATCGACCAGTTCAAGATACCCTCCGGCGCGAACATGCCGCTGCCGCCCGCAATGACGAGAAAGAAACCGAGGACAAGGATTGTCCCCACCATCGCTCCAAGTTCAGGCCGGATGAGAGCCTGACGAAGTGGCGACACATTCTTGATTCGTTCGTCGGTCATGTCTGCCTTCCCATTTGATGATCCAAGGAGAGCGAGGGCGCTCACACGCCCTCGCTGACCGTGCTCAGCGATATTCGCCGGCGAGTTTCTCGACCTTCTCCACATTGTCCTTGGTCACGAAGGACGGTCCCGACTTCACCGAGTTGGCAGGCGAGATGCCGTATCGGATGAAGTTCGTCAGGACGAAGACGGGAACGGCTCCTTGGAGGTAAGGCTGCTGGTCGATGGCGTAGTTGATGGTGCCGTCTTTGATGCCGGCAGTGATTTCGGGCGACAGGTCGAATGTACCGAAGTTGATCTTGCCGGCGATGCCCATCTCCTTCACCGCCTCGACCGTGGGAGCCGCCGAGTTGGGACCCAAGGTGATAATTGCGCCGGTGTCCGCGTGCTTGGTCAGGTATGCCATTACCTTGCCCTTCACCTCGCCGGGATCAATGCCCGAGTCTATCATCTGATCACCCAGCGCGACGCCCATGCCATCGGCAAACCCTTGGCAGCGCTCGACTGAAGATGGGTTCTGGATATAGTGGTTGACGCAAAGGAATGTCTTGGCGCCGGTTGCCTTCGCACGCTCGCCGGCGGCATGCCCGGCATCGTATTCCGCCTGCCCCACATGCATCAGAGCGCCGAGTTCCTTTGACTGCTCGGGCGTACCGGAGTTCGCGGTGACAACTGGGATGCCGGCCGAGATCGCCGCCTCAAGCGGCGCCTTGAGCGTCTGGTAGTCGGCCAACGCAACGATCATGCCGTCGACATGCGCGGCGGTCGCCTGCTGGATGAGGCGAACCATATCCGCAAGGTCACCCGTCGGAGGGTTCTGGTACGTGGTCTGCACCCCCATTTCGTCGCCGGTCTCCTTCAGCGCATTCTTGATCACATTCCACCAGGTGTCGCTGTCGGGCGCGAAGCTGATGAAGACGATTTTCTCGCCTTTCGCATAGGCCATTGAGATCGCCGACGTGGCGATCATCGCGCCAAGCATGATTGATTTCAGGATCTTCTTCACTTTGCTATCCTCCCTTAGGGGCGCTTCCAGTTTGCAACCGCCGGAAGCAGGCGCGGTATGCCGGTCAGGCGCGGCGTCTTTGCGCTTGTTGGTCAGCCGCAGCTTCAAAACGCGGGTAGTCCCATCCCTCGGCGATGGTCCGTGCGAGCAGCGCCTTCTGGCTTTCGGGCGCCAGGCCGCCGACCGGGGGAGTGGCGTCGAGATTGGTGGGAAAAGGGTAGGCATCCGCGGTTGCCGCGATAACCCCCGCCCTTTCCTGCGCCGAGAGACTGCCAAGATATGGGAAAATAGCCTTCACCATCGCTAGGCGGTCGATGTTCTCCATATGCTTGGCGAACGCCGAGGCAACCTGCAGCAGGTTCACCATTCGAACGAAATCGGTCGTTTTGTTCTCGCCCGCGGCGTGGAACAGCGCCGGGCTGAAGAAGATCGCATCGCCCTTGGCCATCGGGAGCTGGACGCAGTTCGCTTCGAAATAGTCGCGGAATTCTGGAAGCTGTGCAGCGACATAGCCCTGAGGATACTTTTGCGAGTGGGGAAGCAGCTTTGTGGTGCCGCTCGCAGCAGGCATGTCGACATGAGCTACCCCGCCTTGGAGGATCAGCGTTGGTCCCATGAGGTGAACGTGCGGCGGGTAAAGTGCCATCTGGTCAGGCGTCATAAAGCCCAGATGATAGTCACGGTGCGGGGCCTGCGCCTTGCCACCCGGACGCACCTGATTAACCTGCGTTGCCAGCTGGTAATCCGGACCCAGCCAGGCACGACAGGCCAGATCGACAATTGGGTTGCCCATGTATCGCACGTAGACTTCAGGAGCGCGCAGGCACAGCTTTTGCAGGCTGTTCCAGATGCGGTCGTTGGCCCCGGCCTTCGCGAAGTGGTCGCCGCCCGAGATACCGGCAGCTCGTTCATCCGCGATAATCTCCCGAAAGATCTCGGTCGCCGCATCGACGGCGGAAAGGTCCCTGAACGCACTGCGGACGACGAAAACACCAGGCCCCTTTCCAATTACATCGGCCCATTCCCGCTTGATGCCCTCGTCCACCTCGCGGCCGTCGTAGATCGGGATGTTGGATGTGATTTCGGCCGCTCGAGGATAGTCGGCTGTGGCCACCTCTACCTGGGATCGAAAGTCATCCAGCTGTATCGCGCCAAGGAATTCATCGGATCCATTCATCACAAACATCCCTAATCACTCCTGTTGTGGACCCCTGTGACGTCCAACTGCGCAACCGACAGGCACACAGGCGCCTAGTAGTCGGGGGCGAAGACCTTTTCGCGCTCTCGATGGCGCGAACGTTTTTCTGCGGTGAGCCGCAGCCCAGACCTCGCGTGACCCCGCATCACCCGATCGGCCAGTTCGCCTGTACTCGTCAGCCGATCTCTTTGACCGCAACGACCCGGTGTTCGGTCACGGATTTTACCGCGGCCTCGGCCAGGACGAGCGCGAGCCTCCCATCCTCGAACCCGACCTCGACAGGCTTTTTGGCCTCGATGGAATTTACAAAGGCGCTGATCTCGACATTGAACGCTTCGGAATAGCGCTCGATGAAGAAATTCAGCAGCGGCGCGGAGACGTTCGTCGCGTCGCGGACATGCTTGGTGACATGGTTGTTGCGACGATTTTCCGAAATTAGCATGCCCTTGTTGCCAAGTAGTTCGACCCGCTGGTCGTATCCGTAGGCTGCCTGTCGCGAGTTCGTGATTATTGCCTGCTTGCCTGAAGCAGTGGATAGGACAGCCGCGATGGTGTCGTAGTCGTTGCAGCGTTCCATCAGCGGAGGGTCCACCAGTCGCGATCCACTGGCCGAGACCGCAACCACCTCCTCGCCCAGGAGGTAGCGGGCGAGGTCGAAGTCGTGGATGGTCATGTCGCGGAAGATGCCGCCGGAGACTTCGATGTAAGCGGAAGATGCCATGCCGGGGTCGCGCGAGGTGATGATCACCTGGTGCAGGTCGCCGATCTCGCCAGCCAGCATCGCCTCGCGCGCGGCCCGGTGACCGGGGTCGAAGCGACGCACGAAGCCCAGCATGATCGGCACATCGCTAGCGCCAATGCGGCGCTTGCAGAGTTCGACCCGCTTCAAATCCAGATCTATCGGCTTTTCGCAGAGGATTGGCTTTCCGGCCCTGACCGCGGCTTCGATCAGATCTGAGTGGGTGCTGGTAGAAGTAGCGATCAGCACGGCATCGACGTCGTCCGCTGCAAACACGGCGTCGGAAGACTGAAATACCGGCACGCCGTACCTGGCGCCGCAGGCGGAGGCCGCGTCTAGGTTCACATCGTAGACGCCGGCCAGTCTTGCTCCTGAATGCGCCGCAACGTTTGCGGCATGCATCACTCCAATTCGGCCACAGCCGAGCACAGCGATTCGTTGCAACAATTCCTCCCAGAAATCGATCGCAACAAATTTCGTTGCAAAAGCCTGCAATGTTTGTTGCGCTCCAGCCAAATTGTCAATAGGAATTGTCGTTGCCAACAGGAGAAAGCGCCGGAGGGAGAATTGGCGACGTACGGGGGCAAGACCCGTTCACCTGCTGATACGATGCTCAAGGCCCTGTGCGATTGCAGGGGAGCAGCACGTATATGATGCGCCATGATAGTCCAGAATGGACAGCCGGCCTCTCGCTCATTTCGGCAAACACTGAATGCTCGTCCAACGTGCTCGGGAGTTGTAGATGAAAGCAAGGCTCGGAATCGCGCCCATCGCCTGGTGGAACGACGATCTGGAAGAATTATCCGACGATGTCAGTCTCGATGAATGCCTGAGGCAAGCGTCTGTGGCAGGCTTCACTGGCATGGAGACCGGCAGACGGTTCCCGCTCGACCCCGCTGAGCTCGGTCCGATCCTGGATAAGTTTGGCATCTCGATATGCGGGGGCTGGTTTTCCGGGGCACTTCTCGACGGCGATATTGAGCGCGAGAAAGACCGGATCGCGCCGCAGATGGAGCTGTTCAAGGTTATGAACGCTCCTTGCATCGTCTATGGCGAGGTGGCGCGCTCTATCCAGGGCGACCGCGCCAAACCGTTGGCAACCAAGCCAAAGCTGAGCGAGGAGGACATTCGGACATACGGCGCGAAAATGACCGACTTTGCCGAATGGTGCGCCGAACAAGGAATGCCTATCGCCTACCACCACCACATGGCCGCCGCGATCGAGACCGAGGCGGAAGTCGATCTCCTGATGAAGCACTCAGGCGAGGCCCTGCCGCTGTTGTTTGACGCTGGGCACATGGCTTTCGCCGGTGGCGACGTCTTGGGCGTCATCGACAGGCACAGCGCGCGCATCTCCCATGTACACACCAAGGATGTCAGGTTCGACGTGATTAAGGCGATTGATCGCGACAGGGAAAGCTTCCTCGACGCCGTCGTCAAAGGCGCCTTCACGGTGCCTGGCGACGGCGACCTCGACTTCGGGGCGATCGTTAAGCGCTTGGCGCGATATGGCTATGAAGGATGGTTCGTGGTCGAAGCCGAGCAGGATCCAAAGGTTTCTCCCCCAATAGCGATGGCGATCAAGGGACATGCTGAACTGATGAGGGTCATGGCCGCCGCCGGATATGAGGTCGTGCAATGAACCGTGTGGATGGAAGGTCTGCGTCGTAGCCGGAGCACTCTCCGGCCTGGGAGCCGCGGGGTCGCTCTCCGCCTGCCCGAAGCGGGTGCATACGGCCTCGCCAGCCTCCGAATACGTGCACGGCGCGAGTTTTGCCGGTCGATGGCGGCTGGCTAGCGCGTCAGCCTGCAATAGTGCCGAGGCGGTCGTCCAAACGCGGCTTATAGCGCGCCGTTACCTTGGGCGAACCCAAGAGTTTAGTTGCTCGCTAAAGCATGCCTCCCGAAAGTGTGCAGCGGTTTCGGGAGGCATGCTTTAAATCAAAGACCTGAAGCAGGTTGCGTGAATCCTCTTTCACGCGACATGTTTTAGGGTGGAGACCCAGCGAGTCTCAACCGCCGACGTGTGAACGGCCTCAACGAGTTCCTGAACGCGCTGCCCGGACTTGAAGCCGAACGGCTCGGAGCGCTGGCCCGCGATGGCCTCAAGAAACAGCGCTATCTCGATCGCCTTGAGATCGTTGAAGCCAAGTTGATGGCCTGGGGCGACGCAGAACAGTCCGTAGGGCGGATGATCAGGCCCTGCTTCAATCCGACGGAAACCACGGACACGGCCGGCATCCGCCGCGACGTAGAAATGAAGCTCGTTGAAGCGCTCTTGGCTGAACGTCAACGCGCCCTTGGAACCGTAGATCTCGAAGTCATGCTGCATCTTGCGGCCGGTCGCCACCCAACTCGCCTCGATGCTGCCCGTGGCGCCGTTGGCGAAGCGCAAGAATGCGCGGCCGATGTCGTCGACCTCGACGGCGGTACGGCCGCCCTTGGCGTCCGGGCGACTGTTGATGACGGTGACCTCGTCGCCAAGAACGCGTTCGATAGGGCCGATCAGGAACTCGGCGGTCGCCAAGGCATGACTGCCGAGATCGGCCAGCGCACCGCCACCTACCGGGTCGAGGCGGAAGGTGAAGGGACCGTCCGCGTCGCCCATGTAGTCTTCGGCGTGAATCCCGCGATAGCTACGGATTTCGCCAAGCTCGCCGGATGCGATGAGTTCACGGGCCAGCGCCATCATCGGATTGCATAGATAGTTGAACCCGACCTGTGTGCTTACGCCGGCAGACACGGCAGCGTTTGCCATCTCGGCGGCCTCTGCTGCGCGCGGTGCAAGCGGCTTCTCGCAATAGACATGCTTGCCGGCGGCGATCGCGGCCAGCGCCATCTCGTGGTGGAACGCGTTTGGCGCGGTGATGTCGACAAGATCGATATCCGGATCACCGACAAGTCGGCGCCAATCGCCGGTAGCGTTCTTGAAGCCGAGCGCACGCGCAGCTGCGCAGGCAAGTTCTTCGGTGCGGTCCGCGACGGTATGAAGCTCGAGCTCGAAGGGCAGATCGAAAACACGTTCCGCCGCGGCGAACCCGAACGAATGGGTCTTGCCCATGAAGCCGGTCCCGATCAGCCCGACCCGCAGCTTGGGTTTCTCATTTCCCATTGATTTCTGATCCATTGACGACGAGCGTAGGGTCGATCTTGCCTTCGAAGAAATCGAGGACGTTCCTGACCGAGGACACCGCCATGCGTTCCCCGCATTCGGCGGTGAGACCGGCGATGTGCGGCGTCAGGATCACCTGATTCATAGCCAGCAGCGGATTATCCGGGTCAGGGGGCTCGTGGTCGAAGACATCTAGTCCCGCGGCTGCCACCGCGCCACCGCGCAGCGCCTCGATCAGGGCGGACTCGTCGACCACGCCGCCGCGTGCGGTGTTGATCAGTATGACGCCGCGTTTCATGAGCCCGAATTCACGAGCGCCGATCAGCGGCCTCTCACCCTTGGGCGCGTGCACGGAAATCGCGTCGGCACGACCGACCGCCGCGTCGAGGTCGCCGGCCGACCTTACCTGGCCATCCGGCCAGCCAACCTTTTCAAGAAACGGATCGTAGGCTTCGACCTCCATGGAAAAGCCAGCGGCCATACGGGCCAGATGCCGGCCAATCCGGCCGTAACCCATGATGAGCAGCCGCTTGCCCGCTAGTTCCGACGCCTCGAGCTTGTTGCGCCAGTTCCAGCCTTTTTCGCGAACGGCCCGATCGGCGCGCAGCGTGCGCTTGGCGGCTGCCAGCAGCAGCATGATGGCGTGCTCGGCCACGGAGACGGAATTGACATCGCCGACGACGGCCAGCGCGATACCACGCTTGTTGAGCGCCGGCAGGTCGACCGAGTCGTAGCCGACCCCATGCCGCGAGACGATGCGGAGGTTGCGTGCATTGTCGATAGTCGGAGCCGACAGCGGCTGGGTGCGAATGACCAGCCCATCGGCCTTGCCGATCAGCGAGGCATAGCTTGGTTCGGAAACCTCCTCGACATAGTCGTAAGTTACACCCGGAGCCCGATCGAGCAGGGCGACGCCGCTAGGATGCAGTTTGCCTGCGACAAGCACGTGCGGCATCAGTAGCCTCCCCTGGCGTCGGCACTCTTGGCGGGCGCTGCTGCCGTTAGCGCTCGGAACCGCCTCACGGCGGCGTCGGCTGCGCCGGCGAGCAGGCGCACGTCGTTGGAGACGGTGGTCATGTCGAAGCCCCACCCCACGGCGCGGCCGGCATATTCCGGAGTGCCGCAATGCAGCGCGGCGCGAATGCCATGATTGCGGCATGCCCGCACAATCGTTTGCAACGCCTCGATCATTTCCGGCTCTTCGCGGTCGAAGGCGGGAGGCAGGCGACCGCCGTGCAGGCTGAAGGTCAGGTCGGCCGGCCCGACATAGATGCCGTCGAGCCCTGGCGTGGCCGCGATCGCATCGAGATTAGCCATCGCGTCGGCGGTCTCGACCATCGCGAAGGCGAGGATTTCGCCATTGGCTTCCGCCGCATAGTTGGCGCCGACCGCGAAATTGGCGCGGGTTGGCCCGAAGGAGCGCTGACCCACCGGCGGATAGCGCACACAGGAGACAAATCGTGCGGCTTCCTCCGCGGTGTTGATCATCGGGCAGATGATCCCGTAGGCGCCGGCGTCCAGTGCCTTCATGATGATGCCCGGCTCGAGCCAGGGGACACGCACCAGCGGGGTGACGCCCGAGGCGCGCATGGCCTGCAGCATGGACAGCATGGCGTTGTAGTCGAGCGCGCCGTGCTGCAGGTCGATGCCGATGCTGTCATAGCCCTGCGCGGCCATGATCTCGGCGGTGAACGAATTGCCTATCGAGAGCCAGCCATTGATGGTCGGACGGCCATCGGCCCAGAGCTTCCTGAGGATGTTGGGGATCATGGCGGCAGCCCTAGAACACGACTTGGGCAAGCTTGGTGTCGAGGTAGTCCCTGATCGACTCGATACCCCCTTCCCTGCCCATGCCCGAAAAATTGGTGCCGCCGAAGGGCGCCTCCGAGGCTGCAAGAGCGAAGCTGTTGACGCCGACCATTCCAGCCTTCAGTTCGGCAACCGCCCGGCGTGCACGCTTCGGGCTTTGTGTGAACGCGTAGGCCGAAAGCCCCATGTCGGAGGTGTTGGCGCGTTGCAGCGCCTCGTCGTCGCTGGAGAACGAGCTGATCGCCGCCACCGGCCCAAAATTCTCCTCGGCGAAGACCGCCATGTCGTCGCTGACATTGGTCAGCACCGTGGGCTCGAAGAAATGCCCGGCATTGAAGGCCGCCGCACGGCGGCCGCCGGCGGCGACCGTGGCACCTTGCCGTTCGGCCTCCGCGACCACGGCCTCGATGTCTGAGAGCCGCTTGCGGTTGATCAGCGGCCCCATCTGCACCGAGGGGTCGAGACCATCGCCAAGCTTTAGCGACTTCGCCCGGGAGACGAAGCCCTCGACGAATTTGTCATGCAGGCTTTCATGGATGAAGAAGCGGTCGGGCGTAACGCAGACCTGGCCGGCGTTGGCATATTTGGTCGGCACCGCCACACCGAGCGCGGTCTCGATATCGGCATCATCGAAGACGATCAGCGGCGCGTTGCCGCCCAGTTCCATCGAGACCTTTTTGACCGTATCGGCGGCATCGCGGATCATCTGCTGACCGACCCGCGTTGAGCCGGTCAGGGACACTTTCCGGACTACTTTCGACGCCATGATCGGCGTGTAGGTGGCTTCCGTGGGGCCGACCAGCAGGCTGACCGCGCCCGCAGGCAACAGGCCCGCTCGCATGCAGTCAATCATGACCATGGCCGTGCCCGGGGTCTGGCTCGAGGGGCGCACCACGATCGAACAGCCGGCGGCCAGCGCTGGCGCGACCTTGCGGGCCACCAGTGCTGCGGGGAAATTCCAGGCCGTGAAGGCCGCGGCGACGCCGACAGGCTCATGCAGGACCTCGAAACGCCCGCCCGGGACACGGCTCTCGATGACACGTCCGTAGATGCGACGCGCCTCCTCGGCATGCCAGCGGAATTGATCGACCGCGAGAGCCCATTCCCGCTCCGACTGCGCCAGCGGCTTGCCGGTCTCGCTGGAGATCATCCGTGCCCCTTCGTCCTTGCGGCGCAGCATTTCGTCGGCTATCCGATGCAGGGCGTCGGCCCGCTCGAAGGCGGACTTGGCTCTCCAGGAACGAAATCCGCGATCAGCGCTCTCAAGCGCGGCGCGCGTGTCCTCCCCACTCGCGTTCGGTACCTCGCCAAGCGCCCGTTCGGTGACCGGACTGAGGACCGGCGTGAAGCCTCCCCCGCCCGTTGAGTGCCAGGCTCCGTCGATGAAAAGTCCGTAGTCGCTATACATCTGAGCACCCCGAATGCAGCACGAGACACGCCACGCGGCAGCGCAACGGTCACAAGATTCCGGCATGGTGGGATGAGCGTTCCGCTCCCTGCGGAGCAACCTCCGGCTGCGCTGATCCTCGGCATGGCCGATGGATCGCGAGCCCTGCGCAGGCTGGCGCAATCCTCCCTAAAACCGTATTGCAACAATCATTGCAACATCTATTGGTTTGTCAATAGACATTTCATGGTAGATCGCAACCAGTCGATTTTCGCTTCAATACGGAGCAGCACAAGGCTGCGCCGCTCCTCCCCCCTTCATCGCCACCCTCGGCATGATGCTCACCGCCCGCGGCACAGAAGAGCTATTGCCCTGTGACTGTCGGGATCCGCGGGTCAACGCCATTGTTCTGCAAGCGCGCTGCCAGCGCTACTGTTAGCGCCTGCGCAAGACACATCGGGGCCGCAAGCGATCTTGAGAACGTGTATTCGTGCTCGGGCACCGCAAAAAGCACGCGTGCGCTCTTGGTCAGCGGCGACAAGGTGCTGTCCGAAATCGCCACGATGGGGACGCCCCTGCTGGCAACCTCTTCCACGACATTCACGACCTCGTTTGCATAGAACCGGAACGATACCGCGAAAAGCACATCCTGTGGGCGGATCACGCGAGCCATATGCGTGGCGAGCCCGCCGCCAGGGTCCAGCAACGTGCATCGCTTGCCCAGCATCGTCAGTATGTAACGCAGGAGTTCGACCACTGGCGCCGAGCGCAATTGCCCGATCAGATAGATGACGTCGGCCTTCTCGAGCAGGTTGACGGCTTCGGCCAAGTCTGCCGGCGGGATAGCTGTGAGCATCTCCTGCAGCGAGGCGATATCACGAACGACCAGATCGTGCATCAGGCCGAACTCGCTGCGGTCGGTTCGCGCCCCCAGTTCCGTCTCCAGCGCCTTGACGCGCGCTTCAAAGCCAGGCGCCGCGGTGGACAATCGCTTCTGGAAAAGGGTCTGAAGATCCTTGAACCCCTCATAGCCTAGTGCCTGGGCAAAGCGCACGAAGCTCGATGCGTGAACACCGCTGCTTTCCCCGATCGCGTTCACGGATCGCACCGCAACATCATTTGGGTTCTGCGTGAGATATACGGCTATCTTCTGGTATGACTTGCTCATCTGCTCATACCGATCGTGGATCACGCGGATGAGTTCCTCGTAGTCCTTTGGGGCTTTCACTTTCTCATCCACGGCCAACATCCTTGCAATTTTTGTTGCATGATGGCTTCTTTGCACTTGGTTTACCAGCGGAGAATTCCGGCTCGAAAACCGGTGATCCGGATTTGTCGTTGCATTCTTCTGCAATGCCACTTGCAAAAAAGTCAGTTCCGCAATAGGAATTGAATTCATCATTCGGCATGATGTTGCCGCGATGCCCGGAGGAATCAAATGTCAGTGGTCCGTCTGACCATGGCGCAAGCCCTGGTCCGCTATCTTTGCAATCAGTTCACGATCGTCGACGGAGAGCGGGTACCGCTTTTTCCGGGCGTCTTCGCCATCTTCGGGCACGGCAATGTGACCTGCCTGTCGGAAGCGCTGGAAGCGGTCCAGGATAGGTTGCCAACGTGGCGCGGGCAAAACGAGCAGTCGATGGCACTCGCGGCAATCGGTTTCGCCAAAGCCAAGCGCCGCCGCCAGATTATGGTGGCCGCAACCTCGATCGGCCCCGGCGCCCTCAACATGGTCACCGCCGCCGGGGTGGCCCACTCGAACCGTCTGCCGGTGCTGCTGCTCTCCGGCGATACTTTCATCAATCGACGCCCCGACCCGGTCATGCAGCAGGTCGAGCACTTCGGCAATCCGACCATCAACGTCAATGACGCCTTCAAGCCGGTAACCCGTTATTGGGACCGCATCGTTCATCCCGAAGGCATAATCTCCTCCCTCCCCCAGGCAGTCGCCACCATGCTCGATCCGGCTGATTGCGGCCCGGCATTCATCGCACTGCCGCAGGATGTCCAGGAGATGGCTTGGGACTACCCAGAGGAATTCTTCGCCGAGACGGTGCACGCGATCCCGCGGCCACGGCCTGATGCCGACCGGCTTGCAGAAGCGGTGAAACTGCTGAAGGCTGCCAAGCGCCCGCTTATCATTTCTGGTGGCGGCACACGCTACTCAGGCGCCGAGCAGGTGCTGGCCGACCTTGCCCTCATCCACGGCATTCCGTTGTGTGAGACGATCGCCGGCAAAAGCACGGTCAGCCACAATCATCCGGCCTATGTCGGCCCGATCGGCATCGTTGGCTCGACTTCGGCCAACGCGCTTGCCGCGTCAGCGGATGTGATCGTTGCCGTCGGCACGCGCTTGATGGATTTCACCACCGGCTCCTGGAGCGCTTTCGCGCAGGACGCCAAGTTCATTTCCATCAACGCGGCCCGTTGGGACGCGACCAAGCATCGAGCTCTGGCGGTGGTGGGCGACGCCCTGGCCTCGCTCAACGAGATGGGAGCGGCGCTGGAGGAGTGGCAGGCGCCAAAGGAATGGACCGAGAAGGGCCGTGTCGAGTTCGCCAAGTGGAACAAAGCGCTGGATGGGTACCAGCAGCCGACCAATCAGCCCGTTCCCACCTACGCCCAAGTCATCGGCATCGTGAATGCGCGCGCAGGCGAGCGTGACCTGGTCATCACGGCTGCGGGCGGACTGCCGGGTGAGGTCATGAAGAACTGGCGCGTCAAGGCTCCCAATACGTTCGACTGCGAATTCGGCTTCTCATGCATGGGCTACGAGATTGCCGCCGGCTGGGGTGCCGCCATGGCCGACCCGACGAGAACGCCGATCGTGATGATCGGCGATGGCACCTACATGATGATGAACTCGGACATTTATTCCACGGTCCTGTCGGGCCATAAGATGGTGGTGATCGTCTGCGATAACGGCGGCTACGCCGTCATCAATCGTCTCCAGAATGCCAAGGGCGCTGCCTCCTTCAACAACCTGATCAAGGATTGCCGCGTGAAGGAGCCGTTCAGCGTCGATTTTGTGAAGCACGCCGAATCGATGGGCGCGCTCACTCGGCGCGTCGACAGTCTGGCGGACCTCGCGCAAGCCGTCGATTGGGCCCTCGGAACGGACCGGACAACGGTCATCACGCTGGTGTCCGATGGTTTCACCTGGACGCCTGGTGATGCCTGGTGGGATGTGGGTGTGCCCGAGGTTAGCGCCAGGCCGCAGGTGCAGGAAGCGCATATGGAACAGGCTCAAGCTCGCAGGAAGCAGCGCGTAGGCGTCTGACTTCATCACAATCCGAAGGTCAAATCTCATGACGGCGTTTGTCGAGTTGCGCGACGTCGCGAAGACGTATGGGCTGAATCCTGTTCTCGAGGATCTCACCTTGTCGGTCGATCGTGGGGAAATTCTTGCCCTCGTGGGCGAGAATGGCGCCGGGAAATCTACCTTGATGCGCATCGTTGGCGGCTATGTGCCGCCAACGGCCGGCACGGCCTTGATCTGCGGACGTCCCCTCCCTGCGACCGTTCAAAGTGCCGAGGATGCTGGGATCGTCCTTATCCACCAAGAGTTCTGCCTCGCGCCGGACCTGACCGTCGGCGAGAATATTTTCATCGGCCGCGAACCTCGTCGCCACCTTCTCGTCGACTATCCGAAAATACACAGAGATTCCCGCCTGCTTCTGGACGCATTGGGCTCGTCAGCCGATCCCCGCGCCAAGCTTTCCGGCCTGCCCAACACCGAATGGCAGATGGTGGAAGTGGCAAAGGCATTCGCGAGGAACCCGAAACTTCTGCTCATGGATGAACCGACCGCCGTGCTGGGCGCTCGCGAAGTGGAAGCCCTATTCCGGCGGATGCGGCAATTCGTGTCGGACGGAGGTTCCATCATCTTCACTTCTCATCGTCTCGACGAGGTGAAGGCGATCGCCTCCAGAGTGGCTGTTCTTCGGGACGGGCGCATCCGGCATGTTGGACCGGCGTCGGAACTGACGGAAGACGAGATGGCGGCGCTGATGGTCGGCCGCGAACTCAGCCAACTCTATCCAGTAAAGAGTGCAATGCCCGCGGGCGACGTCGTGCTCAGCGTCGACGATCTGCAAAGCCCGCCTCATGTCAGTGGAATCAGCTTCCGACTGCGCCGCGGCGAGATCCTTGGAATTGCCGGACTGGTCGGTTCCGGCCGGACCGAAGCATTTGAAGCGCTCGCCGGCCTGAGACCCGCGCAATGCCGGAACTTCGCTTTTGCCAAAGCCGCAAACGGACACCTGCCCAAGGCGCGCGAGGCATGGGCCGCCGGCTTGGCCTACCTGACCGAGGATCGCAAGGGTAAAGGGCTTCTCCTGGATGCCGGCCTCGATGAGAACGTTTCCCTTACCGTCGGTGCGCTAAGAGGTCGGGCCTGGATCAACAGAGCGGAAGAACGCGGACGGCTGGACCAGGCTGTTCGCGAGTTCGACATACGAAGGGGCGCCCCCAACGCAATCGCGCGCTCGCTCAGCGGCGGCAACCAGCAGAAGGTCCTGATCGCCAAGACCCTAGCGAGCCGCCCGGATGTGGTCATCTTCGACGAACCGACCCGCGGCGTCGACATAGGCTCCAAGCAGCAGATCTACCGGGTCATCGCCGGGCTTGCCGCGCAAGGCGCCGCTTGCGTGGTGATCTCTTCCGAGATGCAGGAAGTCATCGGTCTGGCGCATCGCGTGCTGGTGATGCGCAAAGGCAGCGTCGCCGGCGAATTGACCGGCAACGACATCAACGAGGGCACCATCGTTCGCCTCGCTATGGGTCTGACCAAGGAGGCCGCATAAAATGAACACCGCCGCCAACCCCGCCGATGCCATGCCACACCGTTCGTGGTTTGGCGCCACCAAGCGACTTAGCGCGTTGGGACCTATCATGGCCCTGCTGGCGCTGATCTTCATCGGCAGCATGCTGAGCGACAGTTTCCTGTCTGCTGGCAACCTATCCAATCTGCTGACCCGCTCGGCAATCGTCGGCATCATCGCCATTGGCGCCACCTACGTTATCACCGCTGGTGGCCTCGACCTTTCCGTCGGATCAATGTCGGCGCTGATCGCTGGCCTAGTCATCATGGGCATGAACGCTGCAGGCTCGTCGCTCGGGGACAGTTGGCTGGCCGTGCTGATCGGCATAGTCCTGGCATTGGCGCTGGGCGTGGTCGCGGGCTCGCTTAACGGCGTCCTCGTTGTCAAGGGCGGCATCGACGCCTTCATCGTCACCTTGGGCACGATGGGCATTTTCCGCTCCGTCATCACCTGGCTTTCGGACGGTGGTTCGATCTCGCTTTCAAGCAGCCTCAAGGGGATCGCGCGACCACTCTACTATGGCTCAGTCGCCGGCGTAAGCTATCCGTTGATCGCGATGATCGTTCTAGCGATAGGGGCGGAATTGGTCCTGCGCCGCGCCCGGCTTGGCCGCCACATCACCGCCATCGGGTCAAATCCGGAAGTAGCCAGATATTCGGCCATCCGCGTCCACCGCGTGCGGATCCTGACTTACGTGTTCCAAGGGGTCTGCGTTGCCCTGGCCACGATGATCTATGTTCCGCGGCTCGGCGCCGCGACGCCATCAACCGGTCTCCTGTGGGAGCTTGAAGCTATCGCCGCCGTGATCATCGGCGGGACCGCGCTCAAAGGCGGCTTCGGCCGCATTTGGGGGTCGATCGTGGGGGTCCTTATTCTCGGCCTGATCGACAACATCCTAAACCTCACGGCGCTCGCCAGCCCATATCTCAACGGCGCGTTCCAGGGGGTCATCATCATCATCGCCGTTTATCTGCAGAAGGGTCGCCGAGAGGTCTGACCCGCTATCCTAGAGAGGAGCACACCGTGGAGAAGAGAACTTTCCTAAAGGGCGGAGCGATCGCGCTCGCGCTCGGCGCCGTAGGCATGCCGAAAACATCCTTGGCAGCGGGCGGTAAGACGATCGGCATTTCCATTCCGGCGGCAACCCATGGCTGGACCGGCGGTCTCAACTTCCAGACCAAGCGTACCGTCGAACAGATGAAAAAGGCCTTCCCTGACATCGAGTTCGTGGTCGCTGCCGCCAACGACGCTTCCAAGCAGGTCAACGACGTCGAGGATCTCGTCGCGCGAGGCATCGACGCGCTGGTGATCCTGCCGTTTGAATCCGAGCCCCTGACCGAACCGGTGAAGCAGGCCAAGGCCAAAGGCGTGTTCATAACGACCGTCGATCGCGGCTTGTCGGAGGAAGGCATCGAGGACCTCTATGTCGGCGGCAACAACCCGCAATACGGCGTGATCGCGGGGCATTACTTCAAGAAGAAGTTTCCCGATGGTGCCAAGATCGTCGTCATGAGGGGCATTCCAACCACGATCGACAATGTCCGCATCGATGCCTTCAAAAAGGAGTTGGGGGGCTCGAAGGTCCAGATTCTCGACATGCAGTTCGCCAACTGGAATCCGGACAAGGGTTTCGAGGTGATGCAGGACTTCCTGCAGAAATATGACGCCATCGACGGCGTGTGGGCGGGCGACGACGATGCCGCGCTCGGCGCCATGGAGGCAATCAAGCAGGCCAATAGGCCGAAACAGATCGTAGTTTTGGGCGGTTCCGGCATGAACAAAGTTGTCAAGATGGTCAAGGACGGCGGCGGCGCCGTCGACGCCGACATTTTCTATCCGCCAACCCTGATCATCCCGGCGATCGAGCTTACTACCATGCGCACCGCGACGCAGGCGCCGATTCGGGGGCGCTACATCCTGGACAGCCCCTTGATCACCAAGGACAACGCGGAAGAATTCTATTTTCCCGATTCGCCGTACTGAAGGATCGTAGGTCAGACCTTCAGACATTCAGGTGCTGGCGCGGCAGTAGCGGCGCCAGTTTTACACAGTGTCGCGAGGCAGCCCGTCGCATAATGACTTCTAGAGCGTCGGGCCGACAATGCATTGCGGGCGGTGACGTCTGCCTTTAGGCAATCACAACAGTCCAGACGTCCGGTATGCTGAGCAATGCGGCCATCACGATTATGTGCTGTTGCCAACCGCACTGAGCGACGAACCCCGCCCACGTGATGGGACCGACATGACATTGGTCAAGTCAGGCTTGGCCAATTCTCATCTGCTTCTTGAGAAGGAACCGGGCGAGGTTGTTGATATTTCGCGGCGCCACCCTTTTGGGGAGATGTGCCAGCAGGCCCTGGGATTTGACGTCGTTTTGAAATCGCTCTGCCCAGTCCTCGGTGTGATTGTCCCGTTGCAGCCGCAAATTCGTCTTGAACTCGCGGTTCGGCATTTCAATCGACAATTGCCGGGCCACCGATGCCACGTAAGGGCGGGGGTCGTCCAATAGGTCTTCGTAAAAGAAATGATCGTAGGGCAGGTCCGCCATGCGCAGGTAGGCTTCCCAGAAGGCATAGCTCTGTTCGATCAGGAAATAGGCCTGGCAGATACCGGCGAAGTCATATTGCGGAACCAAATCCGCGCCGTCCGTGCTTCTCCAACGGCCTGATGCCTTCGCCCGACAGTAGGAAATCGCTTGGCGAAGGCGGTCCCGCCGCTCCAGCAGGACCAAACCCATGGCATGGCGTCGGAGGCATTCCGCAAGGAAGTCGGCTCCATATTTCGCCTGCGACCAGTGAAGGTGCCGGGGAAACAGCTTTACGGCGAACCTGCCATTTGCCGTCCCGCCGCGATCGATCACCGCGGACATGAGTTCGTCGAAGGATTTCGGCTTGCATCCCAGATTGGCCGTATCAAGCCATTCTGCCGACTTACCGAACAATCCCGTGCTGTTTGCCAGGCTGCCAAGCCATTCGGAGCCGCTACGGGCCTCCGTCAGTATCGCCACGCCTTTCATGCGTGCTGATTGCCCGCTGCCTGCAAACGCATGATCCTCATTGCGGAATATGGTTCTTCCTGATCGCCCCTCGGCATGCTTACAACTCCACCTAAACAGCGCTGCAACGGCCAGACGCTGATATCGTTCCGTCGATTCTACCTTAGGCTAAGCTAAAATAAGTGCGAAATCCGCCACGTTGAGGCGATCGACGCCACGCTGCACAAGATCTGTTGTGAAGAGACCGGCCAGCAACGTGGCCGGTCCTTTGGGTCAGGCAGAAGCCGGTTACAGCCAGACCCTGGCCCATACGCGCTCGCGCCAGCAGCGCACGTGGCGCCGGCCGTGACGCCAGGTCCGGCGGCAAACCCTGCGCCAGACACGGCGGCGCCCATGGCGGCGGCGCCAGCGGCGATCATGACGCCATTCGCCGTAGCGATGCCAGCGACGATGCGAGACCTGCTCCAATCCGGCCTCGTCATCCCCTTCGGAGACAGCCGGATCCGGCTTGTCCAACACATCGAGAATTCCGTTGCCCTGCGGGATACCGGCAACCGCGCGGCCGGGTCCGGCCACACTCGCAAAGGCCACCACCCCCGCGGCGCCAAGCATTCCGGTAAGAAACAACCGACGTTCCATCGAACCCTCCTCCAAGTTGATCATCGGCATCTCATTCCCTCGCCGAAATGGGCTTCAGCGGGCATGCCGATCGTGCCTGAACGCGCGGTCGCGATTGTTGTTCCCTCACCCCACTTCGCGCAGGATGAAATCGTGCAGCATCTTGGCGGCCGGCGACAACACCCGATTCTTGACCGTGATCAGGCTGTAAGGCCTGACCTCGATGTCGAATTCGGTCTGTACGACGTCGATGGCACCGGCCAGCCCGTCGGGATTCTGGATGAATTTCGCCACCTGGACCGAAACCGGTGCGATGGCGTCGGATTGGGCGACCATGACCAGCGTCAAGAGCAGCGAACTGGTATTGAGGATCCTGTCCGGCAGCGCGATGTTGCGGTTCAGGAAATTGCTCTCCATCGCCTGGCGCAAGGGCGAGCCGCCCGATTGGAAGACCCAGTCATAGGCGGCGGTATCTTCCAGCCGCACCACGCTGCCCCGGATGAGAGGGTGCCCGCGGCGCACGATCAGGCAAGCTTTCTCGACGCCGATGACACGGGATTCGAACAGTCTCGGGTTAAGGTCGTCAGGAATGCGCGCGATGATGAAATCATGGCGCGTGGCAATCAGCTCGCGCGCCAGCACATTGGAGGTTTCCACCTGCATGGTGATCTCGATGCGTGGATAGATGCGGCGGATTTCGCGGATCGCCGGGACCGCGAGTTCAATCGCCGGCGCGGTCACGGCACCCAGGAACACCGAACCGCCCTTGCCCGCCTTGAGCTCGGCGATCTCGCGATCGACTTCGCGCATCTCCAGCAGGATCGAACGCGCACGCCTTGCCAGCGCCTTGCCGTAGGGCGTCAGCGTGATTCCGCGCGGCAGCCTTTCGCACAGCTTGACCTCCAGCACCGCCTCCATCTCGGCGATCATGCGCGAAGCCGCCGGCTGGGAAATGTTCATCACCTGCGCGGCGGCACTCACCCGGCCATGATCGTCGAGTGCGACGATCATGCGCATGTGACGCAGGCTGAGCCCACTGCGCAGCAAGGTTTCGCCATCGCCCGGCTTTTCACTGTGACCATTTGAAACCGCAGCCGGATTTCGCAGCGCCGCCATGCTTCCCCACTTTCTCTCCTGGCGGCCGGCATTCGTGCCGACCTGCCGTGTTCCAATAATTCATACCAACCACGATATAGCAAACATCAAAGATCGCATTTGACAGTTATGGCAAAAGGGTCGCAACGTCAGTGCGTTCCGAAATGCGACGATCGGCGACGATGGAAATCGCATCGATTGAAATCAGCGTCTCGGGACCATGGGAGGATACCGGAGATCGATATGACGGCAGCAGTGCCTTGGCGCTTCTGCACGATTGCGCGGCCCGCGACCCCCGGGGTGCCGCGTCCATCAACCAGGGAGAGTTAAGTGAAAATCATCAAGACGTTAGTCGCCGCCTTGGCGGTCAGCATCGCCGCCATGTCGGCCACCGCCTACGCAGCCGACAAGGGCCTCGTGGGCGTGCTGATGCCCACCAAGACCTCGCAGCGCTGGATCAATGACGGCGACGCCGTCAAGTCCCAACTCGAGGCCCTGGGCTATACGGTCGACCTGCAATACGCGCAGGACGATATCCCCAACCAGCTCAGCCAGCTTGAAAACGAGATCACCAAGGGTCCGAAGGCGCTGATCATCGCCTCGATCGACGGTACGACCATGTCGGCCGCGCTGCAGAAGGCCAATGACGCAGGCGTCGTCGTCGTCGCTTATGACCGCCTTATCAAGAAGACGGCCAATGTCGATTATTACACCACCTTCGACAATTTCGGCGTCGGCGTCATCCAGGCCAATTCGCTGGTCAAGGGCCTCAAGGAGCGTTTCCCGAACACCAAGCCCTGGAATGTCGAGCTGTTCGGCGGCTCGCCCGACGACAACAACGCCTTCTTCTTCTACAATGGCGCGATGTCCGTCCTTCAGCCGATGATCGACGACGGCTCGATCAAGATCAAGTCCGGCCAGATGGGCATGGACAAGGTCGGCACGCTGCGCTGGCTGGCCGCGACCGCACAGGCCCGCATGGACAATCTGCTCTCGGCCAATTACTCCAGCGGCGCCCGCGTCGATGGCGTTCTGTCGCCCTATGACGGCCTGTCGCGCGGCATCATCGCCTCGCTGCGCGCTGTCGGTTACGGCACAGCCGACCAGCCGTGGCCGGTGGTGACCGGCCAGGATGCCGAAACCGCTTCGGTGAAGGCAATCATCGCCGGCGAACAGTATTCGACCGTGTTCAAGGATACGCGCGACCTCGCCAAGGCGACCGTCGAACTGGTCGACAAGGTGCTGTCGGGCGGCAAGCCGGACGGTCTCGATACCAAGACCTACAACAACGACGTCAAGGTCGTGCCCTCGATCCTCTTGACGCCGCATGAAGTCGACAAGTCGAACTACCAGAAGCTGGTCGTCGACTCCGGCTACATCAAAGCCGAAGACCTGAAGTAATTCCGGTCGCAAAGCGAGGGGTCCTGCGCAACGCAGGGCCCCTTTTCGTTCACCAGCGACCCCGGTATTGTTGCGGATCTCGCAGGAGAATTATTGCCCATGGCCTCGACGATTTTGGAGATGCAGGACATCACGAAGACGTTTCCCGGCGTGAAGGCGCTGTCGAACGTCAACCTGCGTGTCGAGGAAGGCGAGATCCACGCCGTGGTCGGCGAGAATGGCGCCGGCAAGTCGACGCTGATGAAAGTCCTGTCGGGCGTCTACCCCTCAGGCAGCTATGATGGCAAGATCATCTTTCGCGGCGAGGAGTGCCATTTCAAGGGCATTCACGACAGCGAGCACAAGGGTATCGTCATCATCCACCAGGAACTTGCGCTGGTGCCGATGCTGTCGATCACCGAGAACATATTTCTTGGTAATGAACATGCCAGGCGCGGGATCATCGACTGGGATGCCAACGAGGCGCGCACGACCGGGTTGCTGAAGAAGGTCGGCCTCAAGGAAGATCCCAATACGCTGATCACCAATATCGGCGTCGGCAAGCAGCAACTGGTCGAGATCGCCAAAGCGCTGAGCAAGGACGTGAAGCTCTTGATCCTCGACGAGCCGACGGCGAGCCTGTCGGAAAAGGACAGCCAGGCCCTGCTCGACCTGCTGCTCGAATTCAAGCGGCAAGGCATGACCTCGATCCTGATTTCGCACAAGCTCAACGAGGTGAACCGTGTCGCCGACAAGGTGACCATCATCCGCGACGGGCGCACCATCGAGACGCTTGCCAGGAAGGACATTTCGGAAGACCGCATCATTACTTCGATGGTGGGTCGCTCGCTCGACGACCGCTATCCGCCGCGCGACCCCAGGATCGGCGATGTCGTGCTGCAGATCCGCGACTGGTCGGTCTATCACCCGATCCATGCCGACCGCCAGGTGATCAAAGGCATCGATCTCGATGTGCGCAAAGGCGAAGTGGTGGGCATTGCCGGGCTGATGGGCGCCGGACGCACCGAATTCGCCATGAGCCTGTTCGGCCGTTCCTATGGCCGCCGCATCACCGGCGAGGTGCTGCTCAACGGCAAGCCTGTCGATCTTTCCTCGGTCAGCAAAGCGGTGAAGCAAGGCATCGCCTACGTCACCGAGGACCGCAAGACCTACGGGCTGAACCTGATCGACCATATCAAGCACAACATCACGCTCGCCAATCTTGGCGGCGTGTCGCGCCACGGCGTGATCGACGACCTGCGCGAGCTCGACGTCGCCAATGACTATCGCAAGAAGACCAATATCCGCGCGTCGAGCGTCTACCAGATGACCGGCAACCTTTCGGGCGGCAACCAGCAGAAGGTGGTGCTGTCGAAATGGCTGTTCGCCAACCCGGAAGTGCTGATCCTCGATGAGCCGACGCGCGGCATCGATGTCGGCGCCAAATACGAAATCTACACCATCATCGCGCGCCTGGCCGCCGAAGGTAAGGCGATCATCGTCATCTCGTCGGAAATGCCCGAACTGCTCGGCATCACCGACCGAATCTATGTGATGAACGAAGGGCGCATCGTCGGTGAAATGGCGGCGAGCGACGCCAGCCAGGAAAAGATCATGCGCGCCATCGTTCGGGGAGAAGGAAAAGCATCATGAGCACAGAGAGCGCTCCCGTACCGCAATCCGCCACTGCCGATGGCGGGACGGATACGCCACGCTTCGCGGTCTCGGCACTGGTCACCAATCTGCGCGACTACGGATTGGTGCTGGCGCTGATAGCTATCATGGTGTTCTTCCAGTTCACCACGTCGGGCACATTGTTCAAGCCGCTGAATCTCAGCAACCTCGTGCAGCAGAATTCCTTCATCATTGTGATGGCGCTCGGCATGCTGCTGGTCATCGTTTCCGGCTACATCGACCTCAGCGTCGGTTCGGTCGCCGGCTTCATCGGTGCGCTCGCGGCCAACATGATGGTGACGTGGAACCTGGGCCCGCTCAGCAATCCGCTGGTCGTGTCGATCGTCTGCCTGATTATCGGCGGTGCCATCGGCGCGGCACAGGGCTATTGGATCGCCTACCATCGAATACCGAGCTTCATCGTCACGCTGGCCGGCATGCTGATCTTCCGCGGCATGTGCCAGGCGCTGCTCGGCGGTGGCTCCTCGGTCGGCCCGCTGCCGGATGGCTTCAACAAGCTGAGTTCCGGCTTCATTCCCGACCTGATCGGTCCGCTGACGCTGATTGCACCAACCGTGAACGCGGCGGGCAAGACCATCGTCGGCAGCGGCCTGACGCTGCATATGACGACGATGGTGATCGGGGTCATCGGCGTGGCGGCTTATATTTTCTTTGGCCTCAAGGCACGACGCACGCGTGAGCGGCACGGCTATCAGGCCGAACCGTTCTCGCTCTTCACCGTCAAGACGCTGGTAATCAGTGCGCTTGTCCTGTTTCTCGTCTATCAGTTCGCCACCTACAAGGGCTTTCCGGTCGTGCTGACGGTCATGGCGGCGCTGATCGCGCTGTTCGTCTTCGTCACCAAGCGCATGACGATCGGCCGCCGCATCTACGCGATGGGCGGCAATCCCAAGGCCGCACTCCTGTCGGGCATCAACACCGAGCGGCTGACCCTCTACGTGTTCATCAACATGGGCGTGCTGTCGGCGCTTGGCGGTCTGATCATCGCGGCGCGCCTTGGACAGGCGGTGCCGGCGGCGGGCCTCGGCAGCGAACTCGACGTCATCGCCGCCGTGTTCATCGGCGGCGCTTCGGCGATGGGCGGCGTCGGTCAGGTCATCGGTTCGGTGGTCGGCGGCTTCATCATGGGCGTGATGAACAACGGCATGTCGATCATGGGTGTGAATGTCGACTGGCAGCAGGTCGTCAAGGGCCTGGTGCTGCTCGGTGCCGTGGTGTTCGACGTCTACAACAAGAACAAGGGCTGAGGGCACCAGGAAGGCATACGGGTCACACCGCGGCGCTGCCGGCAACCGACTGGCACGAAGAAGTTCCCTCAAGGGACAGGCCCGCGAGCGCAATCCGAACGGAGAATTTCACCCGTGGCATGGACAACGTTCCAGCCGCGCTTGGGAAGGTTTGCCCAGCTGGGAGCCATGCCAAGGCACATGAGAGAGGACTGATCATGCTGATCTCGCAAATTCTCGACGACGCCGAGACCATCCGTGTCGTTGCCCGCAGCGGCGGCAAGACCCGGATCATCAACGGCGCCCGCAGCGTCTATTCGCTGGCGATGGAGGCTGCCCGCACCGGCATCGGCCTCGCCACCCTGATCGAGCGCAAGGGGCTCGGCGAGACGGTCGATCTCGACGCCGCCTACAAGAAGGGGCGGCTGTTGTCGCCGATCAATCACCCCGATCCGGCGCACCTGCATCTGACCGGCACCGGCTTGACGCATCTCGGTTCGGCGGCGACGCGCGATTCCATGCACAGGAAGCTCAGCACCGACGGCGAGGAACAGCTCACCGATTCCATGAAGATGTTCCGCATGGGCCTGGAAGGCGGCAAACCGGCGAAGGGCCAGGTCGGCGTGCAGCCGGAATGGTTCTACAAGGGCAACGGCACGATGGCGGTGGCGCCGGGTGCCGCGCTCCTGTCACCGGCGTTCGCCAGGGACGCCGGCGAAGAACCCGAGATCGCCGGCATCTATGTCATCGGCGACGACGGCGCGCCGTTCCGCGTCGGCTTCACGCTGTCGAACGAGTTTTCCGACCATGTGACCGAGCGCGTGAACTATCTCTTCCTAGCCCATTCCAAGCTGCGCAACGCCTCGTTCGGGCCGGAGATCCTGATCGGCGAGCTGCCTTCCGACATCCGCGGCACATCGCGCATCGTGCGCGACGGCAAGACGCTGTGGGAAAAGCCGTTCCTGTCGGGCGAAGCCAACATGTCGCACACCATCGCCAATCTCGAACACCATCATTTCAAATATTCGGCGTTCCGCCAGCCGGGCGATGTGCATGTGCATATGTTCGGCACGGCGACATTGTCCTTCGCCGATGGCATCAGGACCGAGGCCGGCGACGTGTTCGAGATCGAGGCCGGGGATTTCGGACTGCCGCTGCGCAATCCGCTGGAGATCGAGCAGCCGGTGAGTGTGGTCGTGAAGGCGCTTTGAGATAGCTGAGAAAAAATGCGCGTGACACGGCGTGGCAATCTGTTGGCGGGCGTGGCTCTGTTCCTCGCCTGCTCTTCCGTTGCCACTTACAGCGCTGGTCAATGCAGCGCACAATCCTACCGCGAAGCTCGCTCAGCAATGACGAACCGGCTTCTGGCGACGGGTTACTCGAAGACACAAACCAGCTTTCTGATGCGCAACGCGGATCGCATGACCTCCGCGCTTCGCGCTGACAAGCTGAATGACAATGCCGGGCCCTGCGGTATCGACTCCGCCAGAGCCCATGTCCTCGGATGCCTCGACAAGCAGTTGTTCCCTCTGGATTCAGGGGCGAGCTCTCCGCTCGATGAGGAGAAGCAGACCGAGGGATTTTGGGGTCGAAAGCGCTTGTCCGTACGCGAACTGCTGTTTATCGGCCACTTTCATTCCTGTCTTGGCGCCGCGACGGAGTATTTGTTTCGCAGCTGACGGGATTGGGGTCGATCCCTACTGAATCTCGCCTGGATCAGCGCGCGGCGCGGAAATGCTTTGAGAGCTTGAGGCCCTGCGCCTGGTAGTTGGAGCCGAGATCGGTGCCGTAGAGCGCCTGCGGCCGCTTCAGCATGTGCTCGTAGACCAGCCGGCCGACGATCTGGCCGTGGTCGAGGATGAACGGCACTTCGTGGCTGCGCACTTCGAGCACCGCCCGGCTGCCGGTGCCGCCGGCCGCCGAATGGCCGAAACCCGGATCGAAGAAGCCGGCATAGTGGACGCGGAACTCGCCGACCAGCGGGTCGAACGGCGTCATCTCGGCGGCGTAGAGCGGCGGCACATGTACCGCTTCCTGGCTGACGAGGATGTAGAACTCATCGGGATCGAGCACCAGTTCGCCGGCGCCGCTCTTGTGGATCGGCTCCCAGAAATCGAGGACATCCTGCGCCGCGCGCTTGTCGACATCGACGAGACCGGTGTGATGCTTGCCGCGATAGCCGATCAACCCGTCACTGTCGCCATTGAGGTCGATCGACAGCGCGATGCCCCCGCCCGAAATGTTCGGCGGTTCGGTGGCGACCAGCATCTCGGCGCGGTGCAATTCATGCAGTTCGGCTTCCGAGAGCAGCGCATTGCCCGTTCGGAAACGGATCTGCGACAGGCGCGAGCCGGTGCGCACGACGATCGGGAAGGTGCGCGGGCTGACTTCCAGATAGAGCGGACCGGTATAGCCGGCGGCGATCTTGTCGAACTCATGCCCCCGGTCGGTCATGACACGGGTGAAGATGTCCAGCCGCCCGGTCGAACTTTTCGGATTGGCCGATGCAGAAATGTCGGCTGGCAATGCCAGGCTTTCGAGCAGCGGCACGATGTAGACGCAGCCGGTTTCCAGCACCGCGCCCTCGGTCAGGTTGATCTCGTGAAGCTGCAGCCGATCGAGCTTTTCCGAAACCTTGTGGCTTGGACCGGGCAGAAAGGAAGCCCGCACCCGCCATGCCTTGTCGCCGAGCCTGAGATCAAGGCTCGCCGGCTGGATCTGGTCGACATCGAGCGCGCGTGGCGACTTCAGCGCGCCGGACTGGAACAGCGCCGAAATGTCCTGATCGGGAAGAATGCCTGTCTGCCGCAAAGTCTTGCTCCGCTCGAAGGCCGGGCGAGGTCTGGTACAACCCTCTTAATGAAGCCGGCAATTGACGCAAGCGTGGCGCGGGTCTAAAGGGTCGTTATCCCGTGGTGATTTGGCCGGTCGGCTTGCAGCCACGTTAAACAAGTCGCTAAAGGACCGTCGGGCCGCAAGGCCGTATGGACCGGTTGCGACTTTCGCGGCCGGTTTTTTTGTGTCTGGAACAAAAGCAATGAGCACCAAGAAGCGCAACTGGAAGCCTCAGACAGCCCTCGTGCATGGCGGGACCCTGCGTTCCGGCTTCGGCGAGACCTCCGAGGCGATATACCTGACCCAGGGCTATGTCTATGAGACGGCGCAGGCCGCCGAAGCCCGTTTCAAGGGCGAGGAACCGGGCTTCATCTATTCGCGCTACGCCAATCCGACCGTCGATATGTTCGAGAAGCGCATGTGTGCGCTGGAAGGTGCGGAGGATGCCCGCGCCACGGCATCCGGCATGGCTGCGGTAACGGCGGCGCTTCTGTGCAGCGTCAAGGCCGGTGACCACATCGTGGCGGCGCGCGCGCTGTTCGGGTCCTGCCGCTGGGTGGTCGAGACGCTGGCGCCGCGCTACGGCATCGAGGCGACGCTGGTCGACGGCACCGACATCGCCAACTGGGAAAAGGCGGTGAGGCCGAACACCAAGCTGTTCTTCCTGGAAAGCCCGACCAACCCGACGCTGGAAGTGGTCGACATCACGGCAGTCGCCGCACTTGCCAATTCGATCGGCGCACGGCTTGTCGTCGACAATGTCTTCGCCACGCCTTTGCAGCAGAAGCCGCTGCAGCTCGGCGCCCACATCGTCGTTTATTCGGCGACCAAGCACATCGACGGCCAGGGCCGCTGTCTGGGCGGCGTGATCCTGTCGGACAAGGAGTGGATCGACAAGAACCTGCACGACTATTTCCGCCATACCGGCCCCAGCCTGTCGCCCTTCAATGCCTGGACGCTGCTGAAGGGCCTGGAGACGCTGCCGCTGCGCGTGCGCCAACAGACGGAAAGCGCCGGCAAGATCGCCGACTTCCTCGCCGAGCAGCCGCAGATCGCCCGCGTGATCTATCCCGGCCGCGCCGACCATCCGCAGGCGGATATCGTCAAGAAGCAGATGTCGGGCGGCTCGACGCTGATCTGCCTCGACGTCAAGGGCGGCAAGCAGGCGGCTTTCGCCTTGCAGAACGCGCTCGACATCGTGCTGATCTCGAACAATCTCGGCGATGCCAAGAGCCTGATCACGCATCCGGCGACGACCACCCACAAGAACCTGACGGACGAGGCCCGCGCCGAACTCGGCATCGGGCCAGGTACGCTCAGGCTGTCGGTCGGCCTTGAGGATACCGACGACCTTCTGGAAGACATCGCGCAGGCGTTGCAGACGGCCAAGTAAGGCCTGCCTACGCGGCTTCAGGCGCTCGACGGCGTCTCCTCCAGTTCGGTCGCCTTGGTGCCGATGGTCATCGCATTGCCGCGCCAGTCGACGGCGCCGCCGAGCCAGCCACGTGCCCACATCGCCGGCAGGATGAGGTCGCGCACCATGATCGCCGCGACGATGCGCGATGACAGGTACCAGCCCTTGGACCAGGCCAGGGCACATTCCGGAAGGTAGAAGGCCGCCAAAACGGCGATGGCCGTGAGCGGCAGGCTGAAGCCGGCGCTTGCCGCCGCGGCCAGCGCAAGCAGCAGCGGCACCACGGCACCAGTCAGGATTTCAGGCGCGAAGAACAGCGGGAAGGTGACGCGGCGCAGGCGAGCCCAGCGGGCCTGGCGCGACCAGATCTCGCCAAGCGTGCGCCGGCCGAGCGGCTGCTCGAAAGGCGCGGCAACGAGATTGACGCGCAGGCCAAGCCCGTTCACCAGCTTGGTCGCGGCGGCGTCCTCGGCGATCTCGGCGGCCAGCGCGCGAATGCCGCCATTGGCATCCAGCATGGGCTTGTTCCACAGCATGCTCTTGCCCTGGGCAAAGCCTAGCCCAAGCGCCTCGCCGGCATATTGCCAGCGCGCCTGCAGCGTGTTGAGAAAGGCGCATTCGACCTCAGCCCAGAAGCCATCGGGCCGCGAACCGATCGGCGTCGAGCAGACAAGGCCGGTATCCGGCCGCCATGCCGCCATCAAATGCTGAATGTAGTCCCTCGGCATCAGCACGTTGGAATCGGCAAGAATGACCCAGTTGTGGCGCGCCGCTTCCCAGCCCTTGACACAATTGTTGAGCTTGGGATTGGCGCTGATACGGTCATCGCCGATCAACAGGCGGGCTGGCACTTTGGGAAAGCGCCCCATGGTGGCACGGATCAGCGTGACCACCGGATCGTCCGCATGGGCGACGCAGAAGATCAGTTCATAGCGCGGCCAGTCAAGCGAGAAGGCGCGCTCCAGTGTCTCGTGCGTGAACGGCTCGACGCCACGCGATGGTACGACAATCGACACCGGCAGCGATTTGCCGGCTGGCGGTGCGATCGTAGTGCGCCGTTTCAGCTGTGAGGTGGCAAGCGCAATGCTGGCGGCGTTTGAAAGGATGAGTGCGGTCGAGAGCGAGGCGGCTATGAGAGTGAGTTCCATCGAGATCTGGTCACTCCAGAAAAGACGGCGCGCGTGACGGCCGTTTCAACAGGTCGGCAGAGCGCCGAGTCGCCCACACCACCATTGTCATGTGTCACTTAAATGACATTCTTTGCCGCCACCTGCCTTTCAGGGTCACGCGCGACAAGACGCGCACGTTGACCTGCTCGCTGGGAGCGCCGAAAGGTACCGGATTGTTTTGGAGCCGCTCATGTACCGCGCCGTCACGCGCAACATTGAAGTGCAGGTCAGGCCGTTCTATCTCGAGGATCGTTCGGACCCTTCGGAGAACCGCTACGTCTGGGGCTATCAGATAACGATCGACAACCAGTCGGACGAGTTCGTGCAGCTTCTGTCGCGCTATTGGCACATCACCGACGGAGCGGGCCGGGTCGAGGAGGTGCGCGGGCCGGGCGTTGTCGGGGACCAGCCCGAACTCAACCCCGGCGACAGCTATCAATACACGTCCGGCTGCCCGCTCTCGACGCCGTCAGGGATCATGGTCGGGCACTACACGATGCGCAACAAACGCGGCGAGACGTTCGACATCGCCATCCCCGCCTTCTCGCTCGACCTGCCGGGGACAAAGCGGACCGTGAATTAGACCTCGGCGATTGGCGAGGTCCGCTGCGATGGCGTCACTATTCGGGGAGAAATGCCCATCAGGGCAACGAGGGCGGCAGCTCGTGGGAACATACAAGCGCTGGGTGGATCCGCGCGATCACTGCCGAAGGTTGCGCTGCCCCTCATCCGCCTGCCGGCACCTTCTCCCCGTGAAAGGGGAGAAGACCGGTATTTCACTTCGCCGCCGCGAATTCCGCCGGGTCGAAGTCATATTGCTTCGAGCAGAATTCGCAGGCGACATGGATGCCGCCGTCCTCGGTGCTGTCCCTGATCTCCTGCGCGGAGAAGCCTTCGAGGATGCCGCGGATCTTGTCCCTGGAGCATGAGCACTGGTCGGCGACGGGGACGCCGCCGAAGACGCGCACGCCGTGCTCGTGGAACAGCCTGTAAAGCAGCCGCTCGGCGCCGATCGTGGGATCGATCAGTTCCGTCGGTTCGATGGTGCCGAGCAGCGCCAGCAATTCCTGCCAGGAATTGTCCGTGGGATCATGGATCTCCTCGCGCGGATCGCCATCGCCGCCATGCAGGTCCGGGACGCGCATGCGCTCGGACGCCTGCGGCAGGAACTGCGCCAGGATGCCGCCGGCACGCCACTGCTCGCGCGCGCCGCCGACGCCGGGCGTCAGCAGCTTGGCCACGGAGAGTCTGATGTCGGTCGGAATCTGTTCCGACTGACGGAAATAGGTGCGTGCCGCGTCTTCCAGTGTTTCGCCGTCGAGCTGGACGATGCCCTGATAGCGTTGCGTATGGGCGCCCTGGTCGATGGTCAGCGCCAGCACACCGCTGCCAAGCAGCGTCTGCTGGGACGTCTCGCCGGCCGCGACCAGTGCCTCGAGCCGATCCGCATCGAAGCGCGCGTAGGCGCGCAGCGCCGAGGGCGTGGAAAAATCCGCCACCAGCATGTCGACCGGCCCGTCGGTGCGGGTCTGCAGGATGAACTTGCCCTCGAATTTGAGCGAGGTGCCGAGCAGCACCGTGAGCACACAGGCTTCCGCAAGCAGGCGGGCAACCGGCTCGGGATAGTCATGGCGGCCGAGGATGGCGTCGAGCATCGGCCCGAGTTGCACGGTGCGGCCGCGTACGTCGAGCGGACCGACCTCGAAAGGCACGACATGGTCGTCGCCAGCGTAGCCGAACTCGCCGAGTTTGGGGTGATGTTCAGTCACTTGATGGGTTTCCAACATGACAAAGCTCCAGGGCGCGGCCATGCGGCCCCGGTGGGCACATGCGTCCAAACGCGCTTGATTTGCGTGATGCGGCGCAGATAGGGATCGCGCCTCCGCGGATCAAGCGCCCAGACCAGCGCCATGACACTTCAAACGTCCAGACACTTCGAGCACCAAGACACTTCAAGCACCAAGACACCAGGCGAGCACGGCCTTCTGGGCATGGAGTCGGTTCTCGGCCTCGTCGAAGACCACCGAATGCGGCCCGTCCATGACCTCGTCGGTCACCTCCTCGCCGCGATGCGCCGGCAGGCAATGCATGAACAGGGCGTCCGGCTTTGCCTTGGCCATCAGCGCCGCATTGACCTGATAGGGCAGGAAGACGTTGTGGCCGCGTGCACGATGCTCCTGGCCCATCGACACCCAGCTGTCGGTGACCACACAATCCGCCTGGTCGACGGCTTCTTCGGCCGAGCGGGCGAAGCTGATCCTGCCGCCATTGGCCTTTGACCAGTCGACATATCTTTCGAACGGATCGCTGCCCTCGGGCACTGCGACATTCAGGTTGAAGCGGAAACGCGCCGACGCTTCGAGCAGCGAATGCAGCACATTGTTGCCGTCGCCGGTCCAGGCGATGGTCTTGCCGGCAACCGGACCGCGATGCTCCTCGAAGGTCATGATATCGGCCATCAGCTGGCAAGGATGGGTGTCGTCGGTCAGGCCGTTGATCACCGGAACAGTGGCATTCTCGGTCAACTCCAGCAGCCGCTCATGCGAGGTGGTGCGGATCATGATGGCATCCACATAGCGCGACAGCACCTTGGCGGTGTCGGCGATGGTCTCGGAACGGCCGAGCTGCATCTCGGTGCCGGTCAGCATGATCGTCTCGCCGCCAAGCTGGCGCATGCCGACATCGAAGGAGACGCGCGTGCGCGTCGACGGCTTGTCGAAGATCATGGCCAGCACCTTGCCTTCGAGCGGCTTCGACCGATCGCCCGCCTTGAGGCGCGCCTTGCGCGCCACCGCGTCCGTCAGCATGAAGCGCAGGTCGCCTTCGGAAACGGCGGAAAGGTCGGTGAAGTGGCGCACTGACATCAGCAATGGTTCCGGGATTACTTCGCGGCGGCCACGGCAATGGCATCCGCCAGGCCTTTGGCACCAGCGCGGATGCGGTTGAGCGCGTCGTGGATCTCGGCGTCTGTGACGGTAAGCGGCGGCAGCAGGCGGATGACGTTGTCGCCGGCCGGAACCGCCAGCAAATGCTGGTCGCGCAGCGCCATGTTGACCTTGGTGTTGGGCATGGCGCATTTGAGGCCGAGCATCAGGCCGGTGCCTCTAATGCCTTCGATGACTTCGGGAAACTCGTCGGCGACCGCGGCAAGTCCCTGCTTCATCAGCAGCGCCTTGCGCTGGACGTCCTCGAGGAAGCCGTCTTCCAGCACGACGTCGAGCACGGCGTTGCCGACCGCCATGGCCAGCGGGTTGCCACCGAAGGTCGTGCCGTGCACGCCAGCGGTCATGCCGACAACCGCCTCGTCGGTGGCAAGGCAGGCACCCATCGGGAAGCCGCCGCCAATGCCCTTGGCGATCGCCATGATGTCGGGGGTGACGCCTGACCATTCATGCGCGAACAGTTTGCCGGTGCGGCCAATGCCGCACTGAACCTCATCATAGATCAACAGCAGCCCGTGCTGGTCGCAAAGCTGACGCAGCCGCTTCAGCGATTGCACCGGCACCGGACGGATGCCGCCCTCGCCCTGCACCGGCTCGATCAGGATCGCGGCGGTCTCAGGCGTAATCGCCTTTTCGGCGGCATCGATGTCGTCGAAGCCGACTTGGTCGAAGCCTTCGACCTTGGGTCCGAACCCTTCGAGATATTTGTATTGGCCGCCTGCCGCGATGGTCGCCAGCGTGCGGCCATGGAAGGCGCCTTCGAAGGTGATGATGCGGAAGCGCTCGGGATGGCCCTTGACGAAGTGGTAGCGCCGCGCCGTCTTGATGGCGCATTCCAATGCCTCGGCGCCGGAGTTGGTGAAGAACACCTTGTCGGCGAAAGTGGCGTCAACCAGGCGTTCGCCGAGCCGGCTCTGTTCCGGTATCTCGTAGAGATTGGAGACGTGCCAGAGTTTTGCCGCCTGCTCGGTGAGGGCGGCGACCAGATGCGGGTGGCCGTGGCCCAGCGAATTGACCGCGATGCCGCCGGCGAAATCGAGATATCGCTCGCCCTTGTCCGTAACCAACCAGGTGCCTTCCCCGTGGTCGAAAGCCAGGGGTGCGCGAGCAAAGGTCTCGAAAAGCGCCGAACCGCTCATTATATGCGTCTCCGGTACCGGAAAATCAAAAAAGCCGCCAAAGCGGCGGCCTTTGCGGCTTATCGGGTTTTTCGGCCATGAAGTCAACGAAAACGTCGCGTAGTGGCACGCGGCAAGCCCCCTGACGAGATGCCGGCTCATAAGCGACCGGCAAGTTGGGGAAAACCGAAAAAACCGATTCGTGTTGCACTTGGGACTCTTGTCACCGAGTCAGCGCATAAGGTAATTGTAGTCGAGAAATAACTAGATTTCGTGCGGCGGACCTAATCACCAGATATATGTGGTGTCTGTCCCAGCAGTGGTGCTGGGTCGGGAATGGATTCTGATTGCCGCACGCTTAGCAGGAGCGCGGTCTCATGAACTGGACTGACGAGCGGGTCGAACTTCTCAGAAAATTGTGGTCGGAGGGTCTGAGCGCAAGCCAGATTGCTGCGCAGCTTGGAGGGGTCAGCCGCAATGCGGTCATCGGCAAGGTGCATCGGCTGAAGCTGTCGGGCCGCGGCCGCGCAACGGCGACGCCGGCACGCCAGAAGAAGGCGACGCAAGGCTCGACCATCCAGAAATCAGTGGCGCGCGCCGCGACCGCGGCTCGCCATGTCACGACATCGATCGGCGCGACTGCCCTTCAGACGCAATTCGACGCCGAACCGGTGGCGCGGCACTATATCCGCCCGGTCGAGAATGTCGTGATACCGATCTCACGGCATCTGCAACTCGTCGAGCTGACCGAGCGCACCTGCAAATGGCCGAATGGCGATCCGCTCTCGGAGGATTTCAACTTCTGCGGCAACGAGGCCGCCGAAACCGGTCCCTACTGCAAATACCACGCCCGCGTTGCGTTCCAGCCGGCGGCGGAGCGGCGGCGCAGTCGGTAAATTAGGGGAATAGGGCAGTAAGGCAGTAGGGCAATATGTTTTTGAACTGCGCTCGTGAGGCTTTGTCTTAGCCTACTGCCCTACTGCCCTACTGCCCTACTGCCCTACTGCCCTACTGCCCTACTGCCCTACTGCCCTACTGCCCTACTGTCACAGCCATCCATTCTTGCGAAACCGCCAGTAGAGAACCGCGCAGATCAGCGCGATGACGGTGAGCACGATGGGATAGCCATATTCCATCTTCAGTTCCGGCATGTCGGTGAAGTTCATACCGTAGATGCCGGCGAATGCGGTCGGCACGGCCAGGATGGCCGCCCATGAGGCGAGTTTCTTGGAGATCGCCGTTTCCTGGCTCTGACCCACCAGAAGACTGGCCTCGAAGGCGAACGCCAACACCTCGCGCAAACTGTCGATCTTTTCCTGGACGGTGCGGATGTGGTCGGTCACGTCGCGGAACAGCGGGTGCATGGCGGAATGGATCTGCGGCAGATCGGAGCTGGTCAGCCGACGGCAGACCTCGACCAGCGGCAGCGCGGCATTGCGCAGGCGCAGGAGATCGCGGCGCAGCATGTAGAGCCGTTCGATGTCAGGGCCTGTCATCGGCTTCAAAAGGACCTTGTCCTCGATCGCCTCGACCTCGTCCTCGATCTGCTCGAGTACGGGCATGTAATTGTCGACGATGAAATCGAGTATGGCGTAGAGGACGAAATCCTCACCCTTGGCAAGCGAGTGCGGGCAGCTTTCCCAATGCTGACGCACGGCGGCATAGGACGTCGACGGGCCATGCCTGACGCTGACAATGTAGCCTGAGCCGACAAAGAGATGCGTTTCGCCGAAGGTAACCCGTCCGTCGATCAACTGCGCCGTGCGGGCGACGATGAACAGCGCGTCGCCATATTGCTCAAGCTTCGGCCGCTGGTGTGGATGCTCGGCATCTTCGATCGCCAGCTCATGCAGATGGAATTGCGCCTTGACGCGCAGCAGGAGGTCGCGATCGGGTTCGAGCAGCCCGATCCAGACGACGTGTCCGGATTTCCTGGCCCATTCGCCAGCTTCCTCGATCGGGATGTCCGCGATACGGCGCCCAGCGGTATAGACACTGCAGGCGATGATGCCCGACGTCGGCGGCGCGGGCTTGAACGCCCGGACATATTCCATCACAGCCTCCCGAAAGCGTTGCCTCCATTGGGAACCAACAGGCTTACCTCGGGATAGTTTAGCGCAATATGATCAAGCGTTCGAGAGGAAGAGCGGTCACTTCACCGGCTGCGTTGCGGAAAGGCTGATCTTGTCCGTCTTGTCGCCCTTGGGCCGTTCGGCCGGCATCTGATCGCCGGTCACGATGTAGTAGATGGTCTCGGCGATGTTGGTGGCGTGGTCGCCAATGCGCTCGATGTTCTTGGCGCAGAACAGGAGATGCGTGCAGGGCGTGATGTTGCGCGGATCTTCCATCATGTAGGTGAGCAATTCACGAAACAGCGACGTGTACATGGCGTCGATCTGGTCGTCACGGTCGCGCACGAAGCCGATCTTGTCGACCGAGCGCGAGGCATAGACGTCGAGAACTTCCTTGAGCTGGGTCAGCGCCAGGTTGGCCAGGGCCTCCAGGCCACGGAACAGGCTGTTCGGCTGGCGGCCATCGGTGACGGCAACGACCCGCTTGGCGACGTTCTTGCCGAGGTCGCCGACCCGCTCGAGATCGGCGGAAATGCGGATGGCGCCGACGATCTCGCGCAGGTCCGTCGCCATAGGCTGGCGCTTGGCGATGATGACGATCGCCTTGTCGTCGATCTCGCGTTGCCCTTCGTCCAATACAACGTCGTCGCGGATCACCTTCTGGGCCAATCCCGGATCGGCATTGACCAGAGCGGCGACCGCCTGCTCGACCATGCGCTCGGCATGGCCGCCCATCGCCGCGATACGCTTCGACAGATATTTCAGCTCCTCGTCATAGGCGCTCATTATGTGCACGGACTGCATGGACGAAATGCCTTCCCACGGGTGTCTTGATTTTGAGTCGTTTCCTCGAATCCCCGCTGATACGCTAACGGGATGACAGAAAAAAGAAATGCTCTTGTGGAAAACTAGGGCGATTTAGGCCGTCGGCAAATGGACCGAGAAAGCAGCGCCTTTGCCGACTTCGGACTTGATCGTCAGCCTGGCGTTATGACGCGTCAGGATGTGCTTGACGATGGACAGGCCGAGGCCCGTGCCTTTCTGGGTCCGGCTCGTCTCGACATCGATGCGATAGAAACGCTCGGTGATGCGCGGAATGTGCTCCTCGGGAATGCCGGGGCCAAAATCCCTGATGGTCACGTCGATGCCGGGCTCGGCACCGTCATCGCCGTGCGCGATCGACACCACCACGCGGCCGCCCGACTGGCCATATTTACAGGCGTTTTCCAGAAGGTTTTCAAAGACCTGGAACAACTCGTCGCGATCACCCGGCACATTGAGCGGGCCCGCGGCGAAATCACGCTCGATGGCGACGCTGGTTTCCCCGGCAAGCGGACCAAGCGAATCGATGACGCTGTCGACGGTCTGGCGCAGGTCGACTTCGGTCCCCGGCTTCAGATAGGGCTTCATCTCCAGCCGCGACAGCGACAGAAGGTCGTCGATCAGGCGCGCCATGCGCCCGGTCTGGTTCTGCATGATCTGCAGGAATTGCTCGCGCGCCGCCGAATCGTTGCGGGCGGGTCCGCGCAGCGTTTCGATGAAGCCGGCGATCGAGGCGAGCGGGGTGCGCAATTCGTGGCTGGCATTGGCGATGAAGTCGGCGCGCATGCGATCGATGCGTCGCGCCTCGCTCTGATCCTTGAACACCAGCACATAGAGGTCGGTGCCATGCCCGACCGAGGACGCGCTGACCCGGTAAGCCCGCTCGACCGGCAGCTTCTCGGTATAGTCGACGACATCCGAGGCGATCGTGCCCGACAGCACGCTATCGAGCAGGGCCTGCATTTCCGGCGCCCGGAATTTCAGCGGCAGCGACAGGCCCGGCGCGATGCCGCCAAACGCGGCAAAGGCAGCGGCATTGGCGTGGACGATGGTGGCGGCACGGTCGAAGATGATCAGCGGGTCGGCGACGGCCGCCGCCAGATATTCGCCTGACAGGCGCTGCAGGCCGATCGCCTCGATTGCAGCGGCATTGTCGTCGGACTGGCGCATGCCTGCGGCCGGCAGGATCGCGGCCGCGAGCAACAGCAGCAGCGCCGGCACCAGCACGTAGGCGGAAAGACCGGCGAAGGCAAAGGCGATCAGAACCGCGACGACACCGGCCGCAAACAGCCAGCGGCCGTTCCACAGCCGGATCGCCATGGTTCGCATCACACCTTTCTGCTCCGCGTCCAGCTCAGTCATTCGCTCGCACGCCTGCGCCCCATGCCTTCCCACCGGGCGGTGGCGGAAACTTCCGCCGGACCGCTCCCGCGCATGATCCCGAAAATCGGGAATCGATTTTCGGAGAGGATCATGTGCAAAATCAAAAGTGCTACAGCGTTTTTTTGCGCGTCCAAACGGGATGCACGGCGCTGTGGTGGCTCCCAATAGCATGAGTCCGGATGGTTAAAAGGGTTCGTCTCGATGAAAAAAGCCAAGGAAGATTCCGCCGCGCCGACTTCAGGTCCGCTGAAAATCAGGATCGGGGGCGAGGAGCGGGAGTTCGATATCGAGAATCCCGAGCTTCCGGACTGGGTTGAGGACAACAAGCTGACCGCGGGCGGCTATCCCTACGACAAGAAGATGAAAAGCGAGGAGTACGATCAGACGCTTGAGAACTTGCAGATCGAACTGGTCAAGGCGCAGGCATGGCTGCAGGCGACCGGCAAGCGGGTGATGGCGCTGTTCGAGGGCCGTGACGCTGCCGGCAAGGGCGGCACGATCTTCGTGGTGCGCCAGTATCTCAACCCGCGCACGGCGCGCAATGTGGCGCTGACCAAGCCAACCCCGACCGAGCTGGGGCAATGGTACTACCAGCGTTATGTCGGCCACTTCCCGACATCGGGCGAATTCGTCACCTTCGACCGTTCCTGGTACAACCGCGCCGGCGTCGAGCCGGTTATGGGTTTCTGCACGCCCGAACAGCACGAGAAGTTTCTCGACGAGACACCGCATTTCGAACGGATGATCGTCAATGACGACATCCACTTCCTCAAATTCTGGCTGAATATCGGCCAGGAAACGCAGCTCGAGCGTTTTCACGACCGCCGCTATAGTCCGTTGAAGAACTGGAAGTTCTCGCCGATCGACATTGCCGGCATCACCAAATGGGACGACTACACCAAGGCGCGCGACACCATGTTCGAGCGTACCCACAAGGAATTCGCGCCATGGATCATCGTGCGCGCCAACGACAAGCGCCGCGCGCGGCTGGCGGTAATGCGGCGCATCCTTCTGTCGCTGCCCTATGAAGGGCGTGATCTCGATGTCGTTGGCAAGGAAGACAAGAAGATCATCGGTGAAGGATCGTCATTCCTTGGAAAGCAGGACTGACGCTTTCGCGCCGCGCGGATATTTGTCTGCGCGGCGCAATTTCCTGGCGCGATCGCTCAAGCCGCGAGCCGGGCAATGCGCTGCAGGCGCCGCAGCGTGGCGTCATCCTGCAGCGCCTGCTGGAACAGCGATATCTCCTGGTCGATGCGATCGCACAGCGCGTTGGTGTTGCCCTTGAGTAGGCCGCGCGTCTGCAGCAGGGCGGCAACCGGCTTCTTGGCGAGTTGCCTTGCCCGACCAAGCGCCGCCTCCTCCACGCTGTCAGGCACGATCTCGGCGACGAGACCAAGCGCCCTGGCGTCGTCGGCATGAAGCGTGTCGCCGAGGCAGAAGAAGCGGAAGGCGCCGGCATAGCCGAGCTTCTGTGGCGCCAGGATGCTGGTCGCCGCGTCCGGCACAAGGCCGAAATCGACGAACGGCACGCGGAACGTGCTTTGGCCCGAGGCGATCACCATGTCGCAATGGAACAGGATGGTGCAGCCGACGCCGACGGCATCGCCATCGACGCAGGCCAGGATGGGCTTGGGAAACGTCGCCAGCGTGCGGAACATGTCGGTGACGGCGGCGATCAGCTGCTGATGCTTGGTAGCATCGAGAAATTCGGAAAAGTCGCCGCCGAGACAGAAGCAGCCTGCGAGGCCTCGCAGCACGACGACACGCACCTCGTCATTGTCGACGGCTTCGTGGAACGTCCTGGCAAGGCTTTCATAGGCCCTTCTGTCGAGCACGGGCCGGCCGTCATTCGACGACACGGTGACGATCAGCGTGTGGTTGCGCAGTTCAGGTTGCGGGTGCAGGTCCATGGCCGTTTCCGATCTCATGACGCCCTCCTTTGCCCGAACATGTCAGGATATCCCCTGGCAAGAACCGGGGCATGGTGGTTGCGGCGCGAGCGCACCACATTCAGCGTGTGCTCATTGAAGGTGAGCAGCGTCGCCACGACCTGCTGATTGCCATAGGTGCGCTGATAGCCCAGCGGCGTCGCCAGGAAATGCAGTTGCAACGCGCGCAGGACCCACATCGGCTCGAACTCGATGATCACCTTGTCAATGCCGCGCTTCAGCCCCCATTCGACGAATCCGGCTATCAATTCGGTGCCGACGGTCGATACGCCGCGACGGCCATCGCGGAATCCGGGAGCCACCGCATAACGGGTCAACTCCCAGATGTTGGGACCCGATGGCGGCGTTCCTTCGGAAAGATCTGTTAGAACCGAGGTCAGCAGATGCGCCCGCGTGGTCGGCAACATCCGCTGATAGCCCGCGACTTCGTTGCCTCTGATGACGATCTGATGCACTGCCTCGTCATGATCGAATTGGTCGACCTCAAATCCGTCCGGGCGCCGCAGGTCCTCCCATCCCATCTCCTCGACAAAGATCTTGTAGCGCAGGCGATGGACGGCCTCCCAAAGGTCAGGACGTTCCATCAATTCGTGGGTTGTAAGACAAAAAAGCATCTGCCGTCTCCTGTGTTCAGAAGGATGATACGGCCGTGCTTCAAAGAGAAAATTGCGTGATCACGTAGGCGGAAGTTCGATCACGTAGGCGGGAAGTTCTAGGTCGGCACGGCCGATCTAGCTAATGTAGCCGCGTCTTATCGCTTCGGCGACAGCTTGAACTCTATTGACGGCACCGAGTTTGCTTTTGGCGTTAAGAAGATGTTTCTCCGAGGTGTGTTCGGAGATGCCGAGGATTTGCGAAATCTCCCACTCGGACTTGCCGACGGCGGCCCATTGCAGGCATTCGCGCTCGCGCGGTGTCAATTCGATATGGTCGATGGTCTTGCCGGCCATGGTGTGGAGTTGCATGGCGCGGCCAACGGCATAGGTCGAGACCAGCGACACCAGGCCGAACTGTGCCGCCGACAGTTCCACGGCCTCGCCGCCCAGCGATACCATGACGATCTGGCCATCAAGCGTAATCAGCGGGAAGGCCAGCCCATCGCGCAGCTTGAAAGCTCCGGCATCGCCCATCACTTCGCCGCTGCTCTTGTCGATGCGGATGTCCTGGGCCGCTTCCCGCCACTGGAACGGCGCCTGCAACTGCTTCATGTGGCTGACCACGGGATCGTGATCGACATAGTTGCGCGCGACGTAGCGCTCCAGCCATTCGACGGGCCAGTCGCAAAGCAGCACATGCTGCTTTTGCTGGCCTGTCGGCGTGCCCGGCTGCGGAACTGTGCCAGCCATCAGCGCTGTCAGGCCGTAGTCCGAGGTTATTCCCAAAAGCTTTTCGCAGACCGCAGCCGCCGTTCCGGCGTGCTGCAGCTGGTCTATGTATTCCAGCGTACGATCGAACTGACCCATCGCAACATCAACCCCATGTTGCCTTATGCATTGATGTCGATAGTCCGTGCCTTATCCACACTTTGCCACCGACCACGGATTGCAACGCGCTCCTTTACGGTTGTGGTTCTCGACTCCGGTCCCCCACCAGGGCAGCCACCGCTGTTTGCAAACGCTTCAAATCATATCCCGAAATCGGCGCGTTGAAATCAAAAACCATTGTGCCTGCATGATTTTCGTACCAGAACCGGCGCGAGAAGAGTGCGGCGGAGTTTTATCGTGGAGTTCCAATGGAGGTTCCCGGTCCTGGCTTCGATGCTGATCGCAGCGTTGCCGTTGGGCGTCGGGAGTATCGGCGCGCGCGCCGCGGAACCGCAGGTGCCGGTGTTGTGGGACGCCAAGGAACGTTTGCCCAAGCCTGACCTTTCGTCGCTGCCACGGCTGCGGTTCCTGACGACCACGGATTTTCCACCCTTCAATTTCCTCGACGGCGCGGGAAAACTGTCCGGGTTCCACATTGATCTGGCCCGGGCCATCTGCGCGGAACTTGACATCGTCGACAAATGCCAGATCCAGGCATTGCCCTGGGGCGAGCTCGAAGGGGCGCTCGAGAAAGGCGAAGGCGAAGCGATCATAGCCGGCATTGCCGCAACACCGGAATCGCGATCCAAATACGCCTTCTCGCGATCCTATCTGCAGTTTCCGGCACGCTTCATCACGCCGAAGACCAAGGCGCTCTCGGAACCGGTCTTCGCCAAGCTGCGCAGCAAACGCGTCGGCGTGCTCGCAGGCTCGGCGCATGAACGGATGCTGCGCGACTATTTCGATACCGTTCAGATCGTTCCGTTCGACAAGCCCGAAGAGCTCTACAACGATCTCAAGGCGGGCAAGATCGACGCCGCCTTCGGCGACGGCATGCGCTTCGCCTTCTGGCTGGGCGGTTCGGACGCAGCCGGTTGCTGCCGCTTTGCCGGCGGCCCCTATCTGGCTCCCGAATATCTGGGCACGGGGATGTCCATCGCCACCCGGGTGGACAATCCGGCGCTGGCGGCAGCGCTCGATTACGCGCTGCAGGAGATTTCGATGAAAGGCACCTTCGCCGAATTCTACCTGCGCTATTTCCCGGTCAGCTTTTTCTGATCCGGTCCCGGTCAGCTTCTTCTGATCCGTGATGCTTGCCGTCAGGTGAGCGTTCGCAGCCTTGCCTTGGCTGCCCGGGCGATTGCCGCGACGGTCAGCGTATCGAGATCGAGCTCACGGCGGATCAGCTGCAGCACCCGCACCTCTTCCAGGCGCATTTCGAGATCGACGGCGGCGACTTCGAAAGCAGCCGCGTAAGCCGTGTCGCGAAGGCGCTCCGGCAGGGCCTCGGCAATTTGGGCCAGCACGCCCTCCAGGCCATCCTTTTCATGCAACAATTTCTGACAAGCCTGGGCAACGGAAACCAGCCGGTCCTGCTGGAAATCCTGGAACACCGGCCATGAGCGGACGACATCGCCGATCCTGGCAAGTTCGACGTCGGTCATGTCGCGATCCGAGGCCGAAGTGATGACCATCAGGTAGATCAGGGCCTCATGCGGGGTCGGCGATGGCATTCTTTGCTCCTTGAACGGGCTCCGAAGGTAGGAACGGAGGCCAAAGGCCGCAAGGAAAAAGCGCCGCAATCGTTGACGCTCCGGCCACGCGCGCCTAGAGACCGATTTGAAAACCCCTTGCTCCGGCCCGTCTTCTTCGAATTTGCTGGGCCGGCAATAACTGGAAAACAGGACCATGGCGGGATCAAACATCATCGATCTCAATCCCGAACTGCTGGCGGCCGCCGGTGAGAGCAAGGCGTGGCCGTTCGAGGAAGCCAAAAAGATCATCGAGCGCTATAAAGGCGCCGACTTTCCCGAAACGATCCTGTTCGAGACCGGCTATGGCCCGTCCGGCCTGCCGCATATCGGCACGTTCGGCGAAGTGGCGCGCACCTCGATGGTGCGCCATGCCTTCCGCGTCCTGACGCAGGACAAGGTCGCCACCAAGCTGCTCTGCTTTTCCGACGACATGGACGGCATGCGCAAGATACCCGACAACGTGCCGGATCGCGCAGCGCTGGAGCCGTACCTGCACAAGCCGCTGTCTTCGGTGCCCAATCCGTTCGGCGGCGACTATGCGAGCTTCGCCGACCACAACAACGTGATGCTGTGCCGCTTCCTGGACACGTTCGGCTTCGACTATGAATTCGCCAGCGCGACCCAATACTACAAGGCCGGCCGCTTCGACGCGATGCTGCTGCGCGCCGCCGAACGCTATGACCAGATCATGGCGGTGATGCTGCCGACGCTCGGGCCGGAGCGGCAGGCGACCTATAGCCCGTTCCTGCCGATTTCACCGAAGAGCGGCCGCGTGTTGTACGTGCCCATGAAGCACGTCGACGCCAAGGCCGGCACCATCACCTTCGACGACGAAGGCACCGAAACCACGCTGCCGGTCACCGGCGGCAGGGTGAAGCTGCAGTGGAAGCCGGATTTCGGCATGCGCTGGGCAGCGCTCGGCGTCGATTTCGAGATGTTCGGCAAGGACCACCAGACCAATGCCGTGGTCTATGACCGCATCTGCAACATACTGGGCGGACGGGCGCCGGAGCATTTCGTCTATGAATTGTTCCTGGACGAGAACGGCCAGAAGATATCGAAGTCCAAGGGCAACGGCCTGACCATCGACGAATGGCTGACCTATGCGCCGACCGAGAGCCTTGGGCTCTACATGTACCAGCGGCCGCGGCAGGCGAAGAAGCTCTATTTCGACGTCATTCCGAGGGCGGTGGACGAATATTACACCTTCCTGGCCGCCTATCGGCGGCAGGACTGGAAGGAGCGGCTGGGCAATCCGGTCTGGCACATGCATGACGGCAACCCGCCTGCCATCGACATGCCGGTGCCGTTCTCGCTGCTGCTCAACCTGGTCAGCGCCTCCAACGCCCAGAACAAGAGCGTGCTGTGGGGTTTCATCTCGCGCCACGTGCCGGGCGTGACGCCGGCGACCCACCCCGAACTCGACAGGCTGACGGGTTATGCGATCCGCTACTTCGACGATTTCGTGAAGCCGACGAAGACTTTTCGCGCCGCCGACGATGTCGAGCGCGAGGCGCTGGAGGCCCTGGAAGCGGCACTTGGCGCGCTGCCGGCGGACGCCAGCGGCGAAGCGATCCAGAACGCCTCGCTCAACGTGGCGCGCAAGATCGAACGCTATCAGGATCACTCCAAGCAGAGCCCGGAAGGCGGCCCCGGCGTTTCGGGTGCCTTCTTCCAGATGATCTACCAGATACTCATCGGCCAGGAACGCGGTCCGCGCTTCGGGTCGTTCGCCGCGCTCTACGGCGTCGCCGAAACCCGCGCGCTCATTCAGAAGGCGTTGGCTGGCCAGCTGGTTTGAGGGCGCCACCGTCCTCTTCGAGGATCGAGCCCGGCGCCTGAGGCGCCGGGGCCGACGCGGCGGGCTCCGCCGGCATGCCGGCAAGGTTCGGCGCCGATCCGAAGATACCCTTCTTCCTGCTGCGCGCCTTTTCGCCGGCATCGACATAGGGCCCGCCTTTTGTGGCGCGCGCCCAGCCGTTTTCGACCAGCCATTGACCGACATCCTGCTTGCCGATCCGGCATTCCGCCGCGACCCGGTCGCGTCCGCCTTCAGGCGGCACCATGCAAACCACAGCGCGGCCGCGCAGGAAGGCGCGGAACGCCGTGCGGGCACGGATGCCGCACGGCCAGGATTTGCCGTCGCTGGTGCAGGTCTCGTCCTGCCGGACCACATCGATACCGGAAACCGCGACCGAATAGCCTTTCACCTCGATCAGCCCGGCAGCCGGCGCCACCGGCTGGAACAGCTTCGTGCCGTTCCAGTCGTCAGGCATCTTCGGCTTGGGCGGCATGGCGAGCGCCAGCTTGCTCAAGGGCTGGCGCGGCTCGACCCGCTCAAGCTCTCCGGTCGGCAGTTCCGGCGGCGCGACAATTTCGGGGTCGATCGCCCGCGAATGCACCGCCGGCTTTGGCGGCTGGGCGGCAGGTATGGCGGAGGTGGCCGGTTCTTCAGGTACCGTCCTGGCGTCATCTTGTGCGACCGTATCGGTACCAGGATCGATCTGATCCACTGTGACCGCGCTTTCGCCGCCTTTCAGCCTATGGCCGCCGGCAACGACCAACGCCGCCATCACCGGGACCATCAAGACCGCCAAGACAAGATGGGGGAGCCGCACCGGCCTGACCTACTGGCTTGCCCAGACAATCCGCGCCACCCATTCGACATCGCGCATGGGAATGTCGCGGTCCGGGTGATCGGGATTGAGGGAGACCAATGAAATCGACTTGACGGTCTGGCGTTCGAGCACCTTGGCCATCACCTCCCCGGCCGTGGTCTTGACGACGACGCGATCGCCCTTGCGGGTGGCCGCGCCTGGCTCGACGATGAGGACGTCGCCATTGCGGTAGAGCGGCAGCATGGAATCGCCCTGCACCTGCAGCGCGTAGGAGCTTTCGGTCGATTGCGCCGGCAGTTCGATCAGATCCCAGCCCTGCCCCGCTGGAAAGCCGGCATCGTCGAAGAAGCCGCCGGCGCCGGCCTGGGCGAAACCAAGCAACGGCACGGAGCGCCTGCGCGTGGGCGCGGCACCGATGCGGCCTTCGATCAGTCCGGTGAATTCGTCGAGCGAAGCACCCGTCGCCTCGATGATCTTGGCGAGCGACTCGGTCGAAGGCCAACGCGGCCGGCCGTCGGAGGACAGACGTTTCGACTTGTTGAAGGCGGTCGAATCGAGCCCGGCGCGCCTTGCCAGGCCCGAGGCCGAAAGCGAATAGCGCTCGGCAAGAGCATCGATGGCGGCCCAGACGCGGTCGTGCGAGAGCATGTCGTGCTCTCCTTCGAGACAGGAAAAAATGCCTTTTCCTTCTAGTCCGCGAACGCCGGTTTGTCCACCGATGGCGCAGGCGCGCCGCACCTTGCCGCCGGCCGCGGAAATTGGCTTGCGGCGATCAATTGGCCGCCGTGGCGAGGCCGCGCAGAGATGCGATATCATGAAAATCCGTTCCGCCTGCGTCGGCGGTCGCGGAACCGCGGCGCGACCGAGCGCCGCGATGTCGGTCGACAGGCAGCGAAAGGCCAGCCGGCTTTCACCGCCTACCACATAGGGACCACGGCTGCGTGCCATGGCCAGCATGCGCGCCATACGCGCCCAGACATACGTCTCCCGCGTCAGGCGGCTTGCTTGACGTCGCCCTTGGCGTAGGGATCGAAGCGTTCGTAGAAGGTCTCGCCCTTCTCGGCCATGTCGATGAGCAGCTTGGGCGCCTTGAACTCGGCGCCGTACTTCTTCTGCAGACCCTTGGCGATCTTGACGAAACGCTTGGCGCCGATGCCGTCAATGTAGGACAGCGCGCCGCCGGTGTAGGGCGCGAAGCCGAAGGCCAGGATCGACCCGACATCGGCCTCGCGCGGATCGGTGACGATGCCCTCTTCCATCACACGTGCCGCCTCCAGCGCAATGGTGACGAGCAGGCGCTGCTGCAACTCCTCATAATCGACCTTCCCGGGCGCAAGCTGCGGATAGAGGTCCTTGAGGCCGGGCCAGAGCTTCTTCTTGGCGGGCTTGGCGGGATAGTCGTAAAAGCCCTTGCCGTTCTTGCGGCCGAAGCGGCCGTGGTCGTCGACCATGATGTTGATCAGCGCCATCTGCCTGGGGTCGACGGCAGCCTTGTCGCCAAGGTCCTTGATGGTCTGCTTCATGATCTTCTGGGCAAGGTCGATCGCCGTCTCGTCGGTCAGCGCCAGCGGCCCCACCGGCATGCCGGCGGCCTTCGCCGCATTCTCGATCATCGGCGCGGGCACGCCATCGATCAGCATTTTGTAGGCTTCCGACATGTAGCGCAACACGCAGCGGTTGACGTAGAAGCCGCGCGTGTCGTTGACGACGATCGGCGTCTTCTTGATGGCGCGGACGAAATCGATCGCGGTGGCCAGCGCCTTGTCGCCGGTCTTCTTGCCCAGGATGATCTCGACCAGCATCATCTTGTCGACCGGCGAGAAGAAATGGATGCCGACAAAATTCTTCGGCCGTGCGGAGTTCTTAGCCAGCGCGGTGATCGGGATGGTGGACGTGTTGGAGGCGAAGATCGCCGACGATTTCAGCACCGCTTCCGCCTGTTCCGTGGCGCTCTTCTTGACGGCCGAATCCTCGAACACCGCCTCGACCACCAGGTCGCAGCCGGCGAGGTCGGCATAGTCTGCGGTCGGCGTGATCAGCGACAAAAGCTTGTCCTTCTCTTCCGGCTTGGCGCGCCCCTTCTTCACCTGATCCGAAACCAGACTGTCGGAATGCGCCTTGCCCTTCTCAGCCGACTCCATGTCACGGTCGAGCAGCACCACAGAGATGCCAGCCCTGGCGGTGACATAGGCGATGCCAGCGCCCATGAAGCCGGCACCGAGGATGCCGATCTTCTTGAACTTGGTTTCCGGCACGCCGGCCGGGCGGCGCGCGCCCTTGTTCAGTTCCTGCAGAGAGACAAACAGCGAGCGGATCATCGCCGCCGCTTCCTTGGTCTGCATGATTTCGGTGAAATAGCGCTGCTCGATGCGCAAGGCCGTATCGAACGGCACCAGCAAGCCTTCGTAGACGCATTTCAGGATCGCGGCGGCGGCCGGATAATTGCCATAGGTCTCGCGGCGCAGGATGGCGATGGCCGGCGGCCACAGATTGAAGCCGGCGGGCGAATAGATCTGGCCACCGGGCAGCTTGAAGCCCTTCTCGTCCCACGGCGCGACGGGCTTCAGGCCGTTCCTGATCATCGCCTTGGCGGTCTCGACCAGCTTGGCCGGTTCGGCGATCTCATGGATCAGGCCCATCGACTTCGCCTTCTGCGGCGACAAGTTCTGGCCGGAGGTCAGCATCTGCAATGCCTGCTGCTGATCGGTCAGCCGCGGCACGCGCTGGGTGCCGCCGGCGCCGGGGAAGATGCCGATCTTCACTTCGGGGAGCGCCATCCTCACCTTGTCGGAGTCGGCGGCGACGCGGCCATGGCAAGCGAGCGAAAGCTCGAAAGCGCCGCCCATGCAGGTGCCGTTGATTGCCGAAACCCAGGGCTTGCCGGAGGTCTCCAGCTTGCGGAACAGGCCGGTCATATAGCCTGCGTTCTCGAACAGCGCCTTGGTGGCCTTTTCGACATCCTTGCCCTTTTCGGCGGCGAAGGTCGTCAGCATCTTCTGCAGCATGGTGATATCGGCGCCGCCGGAGAAGGTGTCCTTGCCGGAGGTGATCACCGCGCCCTTGATGGCGGCATCGCCCGCCACCTTGTCGACGATGGCGTTCAACTCGCGCATGACCTCTTCGGTGAAGACGTTCATCGAGCGATCCGGCATGTTCCAGGTGACCAGCGCAATGCCGTCGGCGTCAATGTCGAGGGTGAAATTGGTGTAGCTCATTGTTCTCTCCCCGTCAGACGCGTTCGATGATCGTTGCGGTGCCCATGCCGGCACCGATGCACAGCGTCACCAGCGCGGTGTTGAGATCACGGCGCTCGAGTTCGTCCAGCACCGTGCCGAAGATCATGGCGCCAGTAGCGCCGAGCGGATGGCCCATGGCGATGGCGCCGCCATTGACGTTGATCTTGTCGTGATCGATGTCGAAGGCCTGCATGTATCGCAGCACCACCGAGGCGAAGGCTTCGTTGAGCTCGAACAGGTCGATGTCCGACAGCTTCATCTTGGCACGCTTCAAAAGCTTCTCGGTGACATCGACCGGACCGGTCAGCATCAGCACCGGCTCGGAGCCGATATTGGCGAAGGTGCGGATGCGGGCGCGCGGCTTGAGGCCCATCGCCTTGCCGGCCTTCTTGGAGCCGAGCAGCACGGCCGCTGCGCCATCGACGATGCCGGACGAATTGCCGGCATGGTGGACATGGTTGACCTCTTCCACTTCCGGATGCTTCTGCACGGCGACCGCATCGAAGCCGCCCATTTCGCCAGGCATGACGAAGGACGGGTTGAGCGAGGCCAGCGACTGCATGTCGGTCGAAGGCCGCATGTGCTCGTCATGGTCGAGGATGGTCAGGCCGTTCTGATCCTTGATCGGGATGACCGAGTTCTTGAAGCGTCCGTCCGCCCAGGATTTGGCGGCGCGCTTCTGGCTTTCGACGGCATAGGCATCGACGTCGTCCCTGCTGAAACCGTATTTGGTGGCGATCAGGTCGGCCGAGATGCCTTGCGGCACGAACCAGCCGGGCAGGCCGACCGAAGGGTCCATGAACCAGGCGCCGCCGGAGGCGCCCATGCCGACGCGCGACATCGATTCGACGCCGCCGGCAATGACGATCTCGTCGGCGCCCTGCGCGATCTTGGCGGCGCCGAAATTGATGGCATCGAGACCCGAGGCGCAAAAGCGCGAGATCTGCATGCCGGGCGCCTTGGTGTCGTAGCCGGCCTCGAAGGCGGCGGCGCGCGGAATGACCGACCCTGCTTCGCCGACCGGATCGACGCAGCCGAAGATGATGTCGTCGACTGTGCCGGTGTCCAGCCCATTGCGGTCGCGTAGCGCTTCCAGCGTCTTGGCGGCAAGCCGCACCGCGGGCACCTCATGCAGCGATCCGTCCTTCTTGCCCTTGCCGCGCGGCGTGCGCACGGCGTCATAGACATAAGCGTCACTCATTTTTGTTGCTCCTTGGGTTTATCGAACGGCTTTGGACTGATGCATGTCGATCTCCCAAAACCGGGACCACTTTTGGGCGACATGCATTAGAGCGAGCGTCCGATCAGCAATTTCATGATCTCGTTGGTGCCGCCGTAGATGCGCTGGACGCGAGCGTCGCGGAACATGCGGGCGATCGGGTATTCATTCATGTAGCCATAGCCACCGTGCAATTGAAGGCATTCGTCGACGACTTTTCCCTGCAGGTCGCTGAGCCAGTACTTGGCCATCGAGGCCGTCACCGGATCCAGCCCGCCATTGATGTGGCGGGCGACGCAATCATTGTAGAAGATACGGCCGATCGTGGCCTCGGTCTTCAGCTCGGCCAACTTGAACTGGGTGTTCTGGAAGTCGATGATCGCCTTGCCGAAAGCCTTGCGCTCCTTGACGTAGTCGATGGTCAGCGCCAGCGCCCGCTCGATCATGGCAATCGCCCCGGTGCCGATCTGCAACCGCTCCTGCGGCAATTGCTGCATCAGCTGAACGAAGCCCTGCCCTTCCTCATGGCCGAGCAGATTTGAGGTCGGCACGCGCACGTCGTTGAAGAACAGCTCCGACGTGTCGTTGGCCTTGAGCCCGATCTTGTCGAGGTTGCGGCCACGCTGAAAGCCTTCGACCTCGTCGGTCTCGACGACGATCAGCGAGGTGCCCTTGGCGCCCTTTTCCGGATCGGTCTTGGTGACGACGATGATGAAATTGGCCAGTTGCCCGTTGGTGATGAAGGTCTTGGAGCCGTTGATCCGGTACTGGTTGCCGTCCTTCTCGGCCCACGTCTTGACGCCCTGAAGGTCGGAGCCGGCGCCGGGCTCGGTCATGGCGATGGCGCCGATCAGCTCGCCGGTCGCCAGCTTCGGCAGCCATTTCTTCTTCTGCTCTTCCGAGCCGTAGTGAAGGATGTAGGGGGCGACGATCGAATTGTGCAGGCCGATGCCGAAACCGTCGACGCCGACATGGCCGATCGCCTCGATGATGGCGCTCTCATGCGCGAAGGTGCCGCCGGAACCGCCATATTCCTCCGGCATCGAGGCGCAGAGCAGGCCGGCCGCACCGGCCTTCAGCCAGCTCTCGCGGTCGACCATTTCGTTCTTCTCGAACTCGTCGTAACGCGGCGCGATCTCCTCCGCCATGAATCGGGACGCCATGTCGTAGAGCATGCCGACCTCGTCCGCCGCCCAGGCGGGCTTGGGGAGGTTCAGGATTTCCGCAGGGTTGGTCATACGATGATAGTCCTCTCAAGGCACATCAGCGGAATTGAGGTCGGCGCGCGGCACGGGCGACCCTCCCGACCCTTCGGGCCACCCTCCCCTCAAGGGCAGGGGGACGCCGAGCATTTCTAGAACGCTTCCGCCGGCAGCGCCATCAGCGTGTCCGCACCACTCGAAATACGGGCGAGGTGCGCCGACGTTTCGGGCATGATCCGCTCCATGAAGAAATGCGCCGTCACGACCTTGTTGTCGTAGAAGGCCCCCGTATCTTCATGCAAATATTGGGATCCGTTGGCGCCTGTCTTGCCCTGCGCTGCCTTGGCCATCTGCGCCCACATGTAACCCAGCGCCACAAGGCCGAAGAGATGCATGTAGTCGGTCGAGGCGGCGCCGGCGTTGTCGGGCTTGGCCATGCCATTCTGCAGCAGCCATATGGTCGCCGCCTGCAGATCGTTGAGGCCCTTCTTCAACGCCTTGGTGAACGGCGCCATCCTTTCGTCGGCACGGTTTTCCTCGCAGAATTCGCCGACCTCCTTGAAGAAAGCCTGCACCGCGCGGCCGCCATTCAGGCCGAGCTTGCGGCCGACGAGGTCAAGCGCCTGGATGCCGTTGGCGCCTTCATAGATCATGGCGATACGGGCATCGCGCACGAACTGGCTCATGCCGTGCTCTTCGATATAGCCATGGCCGCCGAACACCTGCTGCGCCATGACAGCATGGTCGAAGCCCTTGTCGGTGAGCACGCCCTTGACCACCGGAGTCAGCAGGCCGGTGTAGTCGTCAGCCGCCTGACGGTCCTTGTCGTCGCCGGAGCGATGCGCGATGTCGGACTTGATCGCCGTCCACAGCGCCAGCGCGCGGCCGGCCTCGTTGAACGCCTTCATAGTCATCAGGCTGCGGCGGATATCGGGGTGAACGATGATCGGGTCAGCCTTCTTGTCCGGAGCCTTCGGCCCCGACAGCGAACGGCCCTGCAATCGGTCCTTGGCATAGGAAACGGCATTCTGGTAGGCAACCTCGGAGATCGACAGCCCCTGCAGGGCGACACCGAGCCGTGCCTCGTTCATCATGGTGAACATGGCCTTCAGGCCGCCATTCACCTCGCCGAGCAGTGTGCCCTCAGCCTCGTCATAATTCATGACGCAGGTCGAATTGCCGTGGATGCCCATCTTCTTCTCGATCGAGCCGCAGGAGAGCGTGTTCCGTTCGCCCGGATTGCCCGATGCGTCGAGCTTGAGCTTCGGCACGATGAACAGCGAAATGCCCTTGACGCCTTCCGGCGCGCCCTCGATGCGGGCCAGCACCAGATGGACGATGTTGTCCGACATGTCGTGCTCGCCGGCCGAGATGAAGATCTTCTGACCAGAGATCTTGTAGGTGCCGTCGCCGTTCGGCGCGGCCCTGGTGCGCAGCAAACCAAGATCGGTGCCGCAATGCGGCTCGGTCAGGTTCATGGTTCCGGTCCACGCGCCCTCGACCAGCTTCGGCAACCACTTGGCCTTCTGCTCGTCAGTGCCATGGGTGATGATGGCGGCGATCGCGCCCTGCGTCAGTCCCGGATACATCATCAGCGCCATGTTGGCCGACACCATGTATTCGGAGACCGCCTGGTGCACCACGTAGGGTAGCCCCTGGCCGCCAAACTCGGCCGGTGCCGCGAGCCCCATCCAGCCGCCTTCGCGATACTGGTCGAACGCTTCCTTGAAGCCCTTGGGCGTCGTCACCGAGCCGTCGTCGTGACGAACGCAGCCTTCCATGTCGCCGATACGGTTGAGCGGGTGCATGACGTTCTCGGCGAGCTTGGCCCCCTCGGCGAGGATCGCCTCCAGAACATCGGGCGTGGCATCGGAAAATCCGGGAAGGTTCGAATAACGCTGATAGCCCAGCACTTCGTTGAGTACGAACAGCGTATCCTGGACCGGAGCCCTGTATGTCGGCATGCTTTTTCTCCACCCTGCGGACCTGGTCCGGAAGCCCCGAAGTCATGTCAGGGCAGCATACGGACCCGTGTTGGAGCCGGGGATAGCAAAAATTGACGTTTGCGTAAACGTCAATTCTTCGCTGTGACAAGATTTCCGCACTCTGCGAAGCAATGAGCCTGGCGGGACGGGTATGATGCCGGCCAGCGGCCAACATCTCGGGAGGTCAGGGCGCGGTCTAAGAAAAACAAAAAAGCCGCGCGGCACGGCCACGCGGCTTTGATCGTCGGGATCGACTAATCGGAAGCGGACGGAAAGCCGCTTCACACCGTGTCGGAAATTGCTTAGCTGGCGACGCTCGCCTGCGGCGTGGCCCGTTCGGCCAGCATCTGGCGCACCGCCGTCATCGAGCCGCTCAGTTCGTTGATGGCGTCGTCAATCAGCGCCCGCTGCTTCTGCAGGCGGGCAAGTTGCTTCTCCGACTTGTCCAGCGCCAGACGCAACTGCTTGGTGTTGGAACCGGTCGGATCGTAGAGGTCCATCATCTGCTTGACGTCGCGCAGCGAGAACCCGACCTTGCGGCCGAGCAGGATCAGCTTCAGCCGGGCCTTGTCGCGGCGCGTGTAGAGGCGGGTCGAACCGTCACGCTGCGGGTTGAGCAGGCCTTTGTCTTCGTAGAAGCGCAGCGTGCGCAGCGTCACACCGTATTTCTTGGCCATTTCGCCGATGCGGGCGAGATCCTCGCCGGCTTCGACAGGTATATTGTTGGTATTGGCCGCGGTCTCGCCGGCCGAGATAAGCTTCATGGTCACTGGCTTCCCCGTTGGTGGCGTCGCGGTCCCGGACCATGCGTCGCCGGACTGGAAGCGGGGGCCTGCTTCCAGTCGTGGTTTCGACAAAACAAAATCGCAAACAGCACGCCTGAAGGCGCCCTTTACGTTTACGTTAATTCTATACCGATAGCCGCCTTATGACGCAAGGGCGTTCTGTGATCGGTGCTTTATGCCGCACTGCGGGCAGCGATAGCCAATTTCCTTCCAACTTCTTAAGCTTGGTTAACGCGTTGTTTACCACGTTGGGCGAAATGTGCGCGTGTCGGCTACGCGTGTTTATCCTGTATCGAATTTCTCACGGTTTTTCGGAGCGCGGGTGAAACCCCGGGAAGCTAGTCTTCCGCCGTGGCATGGAAGCGCGGTCGCCTTCGTTCCGGCAGGGACTTGGAGAGCTGGTCGCAAGCCGGCCAATCTGAAAGACGGACGCACCGATGAACAGCAAGCGGTCCTACCTCGATACACTCAACGCCGGCAGGCAGCGCAGGCCACAGACCACGCTCGAGCAACTGAACCGCTCGCTGGAGACACTGGAACAGCGACTGGGGCAGACGCGCGAGGAGGTGACGGCGCGTCCCGCTTCCCGCCAATACGGCGCCGACCCGCGCTATCCCGCGACCGAGCCACGCTATCCCGCCGCCGACCCCCATTATCCAGCCGCCCAGCCAACCGGCCAGCAGCGCTGGTACGAGGATCCGCAGCCGGCGCCGCGGCCGCAGAACCCGGCGCCCGCCCCTGCCCCAGACCAGAACTACCAGGCCATCGCCCGCGACATCGACCGCGTGCGCGGGCAGGAAGACAGCATCGCCATGGTCGGCAAGATCGCCGGCGAACTGCGCGGCATGCGCGAGGAGCTGCGCCACCAGATGACGGCAGGGCTGCAGCGCGAATTCGATGCGCTGCGCAAGGATATCGACCGTGCCTTCCAGTCGAACTCCAGGCCCGGCGCATCGGGCAAGGGCAGCGCCGAACTCGGCATCGAATTCGAACGGCTTTCCGGCGCCATCAAGTCGCTGTCGGAAAAGAGCGACGACAGAAGCGTCAACCTGCTGCGGCTGGAGCTCGAGCAGGTCAAGACCGCGCTCGAGACATTGGCGCGCGAGGAGAGCGTGCAGAAGGTCGACCGCCGCTGGGACGATTTCGACCGCCGCTGGACGGCTTTCGAAGACCGAGTCGATGCCGACCAGCGCAAACGCTCCGACGATCCCGCCCTTGCGGGCCTGACCGACCGGCTGGAGCAGATCAGTGATGCCGTCAACAATTTGCCGGAATCGCTGTCGCTACGCTCGCTGGAGGAAAAGGTCCACACACTTGCCAGCGCCGTCGATCATTTCGCCAGCCAGCAGGACAATCGCAGCGGCGACACGCTTGCCATGATCGACGAGCGGCTGGACGAAATTTCCCGTGCCATCGTCGCTTCGACCGTCGCGCCGGTCGATCATGAAGCTTTCGAGCGCATCGAGAAGCGGATCGACTCGCTCGCCCGGCAGATCGAGGAAGTAGCACAGGACCATCCCGGCAACGCGGTCATGGATCGCCTGAGCACGCTGTCCAACCGGGTCGACGAACTGGCCGGTCGTGCCAACCTGCCCGAACAGGCGATGGAACGGCTGGCCAAACAGATCACGCTCATCGCCGACAAGATCGACCAGGCGCCGGCCATGCCCGACGCCGACTATATCTTCCATGGGCTGGAGCAACGCTTCGACGTGCTGTCCGGCATGATGGAACGCCGCCAGGGTGACGCCATCGAGCAGGGCAACATGCTGTTTCGCGATCTCGAGCGCCGGCTGGACGAAGTTGCCGATCGGCTCGACCAGCGCATGATGCCGCAGGTCGACAGCGCCGGCATCATGGAAGCCATCGACGCCCGCTTCACCGCGCTCGCCCAGCGCATGGAAACGCGCGTTCCCGATCCTGCCGGCGAAGCGGCGATTCGTGGACTGGAAAGCCGGCTCGAGGACATTTCAAGCCGGCTGGACGCATCCGCGGCCCAAGTGGCCGGCATCGATCCGGCGCTGATCCGCAGTCTGGAGGCGCAGGTTGCCGGCCTGTCGGCTCACCTGTCCAAGCCCAGCACGCCTCTGCCAGAATTCGAAGACATCAGCCCGCGCCTCGACGAAATCGAGAAGGCGCTGGCGGGAACCCGCGATTCCATTCTCGGCGCGGCACGCGAAGCAGCCGAGAATGCGGTGCGGTCGCTGGCCGGTTCGAACGCCAACACGACGGCCGTTTCAGGCCTCGCCCAGGACCTGAAGACGCTGGAAACGCTGACGCGGCGTTCCGACGAGCGCAATTCGCGGACATTCGAGGCCATCCACGATACGCTGCTGAAGATCGTCGACAGGCTGGGTTCGCTGGAAACCAGCGAACCGTCCGAAGCGGTAAGCGAGCTCCTGGATGCCGCGCCGGTGGATACGAGCGGCTGGCGAGGCACACGGCGGCCCAAGATGGCCGTGAACGCGCCGTCGATGAACATGGACGAACCGCTGCCGCTGAGCGGTGACTTGGCCGATCTCGACGCGCGTGGCGCGGCCATATCGCGCGGTGAACCTGCTTTGCCCGGCGAGCCGGTGGTGCATGCAGACACGCGCCTGCCACGCGGGCCGGGCGCCCGCACGCCGGCGGAGGCCGCCGCCGCCGCCGCCATGGCCGCACTCGGTTCCGACACCATCGCTGAGAAGGATCAGCCGGCTGGCCGCAAATCGTTGTTCGGCGGGCTTGCACGCGCCTTCAAGAGCAAGAAGGCGGCGGATGTTCCGCCACTGGCCGGCTCGGCGCCGAGCGCCGAGATCCCGAGTGTCGATCTCGACGAACCGCTCGACCCGAAAATGGCTAACCGCCCGCTGGAACCCGGCTCCGGCGCACCCGACCTCAATGCCATCATGAAGCGTGTGCGCGACGAGCGGGCGCAACCGGCAAAGCCCAGTGAAAGCGATGCCGCGAAATCGGATTTCATCGCGGCCGCCCGGCGCGCCGCCCAGGCCGCCGCAGCCGAGGCGGACGCCTTGAAGCGCCAGTCGACCATGAAAGGGCCGGTGAAGGCACTGAGAATCGGCGACCTGCTCAAGGCGCGGCGCAAGCCGATCCTGATGGCTGCGGCAGCGATCATGCTGGCGCTTGCCGGCCTGCAGCTCGGCAAGGCGTTTCTCTCGGATCCCGCCCAGGTGGCAAGCAACGACGCGACCCCGATCATCACCGCGCAACCGGTGCAGACGGCATCCGTCGACACGGCGAGCCAGCCGAAGACTCAGCCGGCGGCAACGGACAGCGCGCCTGCCCGCCCCATCAGGCAGGCCGAACCCTCCGTTCCGGCAAGCAAGGATGACATGATCGCGCAGACCGCGCTCGCCATGCCGTCGGACACGGACGCGATGGCGAATACGGCGCCGGCGGCGGAACCGACTGCGGCATCCGCGGCCTCGACCACGTCTTCCGGCCCGAGCGCCACCGTCTCCGAGGCGATGGCTTCGGCCGCTCCGGCGCCAACCGCGCCCGCCATGCCAATGGCGACCACCGACAGCACCGTCAAGGACGGCACCGGAGGCGTTGCGCCGGCGGCGGCCATAGCTAGGTACGACATTCCGGCCGATGCCGGCCCCGCCGCGCTGCGCGATGCCGCCGCTGGCGGCGACGCCAAGGCGCTGTTCGAGATCGGCTCGCGCTACGCGGAGTCGCGCGGCGTCAAGGAAGACATGGCGGCGGCCGCCAAATGGTATGAGAAGTCGGCTGAACTGGGCTTCGCGCCGGCCGAATACCGCATCGGCAATTTCTACGAGAAGGGCATCGGCGTCACGCGCGACATCAAGAAGTCGAAGACCTGGTACCAGCTCGCCGCCGAGCAGGGCAACGCCAGCGCCATGCACAATCTGGCCGTGCTGTTCGCCATGGCGGCGGATGGGGTGACCGACAATGAATCGGCTGCGCACTGGTTCCAGGAGGCCGCCGACCTCGGTGTCAAGGACAGCCAGTTCAATCTCGGCATCCTCGCCGCCAAGGGCGTCGGCATGAAGCAGAACCTCGAGGAATCCTACAAATGGTTCGCCCTTGTCGCCAAGACCGGCGACAAGGACGCTGCCGCCAAACGCGACGAGATAGCCAATGCGCTGCGGCCCGAACAGCTGGAGCGCGCCCGTGCCGCGACCGAATTGTGGAAGGCCAAGCCGCTCAACGCGGCGGCCAATTCGGCCGACATTCCCGAATCCTGGCAGGAGGGCACGCCGCAGACGACCGCCGGCATCGACATGAAAAAGGCGGTCAAGAACATCCAGCTGATCCTCAACAAGAACGGCTACGATGCCGGCGGCGCCGATGGCGTCATGGGCGACAAGACCAAGACCGCTATCATCGCTTTCCAGACCGATAACAAGTTGCCGGCGACCGGCGCCGTCGATGAAAAACTGGTCAGGGCGCTGCTGGCGCGCAAATAACGGAAGAAGCGTCGTTTCCGCGATGCCCCCGCCACACATTTGCCTGTTAACTGATTGAGATATTTTTTGTTTCGGCGCGGTGGCGGGGTTTGACCCCACCGCCGTTTCGGCGCAAGAAAAAATTGGCTTTTCGGTGCGAGACTGCCGCAACGGCTGTATTCGCCGACAGGCAAACTGATCGAGACTGACGGGTGGGCATCTATCTCCCGATTGCGGAAATTTCCGTCAACGTCTTCGTGCTGCTGGCCATGGGCGCCGCGGTGGGCTTCCTGTCGGGCATGTTCGGCGTCGGCGGCGGCTTTCTCATCACACCGCTGCTGATCTTCTACAACATTCCCCCGGCGATCGCGGTCGCCACCGGCGCCAACCAGGTCATCGCCTCATCCTTCTCCGGCGCGCTGTCGCACATGAAGCGGGGGACGCTCGACTTCAAGCTTGGCGGCGTGCTGCTGGCCGGCGGCATCGTCGGCTCCACCGGCGGCATCTTTGTCTTCGGTTTGCTGCGCCGGCTGGGTCAGCTCGACCTGTTCATCTCGCTGCTCTACGTCGTGCTACTCGGCACCGTCGGCGGGCTGATGCTGGTCGAAAGCGTCAATGCCCTGCGCGCCACGCGCAGCGGCGCGGCACCGGTGCTGAAGAAATCCGGCCAGCACAACTGGATCCACCGCCTGCCGCTGAAGATGCGCTTCAGGGCGTCGAAACTGTTCGTCAGCGTCATCCCGGTGCTTGGCCTCGGTGCCGCCATCGGCTTCCTGTCGTCGATCATGGGCGTCGGCGGTGGCTTCATCATGGTGCCGGCGCTGATCTATCTGCTCAAAGTGCCGACCAATGTCGTTATCGGCACTTCGCTGTTCCAGATCATCTTCACCTCCGCCTACACGACGCTGGTTCACGCCACCACCAACCAGACCGTCGATGTGATGCTGGCCTTCCTGCTGATGGCCGGGGGCGTGGCCGGCGCGCAATATGGCGCCAAGGCCGGCCAGCGGCTGCGCGGCGAGCAATTGAGGGCGCTGCTGGCGCTGCTGGTGCTGGCCGTGGCGATCCGGCTTGCCATCGATCTGTTCGTCACGCCGCCCAATCTCTATTCGCTGTCCGGCGCGGGTCTCAACTGATGAGGGGGGTGGGGACGCTCGCAACCGCCATCTTCCTGTCCTTGCTTGCGCCAACCACGCCGGCGAGGGCACAGACGCCGCCGATAGAAAGCATCCAGATCGGTCTTTCCACGGACAATGTCTCCATCACCGCCGGTTTTTCCGGCGCCGACCTGACCATCTTCGGTTCGCTGGAAAACCCCGATCCGCTGGTGGCGCGCCAGGGTCGCTACGATGTCATCGTCGTGCTTGAAGGGCCACCCAAGCCGGTGGTGGTACGCCGCAAGGACCGGGTGCTCGGCGTCTGGATCAATCTGGAATCCGAGACCTTCGAGAACGTGCCGGTCTCCTATTCGGTGGCGACGACACGACCCCTGCAGGACATCACCGAACCGAACAGCTACAGGCAGCTGTCGCTCGGCGCCTCCAATCTCTACATGCAGCCTGTGGACGCCGGCGACAGCCCGGCCACGATCGAGGAATTCACCGCGGCCTTGCGCGAGCGCAAATCGGCGACCGGCCTCTACAGCGAGAACGTCGGGGGCGTTCAGTTCCTGTCGCAGAACCTGTTCCGCGCCACTGTCCGGCTGGCGCCGAACGTTCCGGTCGGCACCCACAAGGCGCGCGCCTTTCTGTTCAAGAGCGGCCTGTTCATCAAGGAAAGCTCGGCACAGCTCGAAATCCGCAAGTCCGGCTTCGAACAGTCGATCTTTCGCGTCGCCCATGACTATTCCTTCCTCTATGGCGTGTTCGCGATATCGCTGGCCATGGTGACGGGCTGGCTCGGAAGACTGGTCTTCCGCAAGGACTGAGACGTCCAAAAGGGGTTTCCCTTTCCCGCGTCATGCTATAGACCGCACCTCCCCGCCCGAAGGGCAAGCACGCACAATTCAATCCGGCAGAGTGGTTCGGTCGTCCGAAACCGCAGCGCACGCTTCTCCCGCGAGCGCCGATCCGCTGCCTGCCGCCAATGACAGGAGGCTGCTTTGCGACCAGCATTCGCCGGTATCGACTTCGGCACTTCGAACTCCACCGTTGGCGTGGTCCGCAACGGGCAACCTCGCCTCGTCACGCTTGAAGACGGCCAGGTCACCTTGCCGAGCGCCGTGTTCTTCAACTTCGAGGACGGCCGGATCGGCTTTGGCCGGCAGGCCATTGCCAATTACACGGACAGCGTCGAAGGCCGGCTGATGCGCTCGCTGAAGAGTGTGCTCGGCAGTTCGCTCGCGCACGAAAAGACTCGCATCAAGGCGCGCTCGATCGGCTTCATGGAGATCGTCGGCCTGTTCATCGGTCATCTCAGGAAAAGGCTGGAGGAAGACGCCGGCGGTGCGGTCGAGAGTGTGGTGCTCGGCCGGCCGGTACAATTCGTCGATGACGATGCCAAGGCCGATGCGAAGGCGCAGAGCGAGCTCGAAGCTGCTGCCCACGCGCAAGGCTTCACGAATATCGCTTTCCAGTTCGAGCCGATCGCCGCGGCGCTCGACTACGAACAGAAGGTGACGCGTGAGGAACTGGCGCTGATCATCGACATGGGCGGCGGTACGTCGGACTTTTCGATCGTCCGCGTCTCGCCGGAGCGTGCCCGATCTTCGGACCGCAAGGAGGATATCCTTGCCAGCCGTGGCGTCCATATCGGTGGTACGGATTTCGATCGGCTGCTCAGCATCGCTCATGTGATGCCGAGGCTCGGCTATTTGACCCCGACCAAGGACAGCAAGCGCAATCTGCCGGCAAGCTATTTCATCGATCTCGCCACATGGCAGCGCATCAACCTGGTTTATACCGCCAAGGCGATGACGCATCTGCGCCAGATCCGCTACGAGGCCGAACGCGCCGATCTGGTCGACCGCTACATCCACATCGTCGAGCATCGCTATGGGCACGCGCTGGCGGCATTGGTCGAGAAGGCCAAGATAGAGCTGACCGACAGGTCGTCGGCGGAAGTCGCCGTGACGCTGCCGGGCGCCGCGTTCGCCGCCGAGATCACGCGCGAGGGGCTGAACGCCACGATCGCCAGGGAGATCGAGCGGATCACCGACACGGTCGGCCAGGCCATTCGCGACGCGCAGGTCAAGCCGGCGGATATCACCGCGGTGTTCCTCACCGGCGGATCGACCGCGATCCCGCTCGCAAGACGGGAAATCCTATCGCTGGTGCCGCAGGCTTCCGTCATCGATGGCGACATGTTCGGCTCGGTCGGCCTTGGCCTGGCGCTCGACGCCCAGCGGAAGTTCGGCTGAACCGTCTTTTGTTTCAGGGCAATTCCGGACGGAAACCGCCACGCACTTTTCCTGGAATTGCTCTAAGCCGGGCCACTTCCCGCGGTTCCGGCGCCGAGATGCGCCTTGAGCGCCATCTGGGCCAGGCTTGCCTGGCGATCGCGATGGCTGATCATGGCGAAGTCGCGCTTCGGCAATTCGATCGGCACGGCTCTCAGACTGCCTTCGGCGACGGCGCGTCCGACGACGAGTTCCGAGATGATGGTGGCGCCAGCGCCCGCCTCGACCGCCTGGCGAACCGCCTCGTTGCTGGGCAGCACCAAGAATACCTGCAGGTCGGCGAGCGAAATCCCGTCACGGCGCGCCAGATCCTCCAGCACTTCGCGCGTGCCCGAACCGCCTTCGCGGATGATCCAGCGCAAGCCCCTGATATCGGGTTGTCCCGGCGCGGTTTCGGATATCTCGGGATGGGAGTTGGCCACCACCAGCATCAACCGATCGGTATCGACCTTGGCGCGGCGCAATATGTCGGACTCGGTGCGCCCCTCGACCAGGCCGAGATCGGCGGCTCCATCGAGCACGCTGGCCTCGACCTGCCTTGTGTTGCCGATGCTGACGCTCAGCCTCACCGCGGGGTAGGCCTCGTGGAAGGACGCCAGCCGGCGCGGCAGCCAATAGCTGGCGATGGTCAGGCTGGCCGCGATCGAGAGACTGCCGGCGACCGTCTGCGAGACATGTTCCAGCACGTTGCGGGCGGCGGCGGCCCGCTCCAGCACGGCCTTGGCCTCGGGCAGGAATCGGTGGCCGGTCTGGGCAAGCTCGATGTTGCGGCCAACGCGGTTGAACAGGTGGACGCCGTGCTGCTCCTCAAGCGCGCGGATGGCGGCCGATGCGGCCGACTGTGAGATGCCCAGAAGCTCCGCCGCCTTGGTCATGTGGCCGCGCTCGGCGACAGCAACGAAAATGCGCAACTGATCCAGGGTCATGGACGCATTAAGAACCAATATCGATCGAATTTACAAGAACAACTGATTAGACGGATCGATAGCCTTATTCTACTTTTTGATCTGAAATTAGAAAAAATTGGCCATCGAATAGCTGCTGATAAAATGATCGGGCGATTCAGATCCCTGCTTGCCCATTGGGCCCGTGGCATCCGGCGGCGGCTGGCTGGTGATACCTATCACCCGGAACAGCATTACATGCGCGGTCCCGGGCCGAAGACGCGGGCCAAGTCCGAGAACCGTGCGGATACGGCCGGACCATGATGCACGGACCGCCGCGCGGCGCGAATTCCGCACCATCGCAACTGCCGCTTGCCGACACGCGAGCACCCGATGAGGGCGACGGCGTCGACACCTCGCCAAGCGTTTCCGACCGCATCGCCAAGACGACCTGTTACATGTGCGCCTGCCGCTGCGGCATCGACGTGCACGTCAAGGATGGCAAGGTCCGCTACATCAACGGCAACAAGGACCATCCGGTCAATCGCGGCGTGATCTGCGGCAAGGGCAGTTCCGGCATCATGCAGCACTACAGCCCGGCCCGGCTGAAGAAGCCGCTGCTCCGGAGCGGGCCACGGGGCTCGGGCGAGTTCCGGGAGATCGAGTGGGAAGAGGCCTTCTCGATCGCGACGGAGCGGCTCTCGGCCATTCGCCGGACCGACCCGAAAAAGCTTGCCTTCTTCACCGGGCGCGACCAGTCGCAATCCTTGACCGGCTGGTGGGCGAGCCAGTTCGGCACGCCGAATTTCGCCGCCCATGGCGGTTTCTGTTCGGTCAACATGGCGGCTGGTGGCCTCTACTCGATCGGCGGCTCGTTCTGGGAGTTCGGCGAGCCCGACTGGGACAACACCAAATACTTCATGCTGTTCGGCGTCGCCGAGGACCATGATTCCAACCCGATCAAGATCGGCCTCGGCAAGCTCAAGGCGCGCGGCGCCAAGGTTGTGTCGATCAACCCATGCCGGACCGGCTACAATGCCGTTGCCGACGACTGGATCGGCATCCGGCCCGGCACCGACGGCCTGTTCGTCTTCGCGCTGATCCATGAACTCATGAAAGCCGGGCGCGTCGACCTCGACTATCTCCTACGCTACACCAATGCGCATATGCTGGTCATCCAGGAGACTGATGCCGCCGATGGCGGACTGTTCTTGCGCGACGCCGACGGCAATCCGCTGGCCTGGGACAGGGTGGCGAAAACCTCCGTCAAGGCAATCAACCCGGAGGCGAAGCCGGCGCTGACCGGCAGCTTCGAAGTCGACGGCCGCCGCTGCGTGCCGGTGTTCCAGTTGATCGCCGACCGCTACCTCGATGAGAGCTATGCGCCGGATGCGGTCGCGGAGCGTTGCGGCATTCCCGCCGATACGATCCGCCGGACCGCCGCCGAACTTGCCCATGTCGCCTTCGAGCAGACGATCGAGCTGCCGGTGTCCTGGACCGATTGGGCCGGGCGCCGGCACCAGACGATCAAGGGGCGGCCCGTTTCCATGCATGCCATGCGCGGCATCTCAGCTCATACGAACGGCTTTCACACCTGCCGCGCCATCCACCTGCTGCAGGTGCTGCTCGGCACCGTGGATGTGCCGGGTGGATTTCGCTTCAAGCCGCCCTACCCCAAATCGGCGCCGCCGGGCCCGAAGCCCGCCGGCAAGACCGTCAAGCCGATGACGCCGCTCGACGGCATGCCGCTCGGTTTCGTCTGCGGGCCCGATGATCTGCTGGTCGACGAAGCGGGTACGCCGCTTCGCATCGACAAGGCCTATTCCTGGGACGCGCCGCTGGCCGCGCACGGCCTGATGCACACCGTCATCCGCAATGCGTGGGCCGGCGATCCCTACCCGATCGACACGCTGATGATGTACATGTCGAACATGGCCTGGAATTCCTCGATGAACACCATCGAGACGATTCGCATGCTGACCGACCAGGATGGAGCCGGCAACTACAAGATCCCGTTCATCATCTATTCCGACGCCTATTATTCCGAAACCGTGCCGTTCGCCGACCTCGTGCTGCCCGACACCACCTATCTCGAGCGCCACGACTGCATCAGCCTGCTCGACCGGCCGATCAGCCATGCCGACGGACCGGGCGACGCCATCCGCCATCCCGTTGTCGAGCCGGACCGGGACGTCAGGCCGTTCCAGTCGGTGCTGATCGAGCTCGGCGCGCGGCTGGCCCTGCCGGGTTTCGTCAATGACGACGGATCGGCCAAGTATGCGGACTATGCCGACTACATCATCAACCACGAGCGCACGCCGGGTATCGGCCCGCTGGCCGGCTGGCGCGGCAAGGATGGAACCTCGATCGGCAATGGCGAGCCCAATCCGAGCCAATTGCAGCGCTACATCGACAATGGCGGCTTCTGGCATCACGACTTTGCCGACGACCAGCGCTACTACAAGATGGCCAACCGTTCCTATCTCGACTTCGCGGTCCAGATGGGTTTCATCACCGAGGCGGAGCCAATCGTCTTCCAGCTCTATTCCGAACCGCTGCAGCGCTTTCGGCTGGCCGCGCGCGGCCACGGGCGTGTGCAGCCCCCGGAGGCCGCCGAGCGACAGCGCATCGAGACCTACATGGATCCGCTGCCGTTCTGGTACATGCCGTTCGAGGAAGCAGTCGTCGATCTCGAAAAATATCCGCTGCACGCGCTGTCGCAGCGGCCCATGCACATGTATCACTCCTGGGGCTCGCAGAATGCGTGGCTACGGCAGATCACCAGCCAGAACCGGCTGTTCGTGCATCACCGGACCGGCGCCAGCCTCGGTCTCGTCGACGACGACTGGGTGTGGATCGAAAGCATCAATGGCAGGGTGAAAGGGCAGATCAAGCTGATCGACGGGGTGAACGAAAGCACGGTCTGGACCTGGAACGCCATCGGCAAAAGGCGCGGCAGCTGGGGGCTTAAGGACGATGCCGCCGAGAGCAATCGCGGCTTCCTGCTCAACCACATCATCGGCGACCAGACATCGGCTGACGCCAGTGGCAGACGCTATTCGAATTCCGATCCGGTGACCGGCCAGGCGGCCTGGTTCGATCTGCGCGTGCGCATCGCCAAATGCGCGGCGGAGGAAGCCGGTTTCACCGAGCCGCAATTCGAGCGTTTTCACCAGCCGCCGCATTTCGAGCCTTCGCCCGACACGCTCCGTTTCGGCGCCGAATTCCGCCACGAGAGAGAAGCCACCGAATGACCTGCCTGCCCTCTCATACGGACAAACGGCTCGGCCTTGTCATCGATCTGGACACCTGCGTCGGCTGCCAGGCCTGCGTCACCGCTTGCAAGGAATGGAACACCGGTGGCCACATGGCGCCGCTGACCGACATCGACCCCTATGGCGGCCATGTCGACGGCGTCTGGTTCAACCGCGTGCATAGCTACGAGCACACCACCGAAATGGGCGGCCGCACGGTCAACTTCCCACGCTCCTGCCTGCATTGCGAGACGCCGGCCTGCGTAACCGTCTGCCCGACCGGTGCCTCCTACAAGCGGGCCTCGGACGGCATCGTGCTGGTCGACGAGGATAAGTGCATCGGCTGCAAATTGTGCAGCTGGGCCTGCCCTTACGGCGCGCGTGAGTTCGATACCGATGTCGGCGTGATGAAGAAATGCACGCTCTGCGTCGATCGCATCTACAACGACAATCTGGCAGAGCAGGACCGCGTGCCGGCCTGCGTCGCCGCCTGCCCGACCAGCGCCCGGCATTTCGGCGATCTCGGCGATCCCCAGTCGGCGGTTTCGCAGCTGGTAAGAGAACGCGGCGGTGTCGACCTGATGCCGGAACTCGGCTATCGCCCAACCAACAAATACCTGCCGCCGCGCGCCCACACAACGCGCGCTGCATCGGTGGCCGCTCCGGCCTTGGAGCCGGTACGGGCTGAGGGCGGGTTCCTTGGCTGGGTCGACCGCATGCTTTCGAACTAGCCTCGCCAGACCATGCATCCCGCCTTCTCCGTCGTCTTCTTCACCACCGCCACCGGCGCCGGCTACGGCCTGCTCGCGCTGCTTGGCGTGCTGGCGTCGCTTGGGTTCATCCCGGACGATTTCTGGCTGGGCTTGGTCGGCCTGGGACTGGCGCTCGGACTGATTGTGGTCGGACTGTTGTCCTCAACCGGCCATCTCGGACGGCCGGAGCGGGCCTGGCGGGCCTTTTCGCAGTGGCGCAGCTCCTGGCTATCGCGTGAAGGTGTTGCCTCCATGGCCACCTTCATCCCGGCAGGACTGTTCGGCATCGGCTGGGTCATTCTTGGCCGCCTCGACGGCTGGGTGGCGGCCGTCGGGCTTCTGGCCGCCACTAGCGCCATCGTTACGGTCTGTATGACAGGCATGATCTATGCCTCGTTGAAACCCATCGCCCAGTGGCACAGCCCCTACACCTTGCCCGGCTATCTCATCTTCTCGGCGATGAGCGGCAGCGTGCTCCTGAACGCGGTGTTGCAAGGTTTTGCACTGCGTTCGAAAATCTTTCTGGCGTCTTCCGTGCTGCTCGTCCTGCTTGGCTGGATCTGGAAACTGGCAACCTGGCGCTACAACGACCGGCTGGAAATCGCGACCACCGCCAACACCGCGACGGGGCTTGCCGGCGGCACGGTGCGGACGTTGGAATGGCCGCATACCGAGGAAAATTACCTGCTCAAGGAAATGGGCTTTCGCATCGCGCGCAAGCACAGCGCGAAGCTGCGCCGGATCACGCAGGCACTGGCCTTCGCATTGCCCATCCTGTTGCTGGTCGCCGCCTTCGCCTTGCCCTGGCCTTTCGGCGCGGCGCTATCAGTGCTCGCCGCGATCGTCCAATTCGTCGGCATGCTGGTCGAGCGTTGGCTGTTCTTCGCCGAAGCGAAGCACACGGTTACCTTGTACTACGGACGTTAAGCTCAGCCGGGGCGCAACATCGAACCGGAGATAGCGAAGATGCGGTCGGTGCCAAGCATGTACGCCATCAGCGATTCCAGGCGGAACAGCCCGGCATAGGCGCGGTCGAGCACGTTGAGCGAACCGGTATAGGCGCCGAAGGCGGGCATAATCATGCGGCCGCCATCGCCGGCGAAGCAGCGCCTGCGCACTGAGCGCCCGCGCTGCACGATGCGGGCGCAAGGGTGGAGATGGCCCGCGATCTCGCCTTCGACCCGCAGCTTCGACGGCTCATGCCGAAACAGCAGCGAGCCGATGGCCAATTCCCGCACCGTTTCGCCCGCCAGATCGGCGGGCGCTTCCGGATCATGGTTGCCGGCGACCCAGAACCATTGGCGACCTCGCATCAGCGCTTCCAGCCGCTCACGAAAGCTCGCATGCATGCGCTCGGCGCCGCCGCCGTCATGAAAGGAGTCGCCCAGGCTGATGACGATCGACGGCTGATAGTCTGATATCACGACCTGCAGTCTGAGCAAGGTCGCGCCTGTATCGTAAGGCGGGATCAGCGTGCCGCGCCTTGCCAGAGACGACCCCTTTTCCAGATGCAGGTCGGAGACCGCGAGCAGTTTTAGCTCTGGAAAATAGAGCACGCCGCGCGGATCGCAGACCGCACGCTCGCCGGCAATGCCGACAAGGTCGGCCTCGGCGATCAGCGATGCACGCGCCAGCGAGAAATTCATGCCTCACTCATTCCCGGGCCCATGGCCTCTTCGACCAGTGTCGCCGCATCCATCAAAAGTGTTTCATCGGCTTCGCCGTTCACCGGCATTCTGCCAATCTCAAGCATGATCGGCACCGCGAGCGGCGAAATCTGCTCCAGATTCTTATGCATGATTCGACCCTGGATGCGCGAGAGCATGTCCGCAAGTCTACTGACATCCAGCAGACCGGCCGCCGCGTCCGCGCGCGTTGCCTGAAGCAGGATGTGGTCGGGCTCGTGGCTGCGCAGAACGTCATAGATCAGGTCGGTGGACACGGTGACCTGGCGGCCGCTCTTCTCCTGGCCCGGATGCCGTTTTTCGATCAATCCTGAAATCAGGGCGCAATTGCGGAAGGTGCGTTTGAGAAGCCAGCTGTCGGCGAGCCAGGCCTCCAGATCGTCACCCAGCATGTCCTGGTCGAACAGCGCGCCGAGAGACGGTTTGCGGGCTTTGAACATCGCCCCCATGTCGCCCAGCGACCATATGGCCAACGCATAGTCGGTGGCGACAAAGCCGAGCGGCCTGGCACCCGCCCGGTCGAGGCGACGGGTGAGCAACATGCCGAGCGTCTGGTGGGCGAGCCTGCCCTCGAACGGATAGGCGACCAGATAGTGGCGGTTGCCACGCGGGAAGGTCTCGATCAGCAGGTCATCGCGTTTGGGCAGAATCGATTTGTCGGCCTGGAACCGCAACCAGTCGGCCACTTGCTCCGGCAATTGCTTCCATCGCTGCGGATCGTCCAGCATGACGCGTACTTGTTCGGCGAGGTATGTCGAAAGCGGAAACTTGCCGCCGCCATAATAAGGCACCTTGGCATCGCTGCCGGGCGCGTTCGACACGAAACATTCGCTTTCGCGGATGCCTTCGAAACGAAGAACTTTGCCGGCAAACATGAAAGTATCGCCGTGGGTCAGCGTTTCGAGGAAGGCCTCCTCGATCTTGCCCAGAACCCGACCGCCGCGCGACGCCGAGCCCTTGCTGCCGGCCTGGACGTACCTCACATTGAGCGCAGGCACCTCGATAATGGTGCCGACATTCAGCCTGTATTGCTGGGCAACGCGCGGGTTGGAGACCCGCCATAATCCGTCCTTGTTCAGGCGGATGCGGGCGTAGCGCTCGTAGTTCTTCAGCGCATAGCCGCCGGTGGCAACGAAATCGATGACGCGGTCGAATGTCTGGCGATCAAGATCAGCGTAGGGCGCGGCCGTCCGGATCTCCTCGAACAGCGCATCGGCACTGAACGGCGCACCGCAGGCGCAGCCCAGCACATGCTGCGCCAGGACGTCGAGCCCGCCATTGACCAGCGGCGGCGTGTCCTGCGCCCCGAGATAGTTGGCGTCCAGCGCCGCCCGGCATTCCAGCACCTCGAAGCGGTTGGCCGGGATGAGGATCGCCTTCGAGGGTTCGTCCATGCGGTGATTGGCGCGGCCGATGCGCTGCGCCAGGCGGCTTGCTCCTTTCGGCGCGCCGACATGCACGACCAGATCGACGTCGCCCCAGTCGATACCCAGGTCGAGCGTGGAGGTGGCGACGATAGCGCGCAGTGTGTTGTCACCCATGGCCTTTTCCACGCGCCGGCGTTGCGCAACGTCAAGCGAGCCATGATGCAGCGCGATCGGCAACGTATCCTCATTGACCCGCCACAATTCCTGAAACAGCAGCTCCGCTTGGCTGCGCGTGTTGACGAATAGCAAGGTCGTCTTGTGGCGCTTGATTTCGCGGTAGATTTCCGGCGTAGCATAACGAGCCGAATGTCCGGCCCAGGGCACGTGCTCTTCCGAATCGAGGATCGATATTTCGGGCTTCGCACCGCCGGTGACGACGATCAATTCGGCCATTTCGCTGGGTGGGTTCTGGCTGACCAGCCAGCGCCGTAACTCATCCGGTTCGGCGACCGTCGCCGAAAGGCCGATCGTCTGCAGGCCAGGAACAAAGCTGCGCAGCCGCGCCAGGCCGAGTGCCAGGAGATGGCCCCGCTTGGAGGTCACCAGCGAATGCAGTTCGTCGAGCACGACATAGCGCAGATCCTCGAAGAAGCGCCTGGCATCGGGAGCCGCGATCAGCAGCGCCAGTTGCTCTGGCGTGGTGAGCAGGATGTCGGGCGGCACGAGTTTCTGCCGCTGGCGCTTGTGGGAAGGCGTGTCGCCGGTGCGCGTCTCGATAGTGACGGGCAGCCCGATCTCTTCCACCGGCTTGCCGAGATTGCGCTCGATGTCGACGGCCAGCGCCTTCAGCGGCGAAATGTAGAGCGTATGGATGCCGCGATGCGCGTGCCCTGGTTTTCGCCTCGGCCGGACGGCCAGTTCGGTCAGCGACGGCAGGAAGCCTGCCAGCGTCTTGCCGGCGCCGGTCGGTGCGATCAGCAGCACCGATTGCCCGGCTTGAGCCTTCGCCAACAATTCGATCTGATGGGCGCGCGGCGACCAGCCCTTCTCGCCGAACCATTTTACGAATGGCTCGGGCAGGGCGATCGCGGCAATCTGGTCTGCGAGGCGTGGCTGCTCTGTCACACGCCAGAGGTAGCGCGGCAGCGGCCAGTCGCCAAGCAGAATCGGAACAAAAGGGGATCGCGCTATCTACTTCGCCATAAGAGATTGGCGAAATGTTCGGGGAAAGCACCCCTCGCCTCGTTTACGGGGAGAGGATGCCGGCAGGCAGGTGAGGGGCAGCGCCAACGGGTCCGAGGTTCGCGCCGCCCCTCATCCGCCCTTCGGCACCTTCTCCCTGTATAGTGACTGGGAGAAGGAAGGAAACCTACGGCCGCCGAAACCCTGTCGGGCCGCCATAGAGATAGCCGATGCGGGCGATGGCATCCTTCAGCCCTTCGCGCGAGACCAGCATGGTGTGGCCGTTGGCGTGGATCATGGTCTCGGCATCGGTCATGATGGCGACATGGCCTTTCCAGAAGACGAGGTCGCCCCGGCGCAATCCAGCATGGTGCGGACCCGGATCGAGCGGCTCGCCGATGCTTGCGGCCTGCATGTCGGAATCACGCAGCACGTCCCTGCCGGCCATACGCATCGCCAATTGCACCAGGCCCGAACAGTCGATGCCGAAGCCGGAAACACCACCCCAGAGATAAGGGGTGCCGATAAACGTCTCGGCAACCGCGACATAGTCGGGGGCGACTTCGGTGATCGGCCGCAGGTGTCCCGCGATGATCGTCTCGCCGGAGGGCAGGACGGCATAGTGCGTGCCGCGCGTCTTGGCGGCACCGGTCACCGTCACCGTCGATCCCATCGACAATTGGCCCGCGACCGGAAAGCGCAGGTCCGGGCCGGGATAGAGGAAAGTGCGCGGGACTGAGACGATATGGGTGGGTGCATGGTCTCGTCCGCCCAGCATGGTTTGGGCGACATAGCCGACATAGCCGTCGCGTTCGGCCTGAATCCAGGCCCAGCCTTCGGCATCCTCAAAAACCAGCACATCGTCGCCAAAAAGGGCTTGCGTGTTGACGCCCGCGTCCGGGCGCGGCGCCTTGCGGATATCGGCCACAGGAACCGAAATCCGCACCGGCCGGCCGGCAACGAAGCGGTCGGCAACGACCTCTCCTTTCAGCCTTGCATCGGCGAGATCGGAACGGAAGGCGTGAAGGCGTGCATCGTGAGCGGTCAAAATCGGCAACCCTGTTGTATGGGCAATACGGTCAGATCGGCAGTTCCTGAGCCCTGGCGATGATACCATCGCCGAAGCGCTCGACAAAGAGCGCGCCCTCGACCGTGCGCTTGATCAGCACATTGCGCTTGTCGAGTTCGTCACGATGGCGCGACACCAGCTTCAGCGCCCCCATCGTGTCGAGCGCGCGCGTGATGACCGGCTTGGTGACGTTGAGGCGCGCGGCGAGCCCGCGCACCGTATGCGGCGGCGGATCGAGATAGATGGTGAACAGGATCGCCGTCTGGCGCATGGTCAGGTCGGGCGCGTCTTCGCGCACCTGCGACAGCATCACCTGCTGCCACAGTCGCAAGGCCTGGCTGGGGCGCATCGCAATCGACATCCGCCCAGCATGACGGCAAATTGTTTCGGTTCCGTTTCAGTTTCAGCAATTTGCCGGCTCTGCCCGCAGCCGCCGAATCAGCCAAACCGTGCCGAGATGACCCGCTCGAGGGCGCGGATGCCTTGCGCCTCGCCCCCGGCGGGACCGTATGCACGATCGGCTGGGTTCCAGGCGAAGATGTCGAAATGCACCCAGTTCGCCGTCTTCTCGACAAAGCGCTTGAGGAACAACGCCGCCGTGATCGAACCGGCGAAACCGTCGGTGGTGACATTGTTGATGTCGGCGACCTTCGACGACAGTTTCGCATCGTAAGGTCGCCACAGCGGCATGCGCCACAATGGATCCTCGACGGCCAGCGATGCCGCCGCGAGCTCCGAGGCCAGCGCCTCCTCACCGGTATAGAAGGGCGGCAGGTCGGGGCCGAGCGCGACACGGGCGGCTCCGGTCAGCGTCGCCATGTCGACCAGGAGCTGCGGCTCTTCGTCGTCGGCCAGCGCCAGCGCGTCCCCCAGCACGAGCCTCCCTTCCGCGTCGGTGTTGCCGATCTCGACCGTGATGCCCTTGCGGCTCGCCAGCACGTCGCCCGGCCTGAAGGCATTGCCGGCGATCGAATTCTCGACCGCGGGGATCAGCACCCGAAGCCGCACGTTCAGCCCGGCAGCCATGATCATCGAGGCCAGCCCAAGGACATTAGCCGCACCGCCCATGTCCTTCTTCATCAGCAGCATGCCGGAGGACGGCTTGATATCGAGGCCGCCGGTGTCAAAACAGACGCCCTTGCCGACCAGCGTCACCTTCGGCGCGCCCTGTTGCCCCCATGTCATGTCGATCAGACGCGGCGCGCCGGTCGAGGCACGGCCGACGGCATGGATCATCGGGAAATTCCGCGCGAGCAGGTCGTCGCCCTTGATGACCGAGACCTCGGCCTTGTGGGTCCCGGCCAGGGTCCGCACCGCCTTCTCCAAGTCGTCCGGTCCCATGTCGCTGGTCGGCGTGTTGACTAGGTCGCGCGTCAGGAAGACGCCGTCGGCGATGCGGCGCACGCGAGCCGCGTCGACACCGGCCGGTACGTCAAAGCGCAGCGCCTTGCCCGGTTTCTTGCCGTAGCGGGCAAAAACATAACCGCCGAGCGCCAACGCGAGCGCCGCCAGTTCCGGCTCGGCCGGTGTCGAAGCGAAATGCCAGTCCCCCTCCGGCAGGGCTTTCGACAGCGCGCCGAGAGCGAGCGCGCCCTCTCCATCGCCAACACCGAACAAGGCGCCGGCAAGTGCGCCGTTTTCGCCGGGCACGGCCAGCGTCCTGCCTGCTTCACCCGAAAATCCATTAGCCTTGGCCCAGGCGATCGCGGATGGCGCAAGGCCCGCGGCTTCCAGGCCATCACGAGCGACCAGATGCACCGGCAACGCGCCATCCAGTTTCTTCTCGACGAGTTCAACAGGCATTCGATCTTCTCCCATGCCGAGCTCAGGCCCCGAGTCGGCGGTTTTTAACTCTCCGTTAGGGTTAACAGAATATTTCTGCGGGAGGGAAGATGGCCACGCGATGGCTACGCGTATGAATGGAGGCTTAGGTGCCGATGCCGACCAACCGCACAGTGAATGCAAGGGCAAAACGGCTTGTCACCACCGCCCTCATGCTGGCGCTCGCGGCGGGCGTCGCCGGTTGCGGAACCAGCAAGCTCACGACTGGCTCGATCAGCCGCACCAGTGGCAAGCCGCTGGAGTCCATGTCGGCTGGAGAATTGCATAATGCCACCGCCGCACTTGGCCAGTCCTACGCCAGAAACCCCAACGACAAGCGTATAGCGACCAACTTCGCGGCCGCGCTGCAGATGGACGGCGATGCCGACCAGTCGCTTGCCGTGATGCGCAAGCTGGCGATCGCCTACCCCAAGGACCGCGACGTGCTCGCCGCTTATGGCAAGGCGCTCGCCGCCAATGGTCAGTTCGAGGCGGCGCTCGACGCCGTGCGTCGCGCACAGACGCCCGAGTATCCCGACTGGAAGCTGGTGTCGGCGGAGGCGGCCATCCTCGATCAGACCGGCCAGAAGGACGAAGCGCGCCAGCTTTACCGCAAAGCCCTCGAACTCAAGCCGAACGAACCCTCGGTTCTCTCCAATCTCGGCATGTCCTACGTGCTGGAAGGGGATCTGCGCACCGCCGAGACCTATATGCGTTCGGCCGCCCAGCAGCCTAATGCCGACAGCCGCGTGCGCCAAAACCTGGCGTTGGTCGTGGGCCTGCAAGGCCGTTTCGACGAAGCCGAGAAGATCGCCTCGCAGGAACTCTCGCCCGAACAGGCGCAGGCCAATGTCGCCTATCTCAGGCAGATGCTGGCCCAGCAGAATGCCTGGAGCCAACTCAAGGATCAGGACAAGGCGAAAGCCGCGACCAACTAGATCTAGAATTGCTCAACGGTTCATCGTTTTCACGGAAACGCCGAGCCGCCTCATCTCTTTACTTTGCGCAAGTCCCATGACGACAAAGGCGGCGCTGCAAGTACGCGGCGGCCAATCGCCGAACCATGCCGGACAGGAAGATCGCCGCGCTGCACGCCGCGCGGCCATCTTCCTTGTCCAAGCGGATACGTCACTGGCTATTGGACTTGTGCTGATCGCCGAAGATGCCGCGCTGGCTGACCTGGATGCCGGCAGGGCCTAGGATGATGGCGAAAAGCACCGGCAGGAAGAACAGGATCATCGGCACGGTGAGCTTGGGCGGCAAGGCCGCGGCCTTCTTCTCGGCGGCGTTCATGCGCATGTCGCGGCTTTCAGCGGCAAGCACGCGCAGCGCGTGCGCCACCGGCGTGCCGTAGCGCTCGGCCTGGACGAGCGCCTGCGACACAGATTTGACCGATTCCAGGCCGGTCCGGCTTGCGAGATTCTCGTAGGCCTGCTTGCGTTCCTGCAGGTAGGAAAGCTCGGCGTTGGTCAGGATGAACTCTTCCGCCAGCGGCACCGACTGCGCGCCGATCTCGTCGGCCACCTTGCGCAGCGCTGCTTCCACCGACATGCCTGATTCCACGCAGATCAGCATAAGGTCGAGCGCATCAGGCCATGCCAACTGGATCGACTGCTTGCGCTTGGTGGCGCGGTTGTTGACGTAGAGCACTGGTGTGTAGAAGCCGCCATAGGCAACGAGCACGCAGACGAACAGCCGGACGACCAATGGCTTGTCCGGCAATCCCCCGAGTATGAACATGTAGACCAGAGCCAGCGCGAAGCCGACGAAAGGGAGCACGAGACGGAAGAAAAGAAACCGCGTCAGCGGATTCTGCCCACGAAAGCCGGCGACCTTGAGCTTCTGCAAGGTGCTTTCGTCGGCCAAAGCGCGCCGCAGATCGAGCCGGTCGACAATGTTGCGCATGCCGATCGACTGTTGCTCGCGCAGGCCCTTGCGGCGGCGATCGGCCTCGCTCGCAAGCCGCGCGCGCTGCTTGGCGCGAAGCTCATCGCGCTCCAGCGCCACCGATTTCATGCGCGCCTTGAGCTGGTTTCCGCCCAAGGCCGGCAGCAGCGTAAACACGGTCGCGAACACGGCGATGCCGACCAGCAGCGCGATCAGAAGGCTGGGATCCGTCAGTGACTTGACGACTTGTTCGCTCATGCCGCGGCCCTAGACTTCAAAGTTCATCATCTTGCGCATCACGAAGATGCCTATCGACATCCAGACGCCGGAAACGCCGAGGATCAGATTGCCAATGCTGGTGGTGAACAGCGGCATCAGGTAGTTGGGGCTGGAGAGATAGACGAGAAAGGAGACGATGAAAGGCAGTGCGCCGATGATCGCGGCGGAAGCCTTCGCCTCCATGGACAGCGCCTGGACCTTGGCCTTCATCTTCTTGCGATCGCGCAGCACGCGCGAAAGATTGCCCAGCGCCTCGGAGAGATTACCGCCAGCCTGCGACTGGATCTGGATGACGATGCCGAAGAAACCCGCCTCGGTGCATGGCATGGTTTCGGGCATGCGCAAGGTCGCATCGGGGATCGACAGGCCCATCTGCTGTGAATCGACGATACGACGAAACTCTGCCTTCACAGGCTCGGGGGATTCGTTGGCGATCAGGCGTATGGCATCGTTCAGCGGCAGGCCCGACTTGACCGCGCGCACGATAATGTCGAGCGCGTTCGGAAATTCGTTGAGGAATGCCTTGACACGGCGCGCACGGCGAAACGAGACGAACCAACGCGGCAGGCCGAACGCACCAGCCACCAGCACACCGGGCAGGACCAGCAGCGGCGCTCTAAGCATGAAAGCGACAATGGTCAGCGCGAGGCCGCATATCACGGAATAGATATAGAAGCGCTCGATCGTAACCTTCATCCCGGCCTGCCGAATCTGCACCTTGAGCGGCGGCTTCTTGACGGCGTTGTCCTTGAATTTTTGCTTCTCGTCGAGCTCCTTCAGCGAATCCTGCACGGATTTACGGCGCTTGGCCGCATCCGTCGCGCGGTCGCGCGTGGCTTTGACGATGGAGCGGTCGGTCTCGGCGGCCTTGATCGTTTCCAGCCGCTTGCCGGCCTGTTTCTCGTTGCTGATCCGTTTGAACAGGAATGCATAGGCGACCGCGCCGGCGCTGAAGCCGGCGAGCACGACAAACGCCAATACGGTGCCGTCAATTCCAAACATCGACCAGAACCTTCACGCCTGCGGATGCGTCAGTCAGCACGTTTCTCCATGGCCTCGAGCGCATTGGCGAGACGCTGCTCCTCGCCGTAGTATCGCGCCCGATCCCAGAAATGCGGGCGGCCGATGCCGGTCGAGACGTGCTCGCCCAGCAGCCTGCCGTTGGCGTCCTCGCCCTTGATGTTGTAGAGAACGATGTCCTGGGTGATGATGACGTCGCCTTCCATCCCGATCACTTCGGTGATGTGGGTGATGCGCCGCGACCCATCGCGCAGACGCGCCGCCTGGATGATCACGTCGATCGAGCCGACGACGATTTCGCGCACGGTTTTCTGCGGCAGCGAATAACCGCCCATGGCGATCATGGATTCGATACGGTTCAGGCATTCGCGCGGGCTGTTCGAGTGGATCGTTCCCATCGAGCCGTCATGACCGGTGTTCATGGCCTGCAGCAGGTCGAACACTTCGGGTCCGCGTACTTCGCCGACGATGATGCGCTCCGGCCGCATGCGCAGGCAGTTCTTGACCAGGTCGCGCATCGTCACCTCGCCCTCGCCTTCGAGATTGGGCGGACGGGTTTCCAGGCGCACGACATGCGGCTGCTGAAGTTGCAGTTCGGCCGAGTCCTCGCAGGTGATGACGCGCTCCTCGCGGTCGATGTAGTTGGTCAGGCAGTTGAGCAGTGTCGTCTTGCCGGAGCCCGTGCCGCCCGAAATGACGATGTTGCAGCGGACGCGGCCGATGATCTTGAGAACTTCGGCGCCTTGCGGCGAAATGGCACCGAACTTCACCAGCTGATCGAGCGTCAGCTTGTCTTTCTTGAATTTGCGGATTGTGAGCGCGGTGCCATCGATGGCAAGCGGCGGTGCGATGACATTGACGCGGGAGCCGTCGGGAAGACGGGCGTCGCAGATCGGGCTGGATTCATCGACACGGCGGCCGACCTGGCTGACGATGCGCTGGCAGATGTTGAGAAGCTGCTGGTTGTCGCGAAAGCGGATGCTGGTCTGTTCGACCTTGCCATTGACTTCGATGTAGACGTTCTTGGACCCGTTGACCATGATGTCGGCGATGTCGTCGCGGGCGAGCAGCGGCTCGAGCGGCCCATAGCCAAGCACGTCGTTGCAGATGTCCTCGAGCAGTTCCTCCTGCTCGGCGATCGACATCGCGAAATTCTTGATCGCGATGATGTCGTTGACGATGTCGCGGATTTCCTCGCGCGCGCTTTCGGGGTCGAGCTTGGCGAGCTGCGACAGGTCGATCGTGTCGATGAGGGCCGAGAAAACCTGGCTCTTGGTGTCGTAGTAGGTTTCGCTCTTTTCGCGCGGGCCTCGCTTCTGCTCTGGCGCGATGGGCGGCGCATCGACCGCCCGGCGGGCCGGCGGCGCGACAGGGGCGCTCGGCGGAGGCGCCGCCGCGGGCCGGGCAAGCACCGCCGTGTCCGCCGAACCCGCGGCCGCCGGCGTGACCGGCGCCGGTGCCGGCTGGCGGAATTCCGGCTTGAACCGGTTGCCGTCGTCGTTGCCTCTTTTACCAAACATGATCGACTACCGGTCCCAAAAGCGTCACTTCTTGTTGCGCGAGAGCTTGCCGAGGAGGCTACCGAGGCCAGCCTTCTTTTTCGTCCTGATTTCGCTGCGCCCTGTCAGCACATGGGCAATTTCGTTGATGGTGGCGACGACCTGGTTCTTGGCATCCATCTCGCCGAGCATACGCCCGTTGTTGGCTGCATTGCCGAACAGCACCGGATCGAAGCCGATGACCGACATCGGCGTGAGGCCGAGCGGCTCGGCGAAATCGGACGGCGAAATCTCCGGACGCTTGGGAACACCGGCCTGATTGATGATCAGCTTCGGCGGAGGGTCGTTGGGGCGCAGCCGCTTGAGCATGTCGAGCAGGTTCTTGGTGTTGCGCAGATTGGCCAGTTCCGGCGTCGCCGTGATGACGATCTCGTCGGCCTTGACCAGCGTGTTCTTGGCCCAGCCCGTCCAGACATGGGGAACGTCCAGCACCAGGAGCGGCACGCTGCGGAGCGCGGTATCGACAAGCTGAGCAAAGGCATCGGGGTCGAAGTCGTAGACGCGTTCCAGCGTCGAGGGCGCCGCGAGCAGCGACAGGTGTTCGGCGCACTGGGTCAGCAGCCTGTCCAGATAGACCTCATCGATGCGTTCGGGCGAGAACACCGCTTCGGCGATGCCCTGTGCCGGATCCTGATCGAAATTGATGTTGGCCGTGCCGAAGGCGAGGTCGAGGTCGGCAACGACGACCTCGGATTTGAACAGCGAAGACATTGCCCAGGCCACGTTATGGGCGATCGTGGACGAGCCGACGCCACCCTTGGCGCCGACAAAGGCAATCGAGCGGCCGAGCGGCTCGGCCTCCGGATCGACGAAGATCGACGAGACGACACTGACGATATCGGCCATCGACACCGGAGCGATGACATATTCCGAGATGCCGGACCGGATGAGCTCACGATAGAGACCGACGTCGTTGTAATGACCGATCACCACCACTTTCGAGGTCGGGTCGCAGTATTCCGAAAGCTGGGCGAGCTGTTCCAGCAGTTGCTTGGGTTCGCTGCGCGACTCCAGCAGGATCAGGTTCGGCGTGGGCGCCGACTGATAGAATTCGATGGCGGTGGGAATGCCGCCCATATGGACCTTGAGATGTGCCTTGGCCATGCGGCGATCCTCGCCGGCACGCTCGACCGGATTGGCAACGCCCTCCGTCTCGCAGAATGCCTGGATCGAAATGCGCGGAACCGGCCGCAACGCCTGCATCGCGGCGATGTCCTGCGGCGAGGTATCGCCGCCGTCCACGGTGGCGTCATAGGCAAGGTTGCTCATGGTCATGCTCTTTCCGTGGCCCGTTCTTTCGCTGGCTTCTTTTTCCCGAGGGCGGCTCAGTAGGTCACTTCCGAATTGCCGAGGAATTCACCCGAAATGCCCCTGTTGCGATAAACGTCGATCACCGCGCCACGATTTTCCGCGTCGATTGTGGTCTGCTTGCGCGGACCAATCAGGTCGGCCGGGTTGGCCATCTGAGCGGCGAGATTGTTCTGGTAGGAGCAACCGAAGTCGGCGTAGTGCTTGTTTTCCGACGTCTCGACCAGGTCATCGGGCCAGCGTCCGCATTTGTCGGTCTGGGCTTTTACCGAGATATAGGCGACGCGAACCGGAGCGGATATTTCGCTCGATCCGGCCTGGTAGGCGACCACGACGATCCGGTTGCGCTTGACGCCACTGGCGATCGCGAGCCTGGCGAAATCACGACCGGCCGCCGTCGCGGCAACCTCGTTGGCCGATCCGCGGGGAATCTGGATCGTCAGCGTCGGTGCGGCACTCTTGTCATAGCCGTCGAGGAAACCCAGAAGCGTATCGCGCTGCGAACCGGTCATGCCGCGGTCGCCAGCGCCGACGGGAAGGTCGATCTTTTGATTCTTCTCCGCGATGACGATCGGATGGTTGGTGCGATAGTCATCCGGAATGGCACCGACAGTGACGCTGTCGCGCTGGGCGCAACCGGCCAGCAAGGCCGTCGCCGCAACTGCCAGGAACGGGAGGACCCGCAGGCGCGAACGGCTGGTGCTCGTCGTCTTGGTGGTCGTTGTCTTCAACGCTGACTGAGACATGTCCGCTTCCTCATTCACTTGTAGATGAAGCCGACAACGCCGTGATAGCGGCCGTTGGGCCTGTCGGTCTGCATGGTGCCGTAGACGCGATTGACCTTGCCAAGGAACATAGCGGCACCATCGCTGGCCGCGTTGAAATTGTCGTCCGGCTTGGCGAGCTCGTTGCGTGCAACCGGCCGTGCCAGATAGGGCGTGATGATGATGACGAGCTCGGTCTCGTTGCGCACGAAGTCCCTGCTGCGGAAAAGCGCGCCGAGCACCGGGATCTTTGTCAGTCCAGGCAACCCAGTGACGGCTTGCCTGACGTCGTCGCGAACCAGGCCGGCGATCATCATGGAGCCGCCCGAGGGCAGTTCAACGGTCGTATCCGCAAGACGCTTGCGCAGTGACAAGGCATTCATGCCGATACTCCTATTGTCCGTGGATGACGATACGGACCCCTCGGTTGTCGGTTCGGAAACCGAGGTTCTGACTTTCAGGCTTATGCGACCGGGCGACAGAACCACCGGCTGGAACTCCAGGCCGATGCCATACTCGATCTTATCGACGGTATAGGTCTTCAGACCGGTCTGATTGTCGGTGGATACGTTGGCGCTGACCCCGCTCACCATGTTGTATTCGCCGCCGACCTTGAAGGTCGCCTTCTCCCCGGACACGGCGGTCAAGGTCGGCTCGGCCAGGGTCTTCATGACCCCGGACTGCTCCATCGCGTTGATATAGGCTTGCAGCCCCGACGTGCTGATATTGAAGCCCGCGTTTGATAGCGGCTTGCCGAGACCAGCGAAAGGATCACTGAGCGCGCCGTAGCTGATGCCGTTGCTGCCGCCGCTGCCGACCATATTGACGCCGAGCTGCTTCATCACGGACCGGCTCACTTCGGCGACCGTCACCTTCAGCGTGACCTGGTCGTCACCGATGATCTGCAAGAGATTGACGATCTTCGAGGTACGGCGCTCCTGGTCCGGGTTGTTGATGTCGACACCGCTCTGGGCCGAGCCGCCGGCCGCGGTCTGCGAATACTGTCCTGTCGTCGCTTCACCGCCCGAGACGAAGATCGTCGCCAGGTCGACCGCCCGTTTGGCGTCCAGCGGCGTGTCGACCGTCCCGGTCAAGATGACGTTGTCATTCAGCAATTCCACCTTGATGGCCGAAGTCGGAAGGAAGCGCTTGATGTAGTCCTCCAGCCCGGCGACGTCGCGTTCGACCGCCAGGTCCAGGCTGGCGATCTGTTCGCCATTCGGACCGAAGACGAAGATGTTGGTCTCGCCGACCGCCTTGCCGAACAGGTAGATCCGCCTCGCGGTCCGGGTTACGGCATCGGCAACTGTCGGGTTGGCGACAAGGATGTCATAGGCATCGCTCGGCAGGTCGATGACGACCGATTTGTTGAGGCCAAGCTTCACGCGCTGGGCGGCCGTCGTAGCCGATACCCGCGTACTCTTCGCCTCGACGACGCCCTGAACATTCATTCCGACGAGCAGCAGGCCGAATGCCGCGGCTATGATTGCCGGGAGTTTACCGCTTAGCCTCATTTCCTTGCCCCTACTTCGGAAACTTCACCCGACTTGATCAGCCTCACTGTTCCTCTGCGGCCATTGCCAGAAACGAGATAGTCGGCCTCGCCCGGATTCTTCTCCTGGGTGTCCGTGATCGACCGCAACGCCAGGGTCAGGCGATCGGCCATCTGCTGGGCAACGGTGATGATTTCCGCCTGCCGGGGGGTCAGCTCCAGCGTGGCGGTCTGGCCCACCCTGGTCTTCTTGCCTTCTTCGTCCTCCTGGATGGTCTGGTCGATTGCCAGGACGCGGATGTTCTTGAGGATGGTTTCGGTGTTGAAACCGGTGCTGCCGCTGCTGGCATCCGCTTTGCGGGTCATGATCACGTCGACGAAATCGTTTGGAAGGATGAAGCCGCCAGCCGAAGTGTCAGCCGATATGGTCGTGGCGACCGCCCGCATCCCGGAAGGCAGGATCGACGACATGAAGCTCTGCCCCTCGCCGATCAGCTTGGAACGCCGCACGGGCTCGCCCGCGTACATCGTCACGCGGGCTATCGACCCTTTCAGTTTCTCGAGGGCGTCGGGGGCGGTGGCCTTGGTGATGAAATTGGCGTTGATGCCGTCAGCCGGCCAGGATTGCCAGGTGATATTGTTCCCGAGCGCGCTGCCCATCGCGACATCGCCCGACAGCACAAGCACATCCTGCAGAGGTACGGCAGGGGCCTTGGGACCGGATTCGACGACGATCTGGGGCGGCGGCGCAGCGACCATGTTTTTCGCGACATAACCAGCGCCACCCGCCGCGGCCACCGCCACGCTTAGAATAATCAGTCGGGATGCTGGCATTTTGTCCGAACCTCGCCTTGGCAAACCTAGCCAAGCCGGACTTTGCAGCGGCAATCGTCAAAACAAGGTTAATGTAATGCTTACGATCGTGATTAATTTAAGGTTTACATAAATTAGATGGATTGCGTCGCCTTGCGTGCAAGTATCGGCCGGTTTCCTTCAAAGCCAGGTCGGACAACGCGGTAGGGAATAGGGAAATTAGATCGTGTTCAGCCGGCCAGCCTTGCCAGCGCCCACACCATCAAAGGCGAATCCGGATAGGTCAGCAATCCGCCCAGGCCGAGCGCGATCCCATAAGGAACCCCCGCTGACTCTTCCGCGAAGTGGCGCAGGAATGGATTGCAGCCGGTAAATACCGCCAGCGGCGACTTCCGGTAAAGTAGGATGGCGAGCGTCAAGAGGCCGCCAATGAATGTCGAGACGACAAGGTATTCAACGAGATGCACGTTGAGCCCCATCCACACGGCCGTAGCGGCGAGCAGTTTGGCGTCTCCTCCACCCATGCCACCCATCGCGAACAAACCGAACGTCACGGCCAGAACCAAGGCCCCGGCGGCGAAATGCCAACCAAAGGCTGCCCATTCCATGCCCGTCAGCGGCGCAACCAGCGCGAAGACGACGACAAGCAGCACCGGCACGCGATTGGCGATCGTCATCGACAGCATGTCGGAGATCGCGGCAAACAGCATGCAGAACGGAAATACGACGAAGATCAGGGCTTCAAGCATCGGCGCTATGCCTATTGTCCAGGGGCTCAATCTAGAATGGATCGATTAACGATTGATGAGGCCTGCAATTGATGAGGCCTGCAATTGACGAGGCCCGCAATGCAAACACGACCGTCGTCAGCCGCGACATGAACACGCAACGCAAAACAGGGGCCACCACTTGGCGGCCCCTGTCCAGAACACGATCTGAACGTTCAGCAATAAGCCGATCAGCTGCCGCTGGAGTTCAGGGTGGTTCCGATCGAGGTGAACTTGGCGTTGATGGCATTGCCGAGCGCGCCAGCGCCGGTGATGATGGCGAGTGCGATGAGAGCGGCGATCAGACCATATTCGATAGCGGTCGCGCCGGATTCGTCCTTCACGAAACGTGCAATGAGATTAGACATTCGAGAGCTCCTACTCCACGTGTTACAGCACTTCCGTCAACTTCTGTGATGGTTGATCGGATGCTGCCAATCTAGGGAGAAGCTCTTTCGATCGGCTTAATAAACAGCCTTACCGATTCCTTTCCCGGATCGAACATAGTGCGTGGTTAACTCCGCACTAAGCGCCGGCTAAAGCACCATTTCCCAGGCCAACGCCGCAGAAGGCAAGGGCTTGGCGAAGCTCGCGGCCCGGCGCCTGGACCTGGCCACGCGAGCAGCGATGCCGACCGCGACAACGGTCGGCGGCGGTCGACTTAACCGTTGGTTCACCAATCTCGTTCATGTTCCGTTGAACAGTCCGCCTGCGTGGAGCGCCATAATGGCCTTGCCGAGACCTTCAATCCTGATTGCCGTGCTCCTTGCGACCGCGAGTTTGATCACGCCGGCCAGGGCCGGCGCCGGTATCGAGGTCACCATGAACCAGGCCAAGATCGTCAAATTGTCGCGCCCCGCCGACACGGTTGTCGTCGGCAACCCGGCAATCGCCGATGCCTCCGTCCAGGACGCCTCCACGATCGTGCTCACAGGCAAGGGTTTCGGCGTCACCAATCTCGTCGTGCTCGACCAGGAAGGTAGCCCGATCGTCGACGCGCAGGTTACCGTCGTGCGGCAGGCAGCCTCGTCTGTCCGCATTTATCGACGTGCCGAGGTCCAGACCATGTCTTGCACGCCCTATTGCGAAAGCTCCTACAAGAGCGAGGCGGAAAAATCCTCCGAGGCTGAAATGAGCGTCAGCAAATAGGCTGCGCGGCAGACCGGCGGCCGGGTTACCGCCCGGTTAAGACGCCCGCGCCGACTTTAATGATCATTCAAACCGGACCTCAATCGGTTTGCGTTAGTACCCCTGTCGCGACCGTCCAGGGATGGCAGGAACAGGTATGGGCAAGGCAATCGGTTCGACGGATCAACGCAAGACGGCGCGCGCCCGGCCTTTCAGGCGCTTCGTTCGCGACCGGCGCGGCAGCACTGCCCTGGAATTCGCGCTGCTTGCATTGCCTTTCGCTCTCCTGGTGTTCGCCATCCTCGAGAGCTGCATCTCATTCGCCGGGCAGGAGGTGATGGCCAACATCACCGACGATGTTGCCCGCCAGCTGCGCACCGGCCAGTTGCGGCCGGCCGATGTCGCCGGGAACAATTTGACGACCCTGATCTGCAACAAACTGGAAATCATCGTCTCCACGGATTGCCCACAACAGCTGCTCGTAGATCTTCGCCAGTATTCGACTTTCGCCGACGCGGCCCAGGCTGGCTTCAAGATCCAGAACGGTGATGTCGTGCTGATGCAAGGCACCAGTTCCCAGACATTCGTGAACTCCCCGGGGCCGGCGGAATCGAAGAACATGCTGCGGGTCTTCTACAAATGGCCTGTCATGACCGATCTGATGGCCAAGTCGATGGCCAATCTGAGTGGCGGCAGGACGCTGCATTTTGCGTCGGTGACCTGGCAGAACGAGCCGTTCAATTGAGTTCGGAAGCACCGACAAGAAAAAGGGCAATGGTATGATGCGTGCGGGGGCACATCTGGAAACTGCAGGGATCTGGAGCAAGACGGTTGGGTTCTGGTGCAATCGCCGCGGCGTGGCGGCGGTCGAGTTTGCCCTGATCGTGCCTATCCTGCTGATCCTGTATTTCATGACCATGGAGGCTTCGCAGGCTATCGAGACCAGCAAGAAGGTCAGCCGTATCGGCAGCATGGTGGCCGATCTCGTCACGCAACAGCCGACCGTCGTGAAGGCGGATCTCGACGCCATCATGCAAATCGGCACGTCGACCATTCAGCCCTACAACCGCTCGACGCCAAACATCACCATCACCGCAATCCAGGTCACCACCGACACGCCGCCCAAAGTGCTGGTGGCGTGGTCACGCAGGGTGGCCAACGGCGTCAACAGCGTCGGCGCCGCAGCAGGCTCGGCCGCAACGGTTCCGACAACGCTCAACGTGGCCGGCACCTTCCTGATCCGCGTCGACAGCACATTGGGCTACCAGCCGATCATCAGCTGGACCACGGACACTCAACAGAAGCTTGGATTGACAGCCGCCCTCGCCAACGGCATATCGATGGGCGAGACTTACTATCTGCGTCCCCGCAGAAGCCTGACGATCCCTTGCAGCGACTGCTAGAGCAATTCCAGGGACATCACGCCATGTGCCTTTCGTCCGGAATTGCGTAAAAACAAGGGCTTGGAGCGGCTCAGCGATTCCATCAGACACTGAACCGCTGGGGCTTTTACCGCTGCCCACCATCGGGCGAGACCATCCGCACGATGGCTTCCGCCGTCGCATAATCCTTTGGAGCCACGGTCAAAAAACCACCAGAGTGCTTCGTTTCCAGGAGATCGTAGACATCCGGCGTCGTCGATTTGAGGTTGGTGAGGAACACGGTCAGCCGCCGCTTGGCTTCCGGGTCGAGATCGCTGCGCACGGTGTGGGGACCGTATCTCAGCAGGGCCGATATCCACACGACCTGGAGAGCGGATGCCGAAAGGCCGGCCGCCTCAAGCCTTGCCCGCGTGCCACCAGATAGTTGCGGCTGGCCATCGGCCGCGGCCCTGACCCAGCCGAACATGGCGTCGGCCTTGCCGTCGACGAGTATCATTTCCGCCGCCGACGCTGAATCCGCGTGGATCAGAAACGGTGCATCTTCGGCAACCTTGACATGCTCGGCGGCCAGCCCTGCCAGCGGCAAAAACGAGCCCCCGACACTGTCAGGCGGCGGCATGACGATCCGATGGGTCTCCATATCAGCCAGGCCAGGCAGCTTGCCATCCCTGGTCAGCAACACGGAGCGGATGCCCGCCGCACCGTCGGAATCGACCGGAGCCACGAGCGGCTCGACGCATGCGCAGCGTTGCTGCGCCGTGGCATAGGCGGTCGCCGAATAGATGGCGTATTCGATCCGGGCATTGGCCTGCGCCTCGATCAGCGAGGCATAGTCGCGGGCAACGACGAACTCCACCTTCATGCCCAACGCATTGGTAAAGGCTTGCGTCAACTGCGCCAGACCCGGAACGGTGTTGCCGCCATTAGGCTCGGCGACAATGCCGATGCGAAACGTGCCGATATCATCGCGCCAGTCGGCCCGCGCCTGCCCGCACCACAACATGCCGTGCATGACCATGAGGGTAGCCCAGGTCCTCAGCGCAGCCTTCATGGCAAGACTGCCCCGCGTTCTGTTTGATTGACGACCCGTGCCCGCAGCGCCGCGACATTCATCTCTTGTATCGGTGCCATCTCTCGTATCGGTGCATGTCGTCACCCCAAAACCGCCGCACACTTTTGGGCGACATGCACTCTTGCTGTCCATATCGTTCCCCCAAAACCGCTGCGCACTGTTGGGCGACATGCACCGGATTATCGCGCCAAGCCGTTGCCGTTCGGTTTCCGATTTGCCAATGCCGCCGTGGAACCCTATGTCTGGTCGTCCACACTGGCAACAATGATCCGATGGCGCGCGCTTTCCTCTTCGTCCTGGATTCCTTCGGCATTGGCGGCGCGGCCGACGCCGAGCGCTATGGCGACGCCGGCGCCAACACCCTCGCGCACATCGCCGAAGCTTGCGCGGAAGGCCGCGCCGATCGTGAAGGGCTTCGTCAGGGCCCGCTGTTTGTTCCCAACATGGCATCTCTCGGGCTTGGCAAGGCGGCCGAGACGGCGACAGGACTGGGTTTTGCCCATTTCGGAACGGATGTGCTCGCCAATGCCTTCCATGGCGCGGCGCAAGAGGTTTCGAGCGGCAAGGACACCCCTTCCGGTCACTGGGAGATCGCGGGCCTGCCGGTCCGCTTCGACTGGGGCTATTTCCCGGATACCGTTCCCGCCTTCCCCGCCGATCTGACCGAGGCGATGATCCGCGAGGGAAAGGTGCCTGGCATTCTCGGCAACTGCCATGCGCCGGGCACCGAGATCATCGAGCGGTTCGGCGAGGAGCACATCCGCACCGGCAAGCCGATCTGCTACACGTCGATCGATTCGGTCCTGCAGGTCGCCGCGCATGAAGTCCATTTCGGGCTGGAGCGGCTTTATGAATTCTGTCAGGTGGTGCGCCGACTGGTTGACCCATTGAGGATCGGCCGCGTGATCGCACGGCCGTTCGTCGGCGAGACGACCACAACCTTCGCTCGAACCTACAACCGTCACGACTACGCCGTGCCACCGCCGGAGCCGACCTTGCTCGATAGATTGACGGCGCGGGGAAGCCGCGTCATCGCCGTCGGCAAGATCGGCGACATCTTCGCCCATCGCGGGATTTCGGAAGTGCGCAAGGCCGCCGGCAACATGGCCATGTTCGACAAGGCGCTGGGCGCAATGGATGACGCCGGCGACGGCGATCTCGTCTTCGCCAATTTCGTCGATTTCGACACCGAGTTCGGCCATCGCCGCGATGTCGCCGGCTATGCCGCCGCGCTCGAGGCCTTCGACCTGCGGCTGCCGGAGGCATTCGCAAGGCTGCGGCAAGGCGACCTTCTCATCCTGACGGCCGATCACGGCAACGATCCGACCCGGCGGGGCACCAACCACACGCGCGAACGCATTCCCGTGATCGGCACCGGGCCGGATCTGAAAGGCGGCGACATAGGGCTGAGGGCAACCTTCGCCGATATCGGCGAGACCGTCGCCGAACATCTCGGACTGGCGCGCGGCCCCCACGGCACTTCTTTCCACGCGACGATTGGCGGCCATGCCTGAATTGCCCGAAGTCGAGACGGTCCGGCGCGGCCTGCAGCCGGTTCTCGAAGGCGCCCATCTGGCCAAGGTCGAGGCGCGGCGGCCGGATCTCCGGTTTCCGTTTCCCGAACGATTCTCGGAACGGCTGGCCGGCCGAACGATTACCGCGCTCGGCCGCCGGGCGAAGTACCTGACCATGCATATGCAGGATGGTCCGGTGCTGATCTGCCATCTCGGCATGTCGGGCTCCTTTCGCATTGAGATCGACGACGACCGCGAGATGCCGGGCGTGTTCCACCACGAACGCTCGAAAAGCACGGTGCACGACCATGTCGTCTTCCACGTCGAATCGGCCGCCGGCACTCGGTCCCGAGTGATCTTCAACGACCCGCGCCGCTTCGGTTTCATGTTGTTTTCAGAAGGGCTGCCGGAGACGCATCCCATGCTGGCCGGACTGGGCGTCGAGCCCACGGGCAATGCGCTGGACGGCGTGCTGCTCGCCTCGCTGCTGAAAGGCCGCAGATCGCCGCTCAAGGCAGCGCTTCTCGACCAGAGGCTGATCGCGGGGCTTGGCAATATTTATGTCTCGGAGGCGCTGTGGCGTGCCGGCCTGTCGCCCCTGCGCGAGGCGGGCACCATCGCCAAGCCCGGCAAGAAGGCGAAGGAACAGAGCGAACGTCTCGCCGGGGCGATCCGCTCGGTCATATCAGACGCCATCGCCGCCGGCGGGTCATCGCTGCGTGACTATGTGCACGCCGACGGGTCGCTGGGCTATTTCCAGCACTCCTTCGCCGTTTACGACCGCGAGGGAGAGCCTTGCCCCAAGCCCGGCTGCGGCGGTCACGTCGAGCGCATCGTGCAGAGCGGACGCTCGACCTTCTATTGCCGGACGTGTCAGAGCTGAGTTAGACCGGGGTCGAGCGAGGAGAAGCAGCCATGGCCCATGAGACGATCATCACCGAGACGCGCGGCAAGGTCGGGCTGATCACGCTGAACCGGCCGCAGGCGCTCAACGCGCTGAATTCCCAAATCCTCAATGAACTCGTCGCAGCCGTAAACGGTTTCAGCGCCGATCCCGGGATCGGCGCCATGGTTGTTACCGGCTCCGACAAGGCCTTTGCCGCCGGTGCCGACATCAAGGAGATGCAGGCGATCTCCTACGTGGACGCTTACAGCCAGGACTTCTTCGCTGGCTGGGAAGAATTCACGCGGGCGCGAAAGCCAATTATCGCGGCGGTGGCCGGCTATGCGCTGGGAGGGGGGTGCGAACTCGCGATGATGTGCGATTTCATCATCGCCGCCGATACGGCCAAATTCGGCCAGCCCGAAATCACGCTCGGCGTCATTCCCGGCATGGGCGGGTCGCAACGATTGACCCGGTTCGTCGGTAAGTCGAAGGCCATGGACATGTGCCTGACCGGGCGGATGATGGATGCGGCGGAAGCCGAGCGCTCGGGCCTGGTATCGCGGGTCGTGCCTGCGGGCGAGCTTGTCGAGGCGGCCGTCAAGGCGGCTGCCAAAATCGCTGATTTCTCGCTGCCGTCGGTGATGATGGCGAAGGAAGCTGTCAACCGTGCCTATGAAACGACGCTTGCCGAGGGATTGCGGTTCGAACGCCGCCTGTTCCACTCGCTTTTCGCGCTCGAAGACCAGAAGGAAGGCATGGCGGCCTTCGCCGAAAAGCGGAAGCCGAATTTCACCAACCGGTAGGGCATCGGCGGCCGGGGCCGAAACCCTGTGACGCCGGCCAAAAAGAACGCCGGGCAGCGTTGACGCGCCGGAAAAGCTGAACTATAAGCCGCACCAACCGAGGCGGCCCCGTGGCTGCCCGTTTGTTTTTTGCGCCCTGCGGCATGCCGCGTGCGCCGACCAGATTAGAAGAGAGGCATCATGGCCAACACATCCTCGGCCAAAAAGGCAACGCGTAAGATCGCCCGCCGCGCGGCGATCAACAAGAACCGCCGGTCGCGCGTTCGCACCTATATCCGCCAGGTCGAGGAGGCACTCGCCTCCGGCGACAAGGCAGCCGCCCAGGCCGCTTTCAAGGCCGCCGAGCCGGAATTGATGCGCGCCGCGACCAAGGGCGTGATCCACAAGAATACCGCGTCCCGCAAGGTGTCGCGGCTGGCCCAGCGCCTCAAGGTGCTGTCGGCCTGAATCGACTTTCCAGGTTGATCTTCTTTAAAACCCGGCCGATCGTGCCGGGTTTTTTCGTTTGCCGGCAAGTACTTAAAAAGAATACTGAGAAATGGCGTCCAATACGGAGTCCAGGGTTCGAAATGCTTTGCCGGCACATGCATGCCTACTGATGGTCGACATGCTTGAAAAGTGCAGGCTGCAAAATCCCTGGTCAGCATAAATAACCAATATTTTTCAATCAATTAGCGGTAGTCATCCACAACTTGTCCACAGCACGCCGAGGGGACGGGAGGACAACTGGCTGTCAAGCGAATTATTTCAGAAAATTTCAAACCCGCCCGGCTTTTTCATATTCGCGGGAAAAGGGTTTGAATCACAATGGCTTTGTTAAAACATACCGCCGCAGCATGGCGCCTGAACCTGCCCGAGGTAACCAGATTCCTTAAAAATCCGTTAGACGTGGCCTTGCCCTATCCACAGCGATTTCGGTAATGTCCATCCATCGAAAGGGACGGGGTCCTGAGCCCTTAACCCAGCCTGAATCGGGCCAGCTTAAATTGGCGGGATTTGCGACGCGGATCAAGTCCGCGGACGGTTTGGTTTGCTCTTTTTCGATACGGTAGGGGACTGGCGTAACTAGACATGGCAGGTAGACAGCGCGCCGGCGCTCTTTCGCCGGACGGTGTTGTGTTGCCCTGAAATACCCAACGCGGACTGGCTTCCATGGGCCGGCACCGGTTCCCCGGATAATGGGCGACGTTCATTGCCGGCGGCGGCAAGGAGCTTCGTAGCGAAGATACAGTCGCTGGCAAAGGATGCAGGAGGCGCATCCCCAGCGGAAAAACAGGTACAGAAAGGCAAGGAACTCGATCATGCAGAGCGGCATCGAAAGGGAGCTTACGGGCGACCTCCCATTTCCTGGAACTTTGATCGGAGCAAACGAGATGGTGGTCTCCAGCGACGCGGAACAGAAGTTCGACCGGGTCAAGACCCAGTTGAAGGCGCGTCTGGGGGCTGAAGTCTATTCGAGCTGGTTCGGCCGCATGAAGGTCGCGGAGGCTTCCAAGGGCATTGTCCGCATCTCGGTGCCCACCGCGTTCCTGCGCTCGTGGATCAACGGTCATTATCACGACCTTATCTCCGAACTGTGGAAGCAGGAGGATCCCGAAGTCCTCAAGATCGAGATCGTCGTCCGCACGGCCACCCGCCAGGGGCGCAGCCATGCCGAACCGGAATTAGCGCCGGCGCGCAAGATGACGCGGCAGACGCAGACAGCGCTGGCCGCCGGCACCGTGAGCCCAGGCAGGGTGGAGCGGCCTCCGGTGCCGCGGCCGGGCGCTTCGGCCGAGAACGAGTTCCGCCACAATGTGCTGGGGTCGCCGCTTGATCCGCGCTACACTTTTGGCTCCTTCATCGAAGGACCGTCGAACCGGGTGGCGTTCGCGGCCGCCAAGGCCGTAGCGGAATCGCAGTCGAGCGCGGTGCGCTTCAATCCGCTTTTCCTGCACGCAACCGTCGGGCTCGGCAAGACGCACCTCCTGCAGGCCATCGCGGCGGAATCGCTGAAGCAGAATCCCAAGTCCCGCGTCGTCTATCTCACCGCCGAATATTTCATGTGGCGCTTCGCCACGGCGATCCGTGACAACAATGCGCTGACGCTCAAGGAGCAGCTGCGCGACATCGATCTCCTGATCATCGACGACATGCAGTTCCTGCAGGGCAAGTCGATCCAGCATGAGTTCTGCCACTTGATCAACATGCTGCTCGACAGCGCCAAGCAAGTCGTCGTCGCCGCGGACCGGCCACCGTCGGAGCTGGAATCGCTGGAGCCGCGGGTGCGTTCGCGCCTCAATGGCGGCGTCGCGCTCGAAATGTCGGCGCCCGATTTCGCCATGCGCCTCGGCATGCTCAAACTGCGCCTGGCCACGGCCAGGACCGACGACGCGTCGCTCGACATTTCCGATGAAATCCTCAATCACGTCGCCCGCACCGTGACCGGCAGCGGCCGCGAACTCGAGGGTGCGTTCAATCAGCTGCTGTTTCGCCAGTCGTTCGAGCCGCAGATCACCATCGACCGCATCGACGAGATCCTCGGCCACATCTATCGCACGGGCGAGCCGAAGCGGGTTCGCATCGAGGACATCCAGCGCATCGTGGCGCGCCACTACAACGTGTCGAAGACGGAACTTTTGTCCAACCGGCGCACGCGCACGATCGTCAAGCCCAGGCAGGTAGCCATGTATCTGTCGAAGGTGATGACGCCGCGCTCCTTGCCCGAAATCGGGCGGCGCTTCGGCGGCCGCGACCACACCACGGTGCTGCATGCCGTGCGCAAGATCGAAGACCTTTCTGGCGCCGACAACACGCTGGCACAGGAACTAGAACTGCTGCGGCGCCTGATCAACGACCAGGCCTGACCGGTACCGCGACAGGCAAGCCAGAACGGTTCTGGAATTCAATGGCTTGCCTGCCCGGCCGTGAACCCGAAATGGGCCCACGGCCTTGCCGGGAGACGATCCGGATTCCGGATTCGCCGCATCGGCCGGCGGACTTCGCGCCCTTTATCCCCAGAAAGCCTGTGCAGCCGGCCTGAACCGGTGGCGCGGGCTTGCGTTTGCTGGCTTTTTCCTGTCAGTTTACGCAGATTCTGAGCCTGTTCAGACGTTTCGCGGGGCGCCGCCAGCCGGAGACCCGCTCATCCTTTCAAGCGAGCCTGTTTCGTCATGCGTGTTATCCTGGAACGGTCAAATCTCCTGAAGTCGCTCAACCACGTCCACCGCGTGGTCGAACGGCGCAACACAATACCGATCCTGTCCAACGTGCTGCTCAGCGCCGAGGGCGCCAGCCTCGAAATGAAAGCCACCGACCTAGACCTGGAGGTGACGGAAGCGACGCCGGCCAAGGTGGAGCGCGGCGGGGCGACGACGGTTCCGGCCCACCTTCTCTATGACATCGTGCGCAAACTCTCCGACGGCGCCGAGGTGATGCTGAAGACGGATGAGGACGGCAACGCCATGACGGTGACGTCGGGCCGCTCGAGCTTCCGCCTGCAGTGCCTGCCGCAATCCGACTTCCCGGAGCTTTCGGCCGGCTCCTTCTCGCATATCTTCCGGCTCGACTCGGTCGCCCTGAAGGGGCTGATCGAGAAGACGCAGTTCGCCATTTCCACCGAAGAGACGCGCTACTATCTCAACGGCATCTACCTGCACACACATGAGGTCGGCGGCAAGCTCAAGCTGCGCTCCGTGGCCACAGACGGCCACCGCCTGGCCCGTGCCGAGATCGACGCACCGGCGGGTTCCGAGGGCATGCCGGGGATCATCATTCCGCGCAAGACGGTCAGTGAGCTGCAGAAGCTGGTCGACGATCCGGATATCGCCGTGACCACCGAACTGTCGGACACCAAGATCCGCTTCACCATCGGCAGCGTGGTCCTGACCTCGAAGCTGATCGACGGCACCTTCCCCGATTATCAGCGCGTCATTCCGACCGGCAACGACAAGAAGCTGATCCTCGACCGCCAGAGCTTTGCCGCCGCGGTCGATCGCGTCTCGACCATTTCCTCCGAACGCGGCCGCGCGGTGAAGCTTTCGATCAGCGAAGGCCAGGTGACGCTCGCCGTCAACAACCCGGATTCCGGCAGCGCCACCGAGGAACTGGCCGCCGACTATTCGGCGGACCCGATCGAGATCGGCTTCAACGCCAAATACCTGCTCGACGTCGCCGCACAGCTGACCGGTACGGAAGCCAAATTCATGCTGGCCGACGCCGGTTCGCCGACGCTGATTCACGACATGGCCGACGAGACCGCGCTCTACGTGCTGATGCCGATGCGCGTATAGCCGGCACCTGTCGTCAGGCGGCTCCGCCGCAGCCGGTAGCGAGAATGATGGCGACTTCTACAGGCGGATAGCGGTTGCCGGTACAAACCCATATAAGTAAGCTAATACTTACTAACTTTCGCAATTATGCGGCGCTGGCGATCGATCTCGCCCCCGGCCTTGTGGTCTTTTCTGGTGACAACGGCGCCGGCAAGACCAACCTTCTCGAAGCCATCTCCTTTCTGACGCCGGGACGCGGCCTGCGCCGCGCTCCTTACGCGGATGTCGCGCGCGAGGGCGGCGACGGCGGTTTTGCGCTGCACGCCCGGCTCGACGGACCTGGCGGCCAGATCGAGATCGGCACCGGCATTTCCGGCGGCGAGAGCGAGGGCGGCAGGCGGGTGCGGATCAACGGCGCCAACGCGCGGTCGGCCGAGGACATGCTGGAATGGCTGCGCGTCGTTTGGCTGACGCCCGCCATGGATGCGCTGTTCACCGGACCGGCGGCGGATCGCCGGCGCTTTCTCGACCGGCTGGTGCTGGCGATCGACCCTGGTCACGGCCAGCGCGCCCTCGACTACGAGAAGGCGATGCGCGGCCGTAATCGTCTGCTGACCGAAGGCTCGCGCGACGACCGCTGGTTCGACGCGATCGAGACCCAGATGGCCGAAACCGGGGTGGCGATCGCCGCGGCGCGCGCCGAGATAGTGCGCCTGCTGGCCGCCATGATCGACAGGCTGCCCGACAGGGGACCGTTCCCGCAGGCCGACATCGGCCTCGCGGGCGATCTGGAAGCCGAGATCGCAAGCGCGCCGGCGGTCGATGTCGAGGAGCGGTTCCGGCGGACACTCATGGAAAGCCGTGACCGCGACCGCGCCGCCGGGCGCACGCTCGAGGGGCCGCACCGTTCGGATCTCGTGGTCCGGCACCGGCCCAAGGCGATGCCGGCAGAGCTCTGCTCGACCGGTGAGCAGAAGGCACTGCTGGTCGGCATCGTCCTGTCGCATGCAAGGCTGACCGGCGAGATGTCCGGCATGACGCCGATCCTGCTGCTTGACGAGATCGCCGCGCATCTCGACGGCGGACGGCGGGCGGCGCTATTCTCGATCCTGGAGGAATTGAACTGCCAGGCTTTCATGACGGGAACCGATGCGGCTCTGTTTTCCAGCCTGCTGGGCAGGGCGCAGTTCCTGACGGTCGACCACGGCAAGGTTAAGCCAACCGCCTAGATTGCATGCATGTAGCCCAAAACCGCTCGACACTTTTGGGCGACGCGATCTTGTCGCATGCATGTCGGTACCCCAAAACCGCTCGACACTTTGGGCGACATGCATGAAGACCTGACAAGGTTTTTCGGCCACGATATGGTCCTGATATGACCACTGCGCTCACCACCGACGAGATCGAACGTTATGCCCGCCACATCGTGCTGCCCGAGGTCGGCGGCGCGGGCCAGCAGAAGCTCAAGCAAGCGCGTGTCCTGGTGATCGGCGCGGGCGGGCTGGGGGCGCCGGTGCTCGAATACCTTGCCGCGGCCGGCGTCGGCGCGCTTGGCATAGTCGACGACGACACCGTGTCGCTCTCCAATCTGCAGCGTCAAGTCATCCACGGCACCGATACGGTCGGCATGCTGAAAACCGATAGCGCCAAGGCGGCGATCATCCGCATCAATCCCAACACCACGGTCGAGACGCACACATTGCGGCTGAGCGCGGACAACGCCCCTGCCCTCGTCGCCCGCTATGACATCGTCGTCGACGGCTCCGACAATTTCGAAACCCGCTATACGGTGGCCGACGCCTGCGCGAGCGAAAGAAAGCCGCTGGTGCATGCCGCTGTCGGACGCTTCGACGGTTCGGTGACGGTGCTGAAGCCATTCGAGGACGGCAAGGATGGCAAGCCGAACCCGAGCTACCGCGACCTCTTTCCCGAAGCCCCGCCGCCGGGCCTCGTGCCGTCCTGCGCCGAGGCCGGGGTGCTCGGCGCGCTGACCGGCGTCGTCGGCACGCTGCAGGCCATGGAGGCGATCAAGCTGATCACCGGCATCGGAGAACCGCTGGTCGGCCGGCTGCTGCTCTACGATGCGCTCGCCGCGCGCTTCGAAACGATCCGCTACACAAGGCGCTGATCTTGAAGCAGACCGTGCTCTTCTCCCTCACCCGCATTCCCGCCGATTTCGACCGCTGGGCTGATGTGCTTGCCCTGATCATGCAGGCCTTCGCCTTCATGGACGGCGTCATCGACCCGCCATCCTCGGCCCATTTGCTCACCGTCGACACATTGCGTGACAAGGCTCGGCGGGAGACCGGCTTCGTGGCCCTCAACGACGGCAGGATCGTCGGCTGCGTCTTTGCTCTCGAACGGGGGGACGACTTTTATGTCGGCAAGCTCGCCGTCGCACCGGACTGGCAGGGGCAAGGCATTGGCCGGCAGCTGATGCGGGCGGTCGAATGTCTTGCGCTCGACCGCGGCAAGGCGGCGCTGGAACTTCAGACACGGATCGAACTCATCACGAACCATGCCGCCTTCGCCTGCCTCGGCTTCCACGAGACCGAACAGACGGCGCATGAAGGCTACGCCAGGCCGACCTCGATCACCATGCGCAAAACCATTTCGTAAGCCTTGGCTTTCACTTGAAGGAAGGCGAGCCGTCAGGTCCTGAGCGGCAGTACGCGGTCCGGCGGACGATGCCCGTCAACGAAGGCCCTGATATTGATGATGACCTTCTCGCCCATGTCGATGCGGCCCTCGAGCGTCGCCGAGCCCATATGCGGCAAGAGCACGACCTTGCCCTTGGCGGCGAGCTTGAGCAGCTTGCCATTCAGGGCCGGCTCGTGCTCGTAGACGTCGAGGCCGGCGCCGGCGATCTTGCCGTCCTGGATCAGCTTGACCAGCGCTTCTTCATCGATGATGTCGCCGCGCGCGGTGTTGACGACATAGGCCGTGGGCTGCAGCAACGCCAGTCGCCGCGCCGACAAGAGGTGAAAGGTCGCGGGCGTCGACGGACAGTTGACCGAGATGATATCCATGCGGGCCAGCATCTGGTCGAGGCTTTCCCAATAGGTCGCCTCCAGCCCGTCCTCGACCGCCGGCAGCACGCGATGGCGATTGTGATAGTGGATGGAAAGGCCGAAGGCCTTGGCCCGCCGGGCAACGGCCGTGCCGATGCGGCCCATGCCGACAATGCCGAGCCGCTTGCCCCAGATGCGCCGGCCAAGCATCCAGGTCGGCGACCAGCCGGCCCATTTCTTGTCTCCGGTCAGCACGTTGGCGCCTTCCGCGAGCCGGCGTGGCACCGCCAGCATCAGCGCCATGGTCATGTCGGCGGTATCTTCCGTGAGCACATTGGGCGTGTTGGTGACGGTAATGCCCCTCTTGGCCGCCGCCGCCACGTCGATCTTGTCGACGCCATTGCCGAAATTGGCGATCAGCTTGAGGTTGTCGCCGGCCTGGGCGATCAGCGCCGCGTCGATCTGGTCGGTCACGGTCGGCACCAGCACGTCGGCTTCCTTGACCGCGGCAACCAGCTCCGGCTGCGTCATCGGCCTGTCCTCGACATTCAGCCTTGCATCGAACAACTCGCGCATGCGGGTCTCGACCGGGTCGGGCAGCTTTCGCGTGATGACCACGAGAGGCTTCTTTTTGCCTACCATTGTTTCCCTCGTTGAGACCTCTTTAACCAAGACCGGCGAAACTGAAAGCCGGTCGCGGTAGCCGATTTACCCATGTAACAAGCGGTGCCGCCGAAGACAAAGAAAAAGGGGCGCCGCAGCCGCCGGGCCGGCACCGAAAGGAACGAAAGTGTCTGGTTTCGCGTCGCTTCGCCTGACCCTCAGCGCAGCATTTCTCGGCGCTCTCCTTTATTCTCCGCTTGCCATGGCGCAAAGCGCGGCGGCACCGGCCCAGAGCGCCGTCACGCTCGGGCCGAGCGGCCTGCCACTGCCGCGATTCGTCAGTCTCAAATCCGGCCGCGTCAACTCGCGCGTCGGGCCGGGTGCCAATTATTCAGTCGACTGGATGTACCTGAAAGCCGGGCTGCCTATGGAGATCATCCAGGAGTTCGATACGTGGCGCCGCGTGCGCGATGCGGACGGTTCGGAAGGCTGGATCAACCAATCGCTGCTCTCAGGCCGACGCACCGCCATCATCGCGCCCTGGCAGCGCGGCAAGGGCGCCCAAGTCAATCTTCTCAAGAGCCCCGACAAGGATGCCAGGGTGGTGGCCATCGTCGAGCCGGGCGTCATGGGCACGATCAAGGCCTGCGACGGCCAGTGGTGCGAAATGACGCTCGCCGGCCATACCGGCTGGCTCTCCCAGTCCGCGGTGTGGGGCGCCTATCCAGGCGAGCGGGTCAAGGACTGAGCGTCTCGCGTTTACGCCCGATACGGCCGAGATGGGTGTCCTGGAAACCGGTTGACAGCTTGAGGCCATAGCCAAGCGCACGGTCGATGGCGATGTGAGCGATCCAGATCAGTGCGACCGCGATTGCCGTCGCATTGCCGGCCAGGCGACCAGCGAGCAACAGCAGCACCGGTACGATCACGATGTGCAGGGCGTTGTAGGCGATGGCACCGATGCGCGGGCCACCGAGATAGCCCAACATCGACAGGTCCGGTGCCAGGATGAGCAATCCGAAGAGCCACCAGGAAACCCCTGTTGAGCCGTAGAAGACGACAGCGGCCATGGTCACGACAGCCCATTCGAGCCGGACTATCAGGTCGAGCGGTTTCATCCCAGGCAGATTATTCTGTCCGGGCCGATTATTCGGGCCGGGCCGACTAGTCTGGCCCTCGCCTGTCATTCCTGGCGCTTGGCGCGCAGCCTCACGACGATGTCGACATTGGCGATTTCCATACCCTCGGGCGGGTCCGGCAGGTTGGTGACCGTCACCGGGCCGTTGGCGATGTCGAAAATCCGGTTTTCGCCTTCGATGTAGAAATGATGGTGGTCGGAGGTGTTGGTGTCGAAATAGGTCTTGGCGCCCTCGACGGCGAGGATGCGCAGCAGCCCCGCCTGGGTGAACTGGTGGAGTGCGTTGTAGACGGTGGCCAGCGACACCGGCACGCCGGCGGCCAGCGCCTCCTCATGCAGTTCCTCGGCCGAGAGATGACGGTCGCCCTTGGCAAAAAGCAGGTTGGCCAGCGCTATGCGTTGGCGCGTCGGCCTCAGCCCCGCTTCCCGTACGCGCTTGTCCACAGCGACATTTTCCTTCCGGCAGCCCCGGTCCATCTGGTCTTCCAAGCTCACAGTCCCGCCTCAAGGCACGCCCAGAATGGCAAAAAAATGAATGTCTGCCGAAACCGGACCCCAGTTGACATATATTCTGTCGTCCGAATGCGATCAATAGCGCGCATTGACCCGGGCAGACTGGCGGGTTAAGCGCAAACGCCGGTTTCCGGCCTGAAACAGATTGTGTTAGGACACCAACGACAAGGGCGCGCTATCGCCCGGACGATATGGGGACGAGATTGATGGCGGGTTCGAAATCCAGCTACGACTACAAAGAATTGCTGGCCTGCGCCCGCGGCGAGCTGTTCGGAGAGGGTAATGCCCAGTTGCCCTACCCGCCGATGCTGATGTTCGACCGCATCACCGAGGTCAGCGAAACCGGCGGCGCCTTCGACAAGGGCTTCATCCGCGCCGAATTCGACATCAAGCCGGACCTGTGGTTCTTTGCCTGCCATTTCATCGGCAATCCGATCATGCCGGGATGCCTCGGCCTCGACGCTTTGTGGCAATTGACGGGTTTCTATCTCGGCTGGCTCGGCGAACCCGGCAAGGGAATGGCGCTGTCGACCGGCGAGGTAAAGTTCAAGGGCATGGTCACGCCATCGGTCAAGAAGGTCGAGTATGGCGTGGATTTCAAGCGCGTGATGCGCGGCCGGCTCGTGCTGGGCATCGCCGATGGCTGGATGAAGGCGGATGGCGAGCCCATATATGCGGCGACGGACCTGAAGGTCGGTTTGTCCAAGCAGTCGGCGGTCGCTTGACCGCAGCCCTGGCCCGCCCTTTGGCCGGCATCCCTGGAAGGAGTTGCGAATGAGACGTGTCGTAGTCACAGGCCTCGGCATCGTGTCGTCGATCGGCAACAACGCCAACGAGGTGCAGACCTCGCTGCATGACGCCAGATCCGGGATCAGCTTTTCCGATTCCTTCGCCGAGCATGGCTTCCGCTGCCAGGTCTGGGGTGCGCCGACACTCGACCCGTCCGCCATGATCGATCGCCGCGCGATGCGCTTCCTGTCGCAGGGCGCGGCCTGGAACCACGTCGCCATGGACCAGGCGATCGCGGATGCCGGCTTGAGCGAAAGCGACATCACCAATGAGCGCACCGGCATCGTCATGGGCTCGGGCGGCCCCTCCACCCGCACCATCGTCGAAGCGGCCGAAACCACGCTCAAGAACGGCAGCCCCAAGCGCATCGGCCCCTTCGCGGTGCCGAAGGCGATGTCGTCGACGGCCTCGGCCACCTTGGCCACGTGGTTCAAGATCCATGGCGTCAACTATTCGATCTCGTCGGCCTGCTCGACCTCGGCGCATTGCATCGGCAATGGCTATGAGCTGATCCAGTGGGGCAAGCAGGACATGGTCTTTGCCGGCGGTCACGAGGATCTCGATTGGACGATGTCGGACCTGTTCGATGCCATGGGCGCCATGTCGTCGAAGTTCAATGACCGGGCATCGACCGCTTCCCGCGCCTACGACGCCAATCGCGACGGCTTCGTCATTGCAGGCGGCGCCGGCGTGCTGGTGCTGGAAGAACTGGAGCATGCCAAGGCGCGCGGCGCCAAGATCTACGCCGAGATCGTCGGCTACGGCGCGACCTCGGACGGCTACGACATGGTCGCGCCTTCGGGCGAAGGTGCTATCCGCTGCATGCGGCAGGCCCTGTCGACGGTTACCGAGCCGGTCGATTACATCAACACCCATGGCACCTCGACGCCAGTGGGGGATTCCAAGGAAATGGGCGCGATCCGCGAGGTGTTCGGCGAGAAGATGCCGTTCATCACCTCGACGAAATCACTGACCGGCCATTCGCTGGGCGCGGCCGGCGTGCAGGAATCCATCTATTCGATCCTGATGATGCAGGGCGGCTTCATCGGCGAAAGCGCCCATATCGAGACGCTTGATCCTGAATTCGAGGGCATGCCGATCGTGCGCAAGCGCATCGACGACGCCAAGATCGACACCGTCCTGTCAAATTCCTTCGGCTTCGGTGGCACCAACGCAACGCTCGTTTTCCAGCGCTATTCCGCATAAGGCCTGGTTTTTGTAGAAGGATTGGCGGCCATGGACGGATTGATGAAGGGCAAGCGCGGGCTTGTCATGGGGGTCGCCAACGATCATTCGATCGCCTGGGGCATCGCCAGGAAATTGTCCGAACATGGGGCGGAACTGGCGTTCACCTACCAGGGTGAGGCCTTCGGCCGCCGGGTCAAACCGCTCGCCGACAAGCTCGGCGCCTCACTGGTCGTTCCCTGCGACGTCGAGGACAGCGCTTCGGTCGCCGAAACTTTCGAGACGCTTGGCAAGGCCTGGGGCGGGCTGGACTTCGTCGTCCATGCTATCGGCTTTTCCGACAAGAATGAGCTGAAAGGCCTTTACGCCGACACCAGCCGGGACAATTTCATCCGCACCATGGTGATCTCCTGCTATTCCTTCACCGAGGTGGCCCGCAATGCCGCGCCGCTGATGAAGGATGGCGGCTCGATGATCACGCTGACCTATGCCGGTTCGGTCCGCGTCATGCCGAACTACAACGTGATGGGCGTCGCCAAGGCCGGGCTCGAGGCCAGCGTGCGTTATCTCGCCAACGACTACGGCCCGCGCGGCATCCGGGTGAACGGCATCTCGGCGGGACCGGTGCGCACACTCGCCGGCGCCGGCATTTCGGACGCCCGCCACATGTTCTCCTACCAGCAGCGCAACTCGCCGCTGCGCCGTACCGTGACCATCGACGAGGTCGGCGGGTCGGCGCTTTATCTCCTCTCCGACCTCGCCTCCGGGGTCACCGGCGAAATCCACTATGTCGATTCCGGCTATCACATCGTCTCGATGCCGACGCTGGACGAATTGAAGCAGACGGATGGCTGAGGAGCGGATTGCGGCCACCCGTTTTGCGCGACATGTATCCCGGCGTTTGGAAATCGCTTCATTCCAGGAAAGAAATAGTCCTCTCCGGTAAAATTGGATGCATTCGCGGAAAGCCATTTTAAGAAGGCTCCCGCTATAGAGTCCCGCAATCTGGGGACCTTTCAATGCCTGCTGTCAGCAACCCGAAGCGAACACCGGTGTTCCGACTGCTCACGATAGCAAGTTCGGGTATCGGCAGTTTCATCCTCGGCATCTGGGGCCTGAAGCACGGTCTCGGCAACGGGTTTGCCGGCATGTCGGTGGACATGATGGTCGCGATCACGGCCGCGCTTTGCGCGCTGGCGGCATCGGTGGCAGCAATGTCTTTCTTCGCCGGCATCGATGAATCGGCGGATTTCGTCTTCAACGAGACCCATTTCGACAAGCTGACCGGGTTGCTGGCCCGCCCGGCGATGGTCGGCAAGATCGCCGAGGCGGCATGCACCACGCGCCGGACCGGAGAACCGGTGTTCCTGATCGACATCGACATCGACCGGTTCAAGCAGATCAACGACGCGATCGGCTACACCCAGGGCGACGAGTTGATACGCGCCTTCACCAAGCGGCTGAAAACCTGCGTTCCCGCGCGCACCGTGATCGGGCGCATTGGTGCCGGCGAGTTCGCCGTGCTGCTTCAGGATCACCAAATCCAGGGAACGATGGAAAGCATGCTCGAGAGGCTCATCGACGAGATGATGGAGCCCTATGAACTCAGCAGCCATCAGCAATCCGTGAGCCTTTCGGTGGGTATCGTGGCCATGCCCAAGGATGGCATCGACCCGGTCCTCATCCTGCGCCGCTCCAACCTTGCGCTGCAGAACGCGCGCGCCAGCGGCGTCGGCAACTGGTCGGTCTTCAACAGCGAGATGGGGCGGGTGGCCGACTATCGCCAATGGGTCGAATCCGAACTGCACACCGCCTTCGAACGCGGAGACTTCGACCTGCACTATCAGCCGCAACTCGATCTGCCGACCGGCCGCATCGTCGGCTATGAGGCGCTGATCCGCTGGAACCATCCAGAGCGTGGCATGATCCCGCCGATGGAGTTCATCCAGATCGCCGAGGAGACGGGGATGATCAACCCGATCGGCGAATGGGTTCTGCGCAAGGCCTGCAGTGACGCCAGCCATTTGCCGGACGACTGCTTCGTGGCTGTCAACATCTCGCCGGTCCAGTTCATGACCAAGGACTTCGTCGGCATCGTGCGCGATACGATGAGGACCACCGGCATCCAGCCGTCACGGCTGGAACTGGAAGTCACCGAGACGGCGATGATGCAGGACCGTGACCGCGCGGCCGCCATCCTGAAAGAGCTTGCCGAGATGGGCATATCCGTGGCCGTCGACGACTTCGGCACCGGCTATTCGAATCTCAGCTACCTGATCGACTTCTCGTTCGGCAAGCTGAAGATCGACCGCTCCTTCGTCAGCCGCATCGATACCGATTCCAGTTCCGGCGCCGTCGTCTCGACCATTGTCGGGCTTTCGCGCGCGCTCGGCGTCAGCATCATCGCCGAAGGCGTCGAGACCGAGAGCCAGGCAACGCTGCTGCGGGCGGCAGGCTGCGAAGTCGTGCAAGGCTACCTGTTCGGGCGGCCGGCGCCGCTGAAGGTCGGGGTCGCCGATGGGCACGCCGGCGAGGACATGCGGCGCGTCGCCACTCTGCATTGAGGGCGCCCGCTTATATCAGCGCCGAGCGGAAAACACCTTGAACATACCGTCGCGGGCAAGCTCGGCGTGGCTGGCAAAGGTGGCCGACAGCACGGGCTCGTACGGAAGCTGGCGGTTGGCGACCATGAACAGCCTGCCGCCGGGCTTCAACGCCTTGGCTGCGGCACGGATCATGCCGGCGCCGATCTCCGGCTCCGCCGCGCGGCTGCGGTGAAAGGGCGGGTTCATGGCGATGACGTCATAGCAGCGCTCGACAGGCTCGGCGAGCAGGTCCGTCCAGAAAAAGCCCTGTGCCACGGTGTTGGCCAGGTTGCCTTTGGCCGCCTCCAGCGCATCGAAATCGGCCTCATAGAGATCGAGAGCCGACAGGCCTGGCGAGCGGGCAGCCATTTCCGCCGCCACATAGCCCCAACCGGCGCAGAAATCGGCCGCGCTGCCACGCAGATCACCAGGCAGGTTGTCGACCAGCAGTTTCGAACCCGCGTCGACGCGGTCGAAGGAGAACATGCCGGGTGCGGTGTGGAACCGGTCCTCGACCCGCAAAGCCGGGTTGGCGACGCGTAAAATGGCGACAGCTTCCATGTCCATCGGACGGCGCAGCCAGAAGGCGATGCCGTGATACTTCGGCATATGGCCGTCGAGCGGCACAAGCTCGTCGATACGCCTGCGCAGGCTGGCAATGCCGTCGTCCTTGCTTCCGGCAATGACGATCAATCCGCCCGGCGCCACGCGCTGGAGAGCCTCCGCGACGCGCAATTCGTTCTGGCCGCGATGGCGGCCGGCGATCACCAGCGCGGCTTCAAAACCATTACCCGCCGGTTGCGGCGTGACCGCGAAGCCAGCCGCCTGCAATGCACGGAAATAGGGCCGGAAGCCTTGGACAAGATGCAGAGTGGCGGCGAAGCCCTGGGGCAAGCGCAGGCCGGGTTCGGCGCCGAGGAAAAGGACGCGTTCGCCCTTGCCTGGCAAGGCAAGAGCCTCGGCCTCGAACGGATAAAAAAGCGTCTTCAGCGCCTCAGCAGACATGTTCCCCTGCCCTTTGGTGTCTTGCGCAATTCCGGACGGAAAGCCGCTTCGCACCTTTCCTGGAATTGCTGCAAACGAAAACGGGCGCGACAACAGCCGCGCCCGCTTCGATTTCGTTGTCAGACCGCTCAGGCGGCGTCTTCTTCGCCTTCGGCCTTCTTCTCGCGCACGATTTCCTTGCCGGTCGCCTGGTCGACGACCTTCATCGACAGGCGAACCTTGCCGCGCTCGTCGAAGCCCATCAGCTTGACCCAGACCTTATCGCCTTCCTTGACGACGTCCGAGGTCTTGGCGACGCGCTCATTGGCGAGCTGTGAGATGTGGACGAGACCGTCACGCGGGCCAAAAAAGTTGACGAAGGCGCCGAAGTCGGCGGTCTTGACGACCGTGCCTTCGTAGATTTCGCCGACTTCCGGCTCGGCGACGATGGTGTGGATCCACTTCTTCGCCGCCTCGATCTCCTTGGCGTTCGAGGAAGCGATCTTGACCGTGCCGTCGTCCTCGATGTTGATCTTGGCGCCGGTCTTCTCGACGATCTCGCGGATGACCTTGCCGCCGGAGCCGATGACGTCACGGATCTTGTCGGTCGGGATGTGCATGACCTCGATGCGCGGCGCGAACTCGCCGAGCTCGGCACGTGCGCCGGACAGCGCATGGGCCATTTCGCCGAGGATATGCAGGCGACCGTCCTTGGCCTGGCCGAGGGCGATCTGCATGATCTCCTCGGTGATGCCATCGATCTTGATGTCCATCTGCAGCGAGGTGATGCCGTTGGCGGTCCCGGCTACCTTGAAGTCCATGTCGCCGAGGTGATCCTCGTCGCCCAGGATGTCCGACAGCACGGCGAAGCGCTCACCTTCCTTGATCAGGCCCATGGCGATGCCAGCAACCGGCTTGGCCAGCGGCACGCCGGCATCCATCAGCGCCAGCGAGGTGCCGCAGACCGTGGCCATCGACGAGGAACCGTTGGACTCGGTGATCTCCGAGACGACGCGCAGCGTGTAGGGGAACTGGTCGGCGCTCGGCAGCATCGGGCGGATGGCGCGCCAGGCGAGCTTGCCGTGGCCGATTTCGCGGCGGCCCGGCGAACCCATGCGACCGGTTTCACCGACGGAGTAGGGAGGGAAGTTGTAGTGAAGGAGGAACTTCTCCTTGTACATGCCGGTCAGCGAATCGACATACTGCTCGTCCTCGCCGGTGCCGAGCGTGGCAACCACCAGCGCCTGGGTCTCGCCGCGGGTGAACAGCGCCGAACCATGGGTACGCGGCAGGACGCCGACTTCGGAGACGATCTTGCGGACAGTCTTGAGATCACGGCCATCGATGCGCGAGCCGGTGTCGAGGATGTTCCAGCGCACGACCTTGGCCTGGAGTTCCTTGAACACGGAGCCGATCTGCTCGGAAGTGTATTTGGGATCCTCGCCCTCGGCCGGAGCAAATGCGGCCTTGACCTTCGCCTTGACGGCGTCGACGGCGGCATAGCGCTTCTGCTTGTCGGTGATCTTGTAGGCGTCGCGGAGTTCGTCGCCGACGATCTTCAGCATCTCGCCTTCGAGCTCGGAATAATCCGGCGCGGTGAAGTCGCGCGGATCCTTGGCGGCGACTTCGGCCAGCTTGATGATGGCGTCGATTACCGGCTGGAAGCCCTTCTGGCCGAACATCACGGCGCCGAGCATCAGCTCTTCGGAAAGTTCCTTGGCTTCGGATTCGACCATCAGCACGGCGTCGGTGGTGCCGGCGACGACGAGGTCGAGCTTGGATTCCTCCATCTCGTCAATGTGCGGGTTGAGAACATATTCGCCGTTGATGTAGCCGACGCGGGCGCCGCCGATCGGGCCCATGAAGGGAACGCCAGACAGGGTCAGCGCGGCCGAGGTGGCGACGATCGACAAGATGTCCGGGTCATTTTCGAGATCGTGCTGAACGACGGTGACGACGATCTGGGTGTCGTTCTTGTAGCCGTCGGCGAAAAGCGGCCGGATCGGGCGGTCGATGAGGCGGGAAACCAGCGTTTCCTTCTCGCTCGGACGGCCTTCGCGCTTGAAATAGCCGCCCGGGATCTTGCCGGCGGCATAGGTCTTTTCCTGGTAGTTGACGGTCAGCGGAAAGAAATCGAGGCCGGGCTTGGGCTCCTTCATCGAAACGACGGTGGCGAGAACCACGGTCTCGCCGTAAGTGGCAAGCACGGCACCGTCAGCCTGGCGCGCGATCTTGCCGGTTTCGAGGATGAGCGGGCGGCCGCCCCATTCGATTTCCACTTTGTGTTGATTGAACATGTCTTGTCCTTTGTATGAGGAAGGGCCGCGCCGTTTTCATCATGCGCGGGTGCCCTTTCCTCTGGCTTCCTTTCTCGGGCAGCCACGGGCAAGACAACGGGAAGCTCGGGTTTGACCGGCACAATGGCCATACGAGCGTCCTGCAATCCTGCCCCATGACCGTCCATGGGTGACTTCGAGTGGCCCTCTGCGCGCTCGAAGCCGGATATGGCCAATCGATCGACTGGCCTGCGCATGACCCCGAAAACCACGGCTTACGGAACGCGTCATGCGCAAATTCAGCTTTTCGGAGCGTCCGTCCGGCATCCAGATGGGTGCGCGGCGCTCCAGTCCTGCATTCGAGTTCGGGTTGGCCCGATGCTCAAATGCGCGACCGGCGGACTCCCTGTGGGAGCCCGCCGGTCAATTCGTCAACGGCGCAGACCGAGCTTCTCGATCAGTGTCTGGTAGCGCGCGTCGTCCTTGCGCTTGAGATAGTCAAGCAGGCTGCGGCGCTGGGACACGAGAGCGAGCAGACCACGGCGGGAATGGTTATCCTTCTTGTGGTCCTTGAAATGGTCGGTCAGGTTCTTGATGCGCTCGGAAAGGATGGCCACCTGGACTTCCGGAGACCCGGTATCGCCCTTGGCGGTAGCGAATTCACCCATCAATTCCTTCTTGCGCTCGGCAGTAATCGACATCGTGTTTTTCCTTATCTGTTCGAGGAAACGGGTCGCCCTCAGCCGGGATGTCGTCCAGCAGGGGCCGGTGCAAGCAAAGCGTCCTAGCGCTATGCTGCGGCGCATATAGTGCAATTCCCGGCAAAACACCAGCCCAATTCACGAAGCCGGCTTTTCAGCTCAAGTACCAAACTTTGTACCGGTTACAGCCATTTCTTCCATTTGAAAAAGGCGATCAGCCCAGCGGCGATAACGGCCATGAACAGCAACGACGCGGGATAGCCGTAATAGGCCTTCAGCTCCGGCATGTTCCAGGGCGAACTCCCGGGATCGAAGTTCATGCCCCAGACGCCAACCAGGAATGTGAGCGGCATGAAGATGACCGAGACGATGGTGAGATAGCTGATGACATCGTTGGTGCGCGCCTGGCTCAGCGACAGATGCATCTCGATCAGTCCGGTCAGCATGTCGCGCTGGGTCTCCACCAGCTCGATCAGCCGGAGCGAATGGTCGAGCGTGTCGTTGAGGAAGACCTTGGTCTCGGCTCTGACACAGGCCACGTCGTTGCGGATCAGCGTCGCCAGGGCATCGCGCATCGGCCAAAGCACGCCCTTCAGCACATTGGCGTCGCGCCGCAATTCATGCAGCTGCCGCATCTGGTGCTTGTGCGTCGAATGCAGCATCTGGTCCTCGATGCCGTCGACCAGGTCGCCGGCCGCCTCGATCGGCGGGAAATAGCTGTCAACGATGGCGTCGATCAGTGCATAGGCCAGATAGTCGGCGCCGCGCGTGCGCAACCGATTGGGCGCCGAACTCTCGATGCGCTTGCGCACGGGATCGAACGGATCTCCCTCGCGCTCCTGGAAAGTGACGACGAAGTTCTCGCCGAGGAACACAGCGATCTGTTCGTAGCGATGCGCGGTGATATCGTCGATCATGCGCACGACGACGAAAACATGATCCTCGAAGAAGTCGACCTTCGGCCGCTGGCCGGTGTTGACGACGTCCTCCAGCGCCAGCGGGTGCAGGCTGAAGATGCGGCCGATCTCCTCGATCAGCTGGATGTTGGCGAGACCAGTGCAGTCGAGCCAGATTACCGGCCATTTGTGGCAATTGGCCTCGACGTCGTCGATGCTGGCATTGTCGATGGTCTTGAATTTCTGCGGCGAGATCAGGGTCAGCCGCAGTTCGGAGCGCCGCGCCGCCGGATCGGCGATCAGCGTGCCCGGCGAGGCGCCGACCGGCGGCCGCCGCGTCTTCACCGGCGCCCGCTTTTTCACCGCCTCGGCCTTTGCCATGTGCCCCCCGATCTTAAAGTCCAACCGAAGTTAGACGAGAGCCATCAGCCGGCAAAGACCCGCTTGGGCTTGAACATGCCCTGTTCGATCGCGCCGATGGCAACCAGCTTGCCGCGTGCCGTCGCGCAGGCTTCTTCAGCCTCCACCGGCGCATCGCGGCCACGAATGATGACCGGGTTGCCGAGACGGATCTTGGTCGCGGCGTCATCGCTGATGGCGATCTGCGGCAGGCAATCGAGAGCCGCTGACGTATCGACAAGAAGCGCATCGATCGCGTCGAAGTCGATCGGCGCGTCCGGGGCGTCGCCGCCGTCGTCCGAACCTGACTTGTCTTCACCTTGCGCGCCGAAGCGCGCCGCCTCAAGTTCGGCGATGGTAACGAAATCCTGCGGCGTGAACGGCTCGACCTCGACCCGGCGCAGGTCGGAAACATGGCCGAAGCAGCCGAGGTCGCGGCCCATGTCACGCGCCAGCGAACGCACATAGGTGCCCTTGCCGCATTCGACCTCGAAAACCGTGTAATCGGCGCCGTGCTCGACGACGTCGAGACGCCCGATCTCGATCTCGCGCGGGGGGATGTCGACCGTCTCGCCTTCGCGGGCGAGGTCGTAGGCGCGTTCGCCCGCGATCTTGACGGCCGAGAATTGCGGCGGCGTCTGCATGATGACGCCGGTGTATTTCGGCAGCAGGGCCCGCACCTCGGCTTCGGTCGGACGCAGGTCAGAGCTCTTCGTCACCGGCCCTTCAAGATCGTCGGTGGAGCGCTCATCGCCCCAGGCGACGGTGAAACGATAAATCTTGGCGCCGTCCTGCACGTAAGGCACGGTCTTGGTGGCTTCGCCGAGCGCGATCGGCAGCATGCCGGAAGCCAGAGGGTCGAGCGTACCGGCGTGGCCGGCTTTTTCGGCCTGGAACAGCCATTTGATCTTGGACACAGCCTCGGTCGATCCCATGCCGACCGGCTTGTCCAGCACCACCCAGCCGGAGACCGGCCGACCCTTTTTCTTGCCGCGACGCCCCATTATTCGCTGTCCCTGTCGTCTTTGACCCTGTCGTCTTTGTTCTTGTCGTCGTCCGCATCAAGATCGCGGGCCACTTCGGGCGACTTCAGCAGGTCGTTGATCCTGGCGAAATTGTCGAAGGATGTGTCCAGCCGGAAGCGGAACTCCGGCATGTATTTCATTTGCCTGAGCGCACCGGAGACACGGCCGCGGACGAATTTCGCATGCTTGTTGAGCGCTTCGATGACGGCGCCGGCATCCTTTGCACCGAGCGGGGATACAAAGGCCGTGGCGATCTTGAGATCGGGCGACATGCGCACTTCGGAGACCGAAACGACCGAGTTTTCAATCAACGGGTCGATGATCTCGCCGCGCTGCAGGGTTTCGGAAAGCGCATGGCGCACCTGCTCGCCAACGCGCAGCATGCGCTGGGATGGACCGGATGTGGTGGAACGGGGCATTTTTCTCAATCCTGAAAGCGTGAGGCGCGGGATGGGACCGTGCCGCATGTCTCAAACAGTTCTCAACAGGCTTTGGGCGGCGGTCTTACGACCACCGCCCGATACCGACAAGTCACTCGAACTCAGAGTGTCCGGGTCACCATCTCGACGCGGAAGCACTCGATGATGTCGCCGACGCGCATGTCCTCGTAGTTCTGGAAGGCCATGCCGCACTCCTGGCCGACGGGGACTTCCGCAACCTCGTCCTTGAAGCGCTTCAGCGTCTTCAGCGTGCCTTCGTGGATGACGACATTGTCGCGGATCAGGCGCACGCCCGCGCCGCGCTCGACCTTGCCTTCGGTGACACGGCAGCCGGCGATCTTGCCGACCTTGGTGATGTCGAAGATCTCGAGGATCTCGGCATTGCCGATGAAGGTTTCGCGACGCTCCGGCGACAGCAGGCCCGACAGAGCCGCTTTCACATCATCCACGAGGTTGTAGATGATCGAGTAGTAGCGGATCTCGATGCCCGCGGCCGCGGCCGCTGCACGCGCCTGCACATTGGCACGGACGTTGAAGCCGATGATTGCCGCGCCCGAGGTCTCCGCCAGGGAAACGTCGCTTTCGGTGATGGCGCCGGCGCCGGCGTGGACGATGCGCGCACGCACCTCGTCGGTGCCGAGCTTGTCCAGCGCGGCATTGATCGCCTCGATCGAACCCTGAACGTCGCCCTTGATGACCAGCGGGAATTCCTTCAGCCCGCTCGTCTGCAACTGCGACATCATCTGTTCGAGCGAGCCGCGCTGACCGGCATGCTTGGCAACCGCCTTCTCGCGCGCCAGACGCTGGCGGTATTCGGTGATCTCGCGGGCGCGAGCCTCGTTGTTGACGACCGCGAAGCGGTCACCAGCCTGCGGCGTGCCCTGAAGGCCGAGCACCTCGACCGGCATCGCCGGCGGCGCTTCCTTGATCTGTTCGCCACGATCGTTGACCAGCGCGCGCACCCGGCCCCATTCGTTGCCGGCGACGAGAATGTCGCCCGGCATCAGCGTGCCGGTCTGCACCAGCACTGTGGCGACGGGGCCGCGGCCCTTGTCGAGCTGGGCCTCGATGACGACGCCCTCGGCGGTCCTGTCCGGATTGGCCTTCAGGTCGAGGATTTCGGCCTGCAGCAGGATCGCTTCGAGCAGCTTGTCGAGATTGGTGCCCTTGGTCGCCGACACTTCGACGTCAAGCACTTCACCGCCCATCGATTCCACGAACACCTCGTGGCGCAGCAGTTCGGAGCGCACCTTCTGCGGATCGGCGTCATGCTTGTCGATCTTGTTGATCGCCACGATAATCGGAACGTTGGCCGCCTTGGCATGGCTGATCGATTCGATCGTCTGCGGCATCACGCTGTCGTCGGCAGCCACCACGAGAATGGCAATGTCGGTGGCCTGGGCGCCGCGGGCGCGCATCGCCGTGAAGGCGGCGTGGCCGGGCGTGTCGATGAAGGTGATCTTCTGACCGTTCTTCTCGACCTGATAGGCGCCGATATGCTGGGTGATGCCGCCGGCTTCGCCGGACACGACATTGGCGTTGCGGATCGCATCCAGCAGCGAGGTCTTGCCGTGGTCGACGTGGCCCATGATGGTCACGACCGGCGGACGCGGCACCAGGTCTTCCGGACGATCGGCGATGTTGAACAGGCCTTCCTCGATGTCGGACTCGGCGACGCGGCGGACCGTGTGGCCGAATTCGGTGGCGACCAGCTCGGCCGTGTCGGCGTCGATGACGTCGCCTGGCTTCAGGATCTGGCCCTGCTTCATGAAGAACTTGACGACATCGACCGCACGTTCGGACATGCGCTGCGCCAGTTCCTGGATGGTGATGGTCTCGGGCAAGATCACTTCGCGCATGACTTTCTCGCGCGGTTCATTGTGCATCGCGCGCTTGAACTTCTCCTGACGGCGACGCATCGACGACAGCGAACGGGCCCGCGCATCCTCGTCGGAAAGCGCGGAATTCAGCGTCAGCTTGCCGCGGCGACGGTCTTCCTCGCCTTTGGTCGGTTTGGCCGGACGCGCCACTTCGGGCGTGACCGGGCGGCGTACCGGCGCCCCGGCGCCAGCCCGCTTCGGCTTGACCTCTTCCTCTTCGTCCGATGTCGCCAGTTCGGCGGCCTGCGGCGCGCGGCGGCGTGCCTCTTCCTCGGCGCGGCGGCGGGATTCGGCTTCGGCCTGCAGGCGCGCTTCCTCTTCGGCCTGCCGGCGCGCGGATTCTTCGCGCTCACGCTTGCGGCGCTCTTCTTCCTCGGCGCGGCGCTTGGCCTCCTCGGCGGCGCGCTGGCGGTCCTCGACTTCGCGAACCTTCGAGCCTTCGAGTGCCCTGCGGCGCGCTTCCATTTCACTGCGCGACAATTCGTTCAGCACCATGCCGCTGCGCTCGACCGGAGGCGGCGGGGGCGGCGGCGCCTTGGGCGCTTCCTGCACGACGGGCGCGGCAGCCGCTACCGGCGGCTTCGGCGTGAAAACAGGCGCAGGGGCAGCGGCTACCGGCTCCGGCCTGTCGCCGGGCAGCGAGAACTTGCGCTTCTTGGTCTCGACCACGACCGACTTGGTACGGCCATGCGAGAAGTTCTGGCGCACGGTGCCCTGTTCCATGCCGGGGCGCTTCAGCGTCAAGGTCTTCTTCGGCGTAACACTCAACGTCTTGTCGTCGCCCGATTTCGTATCGCTCATTCCATATCCTCTGCGGCCTCATCTTCGTCAGCAACGGCCGCAAGCATTGCCAGATCGTCCGGGGTACCGCCCCGATACCGGTCGAGCGCAACCATGCGCTTCTGGACCGCCTTACCCGCGTCTCCCGCGAGGACGGCAGCATGTATCACATTTGTACCCCCCAATGCCAAGCTCAACTCGGCCTCGGAGAAAAGTTTGTAGGCAAGGATGGAAGGGCCGCCAATATGGACGGTCGCCCGCCGCGCCTGGCTGATCTTGCGTACGCCATCGTCGGACGCTTCGGTCGCGTGGAGCACGAAAAGCGCCAACCCGCCGCGCACCGCGCTCTCGACCTTGGTGGCACCCAGCGCTATCGCGCCAGCCTTGCGGGCGAGACCCAGCATGCCAAGCGCGGATTTGGAGAGCAACCCGTCGACCATGCCGCCCAGATCGGGCGGCACAACCACCTGTGCCTTGAAGGCGCGGGCAAAGAGGTTTTTGGCCGCCGCCTTGTCGATATGTAGGCGGTCAGCACTCACCCAGCAACCACGGCCGGGCAGATTTCTCTTAAGATCGGGAACGACGGCCGAATCCGGGCCGACGACGAACCGGATCAGATCATCCGGTTCGGCCTGCTTGCGGGTGACGATGCAGGTGCGATCGTTCATCTCGTCCAGGGGCGGGTTCTGTGCGATCCGGTTTCACCTCATGCACCAACGGCTTCGTCAGCCGATGCTTCTTCGGCCGCGAGCTCGTCCTCGGAAATCCAGCCGGCCTTGAGACGGGCGGCGAGCACCATCTGCTCGGCGTCGGCGCGCGAAACGCCGTGATTGGCCAGCACGCCGGGGTACACTTTGGTTTCGCCGTCCTTGCGTTCCTTCCAGCCGGTCAGGTCGTCGGCGGCATAGCCGGCGAAATCCTCGATCGTCTTCACGCCGTCTTCGCCAAGCGACACCATCATGGCGGTGGTGATGCCGGGGATTTCGCGCAGCTCGTCCTTGACACCCAGCGCCTTGCGCTTCTCGTCATGCTGGGCCTCGATCTTCTCCAGATATTCGCGGGCGCGGGTCTGGATTTCCGAAGCGGTGTCCTCGTCGAAGCCGTCGATCGAGGAGATTTCGCCGGAATCGACGTAGGCCACTTCCTCGACGCTGGTGAAGCCTTCCGAGGCAAGCACCTGGCCGACCATTTCGTCGACGTCGAGGGCTTCCATGAACAGCGCCGAGCGCTCGACGAATTCCTTCTGACGCCGCTCGCTCTCTTCCTGCTCGGTCAGGATGTCGATGTCCCAGCCGGTGAGCTGCGAGGCAAGGCGCACGTTCTGGCCGCGACGGCCGATGGCCAACGACAGTTGATCGTCCGGCACCACAACCTCGATGCGCTCGGCATCCTCGTCGAGAACCACCTTGGCGACTTCGGCCGGCTGCAGCGCGTTGACGATGAAGGAAGCGGCCGAGGGCGACCACGGAATGATGTCGATCTTCTCGCCCTGCAATTCGCCGACGACCGCCTGGACGCGGCTGCCGCGCATACCGACGCAGGCACCGACCGGATCGATCGAGCTGTCGCGCGAGATGACGGCGATCTTGGCGCGTGAGCCCGGGTCACGGGCGACCGACTTGATCTCGATGATGCCGTCATAGATTTCCGGCACTTCCATGGTGAAGAGCTTGGCCATGAACTGCGGATGGGTGCGCGACAGGAATATCTGCGGGCCGCGCTGCTCGCGGCGCACGTCGTAGACGTAGGCACGGACGCGGTCGCCATACTTGTAGTTCTCGCGCGGGATCAGTTCGTCACGGCGGATGATCGCCTCGCCACGGCCGAGATCGACGATGACATTGCCATATTCGACGCGCTTGACGGTGCCGTTGACGATCTCGCCGATGCGGTCCTTGTATTCGTCGTACTGGCGGTCGCGTTCAGCCTCGCGCACCTTCTGCACGATGACCTGCTTGGCGGACTGGGCGGCGATGCGGCCGAAATCCATCGGCGGCAGCTGTTCGGCGATGAAATCGCCGAGCTGAGCGTCGGGATTGCGCTCCCGAGCAGAGGAAATGGCGATCTGCGTGGCATAATCGTCGACCTTTTCGACCACTTCCATCAGCCGCTGCAGCTTCATCTCGCCGGTGTTCGGGTTGATGTCGGCACGGATGTTGGTCTCCTGGCCGTACCGCGAACGCGCCGCTTTCTGGATCGCATCGGCCATGGCGGCGATGACGATCGACTTGTCGATCGACTTTTCACGCGCGACCGCGTCGGCAATCTGCAGCAGTTCAAGTCTGTTGGCGCTTACAACCATGTTCTTTCTCCCGAGCCTGTTTGCCGGACCTTCGGGTCCGGCAGCTCAATCAACTTTCCTGTTCGTGTTCTTCCGTGGCGTCCGTTTCCGCACCCTCTGGCACGTCGTCGTCCGGCTCGCCGCGGCGTTTCTTGGCTTCCTTGCGCGCCCTGTTGTCCTTCGACAAGGCATCGCGGATCAGGTCGTCGGTCAGGATCAGGCGCGCCTCCGCGATCGCATCGTAGGGCACGCGCACCGTCGGCTCCTCGCCATAGGCCGCCTTGTCGCGCTCGATCAGCACGTCATTTTCGCCGGCTTCGGCGATCTTGCCCTTGAAGCGCTTGCGGTCGGCGACGACGACCGACGTCTCCATCTTCACCAGGTGGCCAGTCCACGCCGTGAAATCCGACTTGCGGACCAGCGGCCGGTCGATGCCGGGAGAAGAGACTTCCAGATGATACGCCTTCTCGATCGGATCGTCGACGTCGAGCGCCGGCGACACCGCGCGGCTGACCGCTTCGCAATCCTCGACGGTCATGGTGCCGTCCTCGCGCTCGGCCATGATCTGCAGCGTCAGCCCGTTCTGACCGGACAGGCGCACGCGCACCAGGCGAAACCCGATGCCGCGCAGCACGGGTTGGATGATCAGCGCGATGCGCGCATCGATGCCGCTTTCGCGGATGATGCGGTCGTCACCTTCGCTTGCCGTTGCAGTCATCTAATCCCTGTCGTTCTTTTCGAACCTATCGGCAGGTAATAAAAAAGAGCGGGACCGGATGGACCCACTCTTCGTCATACCGACCAAGAATTTGAAGCTGATATAGACGATCCGGGCCGGCGTTTCAAGTCCGCTGTGCCGGGGCGGCAAAAGCCCTCACGGCATCCGCGCTGCTTCAGACGCATGGCCCCACGCGGCAATCCCCCTGTGTGCGCCGACAGGACGCTCCTTTAGCCACGACACGAACAGAATTGCCGCGCGAAAGGACAAGATCATGAGCAACCGCAGAATATTTTCCGCCTTGGGCGATCTCTTCACAACGTTCGGCCGCGCCATCGCCGCATCGCGCGCCGTGGAAGCCGGCGGCAAGCCGCGCGCGGACGACCTGCGCAAGCTTGGCATGGATCCGGCTGTGTTCGACCGAATCGGCCGTTTCTGAGCTGCCGGAAGGCTTATGTCCTGACGAAAGTCAGATAGGCGGGCGGCCGGCCCTCGCGAATGGCCTTCGCCTCGTAACGGGTGCCTGGCCAGCCATCGTAAGGGCGATGCCAGTCCGCCGCTTCCGCGGCCTGCCATGCGAAGGCGCCGTGCGCCCGGCAATGCAGCAAGGTCCAGTTCACATAGGTGTCGATATCGGACGCGAAGCGGAATTTCGAACCCGGCTTCAGGACACGCGCGAAACGGTCGAGATTGACCTGGCTGACGAAGCGCCGCTTCCAGTGCTTCTTCTTCGGCCAGGGGTCGGGATAAAGAAGATCAATGCCCTCCAGCGAGGCCGAGGGCAGCCAGTCGAGCAATTGCGTGGCGTCGTCGTCATAGACCCTGAGATTGGCAAGCGGCCTTTCCCGGACCGCCATCATCATCTTGGCCATGCCGTTGACGAAGGGCTCGACGCCGATGAAGCCGATCGTCGGCGCCTCGACGGCGCGATGCAGGAGATGTTCGCCACCGCCAAAGCCGATTTCGAGCCGCACGGCCGAAACGTCAGCTTCAAACAGAGTGCGCAGATCCGGCGGCGCCGCGGTCGCCAGATCGAGCCGATAGGCGCCAAGGCCGCTTTCCAGGGCCGCGGCCTGCTGCGGGCGAACGGGCTTGCCGCGCCGACGACCGAAAAAGGCTTCGGTCGTACGGCTTGGCCTGTCTTGCGGGCTCATCTGGTTGGGCGCAGGGTCCGTCGTGGCGCTCAGGCCGCGACGGCATCCTTGAGCGCCTTGGCGAGGTCGGTCTTCTCCCAGGAGAAAGACCCATCACGGCCGGCCTTGCGACCGAAATGACCGTAGGACGACGTCTTGGCGTAAATCGGCTTGTTGAGGTCCAGGTGGCGGCGGATGCCCGACGGCGACAGATCCATCACGCTGCGCAGCACGTCTTCGAGCTTTGCCTCGTCGACCTTGCCGGTGCCGTGGAGGTCGACATAGACCGACAGCGGCTGGGCGACACCTATGGCATAGGAAAGCTGGATGGTGCAGCGGTCGGCCAGCTTCGCCGCCACGACATTCTTGGCGAGGTAACGCGCCGCATATGCGGCCGAACGATCGACCTTGGTGGTATCCTTACCGGAGAAGGCGCCGCCGCCGTGAGGTGCCGCGCCACCATAGGTGTCGACGATGATCTTGCGGCCGGTGAGGCCCGCATCGCCGTCTGGCCCGCCGATGACGAACTTGCCAGTCGGGTTGATGTACCACATGCAATCGTCGGCGATCTTGAGGTCGCCAAGCGCCTCGCGGACGTAGGGTTCCACGACCTTGCGGACCTTCTTGGAGTCCCAGGTCGAGTCGAGATGCTGAGTCGACAGGACGATCTGCGTCGCCTCGGCCGCCTTGCCATCGATGTAGCGGACGGTGACCTGGCTCTTGGCATCCGGTCCGAGCTTGCCCGCCTCGCCGTTGTTTTCGTGACGGGCGGCGGCCAGCAGTTCGAGGATCTTGTGGCTGTAGTAGATCGGCGCCGGCATCAGGTCCGGCGTCTCGCGGCAGGCATAACCGAACATGATGCCCTGGTCGCCGGCACCTTCCTCGCCCTGGCGGTCGGCGGCGTTGTCGACGCCCTGGCCGATGTCCGGCGACTGGCCGTGCAGCAGGACCTCGATCTTGGCCGTCTTCCAGTGGAAGCCTGCCTGCTCATAGCCGATCTCGCGGATCGCCTTGCGGGCGACGGATTTGAATTTCGCCGGGTTCACGACAGGGTGCCCCGCCGCGTCCTTGAGGATGTTACCGGCCTTGTCCTTCTTCAGCAGCGTCTCGGGGACGCGCACCTCACCGGCGATAACGACGCGGTTGGTGGTCGCCAGGGTCTCGCAGGCAACGCGGACTTTCCATGGGTCCATGCCGGTTTTCTTGGCTTCACGATAGACCAGATCGACGATCTCGTCGGAGATCCGGTCACAGACTTTGTCGGGATGGCCCTCGGCAACGGATTCCGAGGTAAAGAAGTAGTTCTGCCGCGTCACGGGTGTCCCCTCTTGAAAAACGATCGGCAGGCTGCCGATTTTGGCGCGCCACGTGTTAGCGGGGCAGAGCGCCGCTCGTCAAGCGTTGCCGCCGTTCTGGCATGAATGTCGACGCCGATATCTTGTGCCACCGGCGGCTGGTTGCCGCCGGTTCAAAGCGCATCGCGGATCAGTCGAGATCGTCCGCTGCGAGCGATTTCACCAAGTCGATGATCCTGCGGCGCACCTTGACATCGGCGATCTTGACAAAGGCGCGGTTGAGCTGAAGGCCTTCCGGGCTGCCGCAGAATTCGACGGCAAAAGCCATAGAGGCATCCTCGGCAAAGCCGCGGTTGGCCGCGGACTCCTGACCCGGCGCATCCTCGAAAAAGAAGGCGACGGGCACGCCGAGTATCGAAGCAATCGCCTGCAGGCGGCTGGCGCCGACGCGATTGGTGCCCTTTTCATATTTCTGGATCTGTTGAAATGTGATGCCGAGATTTTCGCCCAGCTTTTCCTGGCTCATTCCGAGCATGTTGCGGCGGAGCCGAACCCGGCTTCCAACATGGATGTCGATCGGATTCGGTTTCTTCTTGTTTTCTTCTGTCATTTTTTCCTCGCCGAATTTTTTCGGCTTTGTGTTTTTTTCCTGCCCAAAGAAAGCCGGAGGCGAACTGCCCCAACAGAACGATCCACTGGCTTCGAGAAATTTTCAGGCGGTACAGTATGAGTTTCTAATGTGCCAACTGTCAATTCACCCGTAGCCTTTGCCTTACATTCAACAGGGCCCCGACCAGCGCAAACAGCAACATAATCAGCATTCCGTTAATGCGTCGCTGGCCTGAGGAAACGACCGTCTGTTCGGAAATCGGCACCTTCACATCGATGGCTCCGCGCGCGTCGATCGCCAGCGCGTCGACGACGCGTCCGTGTCGATCGACGACGGCCGAGATGCCGTTATTGGCAGCGCGCAGCAAGGGCAATCCGTTCTCCACTGCGCGAATCTGAGCCTGCCGGAAATGCTGGTATGGCCCCGGCGTGTCGCCAAACCACGCATCATTGGTAACGTTCACAATAAGCTGCGCTGACGTAGCGTCAACCGCCACGAGGTCGGGAAAGATCACCTCATAACAAATAAATGGCAGGGCATGGATGCCGCCCGGAAGCGTGATTGCGTGGCGCTCGTTGCCGGCCGTGAACGTCATCGGCCCGGCGACGAGCTGGTCGATACCGAAACGGCCGAACAGATCGGCAAAAGGCAGGTATTCACCGAACGGCACCAGATGGACCTTGTCGACGGCGTCAGCGATTTCGCCCTTGTCGTTGATCGCCACCACGGAATTGTAATAGCGGCTGTCAGGGCTGGCCGCCGAGCCGCCCTCCTCGCGAACGACGCCGGCAATCAGCATCTGGCCATCGGCCAGCATATCGCCCAGCGCCGTCAACGCATCAGGCCGCTCGGTGAAGAGGAACGGCACCGAGGTTTCCGGCCACAGGATCAGCTGCGGCTTTCCGTGACCGGGGTCCGGTGCCTTGGCGGACAGGCCTAACAGGGTGGCGAAGATGCGGTCACGCACCGAGGCGTTCCATTTTTCCGACAGGTCCACCGCCGGCTGGACGATGCGGACATCCAGGCTGCGCTCAGCCGGCTTTTCAGGAGCGGCAAGCCTGACATAGCCGAAGCCGACATGGGCGGCGGCAAGCAGCACAAACAGGGCTGCGCCGAGGCGAAGATGCCGGCGCGCCGCCAGCAATGCGGGCAGGGAAAAGAGGAACACGGCAAGAGCGTTCATGCCGATCATGCCGGTCACCGAGACGCTCTGCATCAGAAGGGGCACGGGCATCGCCGCGTAGCCGATCGCATTCCAGGGGAAGCCGGTGAACAAGAAGCCGCGCAGCCATTCCGTCAGCCCGAAGCCGAAGGCAAGAGCGGCGATGCGGCCGACATCGCTGCTCCACAGAAGCCGGGCGACCATCGTCGCAAAGCCATAGAAAAAGGCGAGCGCGAAGGGAATGCCGATTACGGCGAAGGGAAGCGCCCAGGCAAAGCTGTCGGCCTCGACCAGCAGCGCCGAGCCGACCCACCAAAGGCCGGCGAGGAAATAGCCAAAGCCGAACCACCAGCCGACGGCGAAAGCCGGCCGCAGGCGCCGGAACAGGCTGCCGGAGGCTTCGCCGGTTGCGCCGTCGAGCAGCCAGACCAGCAACGGAAACGAAATAAAGCAGGCGGCGAAGAAATCGTATGGCGCCTGGCCGAGCACCGCCAGCGCTCCGGCAAGAAAGGCAACGAGTGCGCGCCGCCAACCCCAAAGCAGAATTATCCGGCCAGCAAGGCGCACCATGCATACTTCCGAGTCGCGCGAATCAGGACGCCAGATTTATCAGGCCGCGGCTTGCACTCCAAACGCCGACGACCGCGATGCCCCGACCGCCGCTCTATCGATGCCAACCCTCGATCCGCAGGCCGCCCAGGTGTTCGGCCTCTTCGCGGGAAGGGGAACGGATCGGCTGCGTGAAGATCCAGGCGTGACCCTCGGGATCGCGTGCCCGATACTGGCGCTCGCCATAGAACTGATCCGTCGGCTCCTGGATTATTACCGCACCGGCTGCCCGCGCCTGCTCACAATGCGCTTCGAGGCCGTCCTTCAGCCTGACATAGACCGACTGCGTGTTCTTGCCGGAGACCGCAGCCGGGCTGGCGACATAATCAGCCCATTCGGAATCGACGATGATGTAGCAATCGCCGAACCGCATCTCGGAATGAACGAGCTTTCCGTCGGCGTCACTGACCACCATGCTGCGCTCGAAGCCGAACGCCGCTTCCAGCCACGCCAGCGCGGCAACAGGGTCTCTGTAGAAGACACCGGACCCCAGGCTCGCGTGCTTGAACGGATCCTCAATCGTCATCGGCGAGCGAGCGGCTCAGGCCTGTTCGGTGCGCGCCGCGGCACGCCGGCGGCGTTCGCCCTTCTGGCTCTGCACGATGCGCACGCGCTTGACGCGGCGCGGATCGGCATCGAGCACATGGAACTCGAAGCCCGGGATGGCCTGCACCACCTCGCCGCGCGCCGGCACGCGGCCGAGCGTGTTGAAGATCATGCCGCCGATGGTGTCGACATATTCGCCATGTTCGCCAGCGGCGAAATCGCCGCCGATCATCTTGGCGACGTCGTCGATCTCGGCCTTGCCGTCGACCACGAACACGCCGTCGCCGGCCTGGGTGATCATCGGCTCGTCATCGTCATGCTCGTCCTCGATGTCGCCGACGACCATCTCGACAATGTCCTCGAGCGAGACAAGGCCGTCCGTGCCGCCATATTCGTCGATGACCAGTGCCATCTGCGTGCGCGTCGTCTGCATGCGGCCCATCAGGTCGGAGGCAAGCATCGAAGGCGGCACGAACAGAACCGGGCGGATCAGGTTGAGTTCGCCGATGGTGCGCGCGAGGTCGACCTGGGCAAGATCAAGCTGCGTGGCGGCCGGCGTCTTCCTGGTCGTGCGCCCCTTCTTGACGCGCGCGAGCTTGGTGATGTGCGCCAGCACGTCACGAATATGGACCATGCCGCGCGGATCATCGAGCGTCTCGGAATAGACCGGCATGCGGGAGTGGCCGGATTGTTCGAAGGTGCCCAGGAGGTCGCCGAGCGTCGTGGTGATCTCGACGGCCTCGATATCGGCGCGCGGCACCATGACGTCCTCGACACGCACTTCACGCAACCGCAGGATGTTGTTGAGCATGGCGCGCTCGCCAGGCGAGAAGGATTCGGCATCGCTGGCTGTCTCGGCAAGCGCGCCGGCGATTTCCTCACGCAGGCTGGTTCCATTGCGCTGCCGGAACAGGCCCAGAACACGTTCGAACAGGGAGGGGCCGGCAGGCGAAGACTCGCTGGCAACGCTGCCGGTGTTGGCAACACCAGGGGTAACGGTACTCGGACTTGATCCCTCTTCCGACGTATCGGAAGCCTTGGCGGCACTGCCGGCGTCGGGGCGGGCGGCAGTCTCTGGTTTGTCGTTCATCGTCGTCCGGTCAATTGTCAGATGTAGTTACGCGTAGGGATCGGGAATGGCAAGCCTTGCGAGCGCTGTACGTTCGAGAGCTTCCATCTCCTCGGCCTCGGCGTCGGTCTCGTGATCGTAGCCCAGCAAATGCAACAGGCCATGGATGACGAGATGGGAGATATGGTTCTCCAGGGGCTTGTCTTCCAGTGCCGCCTCGCGCGCCACCGTCTCGGCGGCGAGCACAATGTCGCCCAACATCGGCGGCAGCGGAGCGCCTTTCGCATGCGGAAAAGCCGGGAAAGACAAGACGTTGGTCGGCTTGTCCTTGCCGCGCCAGCCGGCGTTCAGCGTGCGGATATGGGCGTCGTCGGAAAAAACGACGCTCAGTTCGGAATGTCCTGCAGCGCCGGTTTCGGCGAAAGCGGCCGCGGCGGCTTTGTCGACAAGCTGCAAAAGCACCGCCTCTCCAGGCCAGTTTCCCGCCTCGACCATCAGATCGATGTCGACGGGAAGGAGCAGGCCTATCCCATCAGGCCTTTCGGGCTCGGTCATGCGGTCAAATCAGCCTTCGGTCCCCATGCCGCGCGCGAGCTTGCCGTCCCGGTCATAGGCCTTGACGATCTCGGCGACCAGCGGATGCCGGACGACGTCACCCTCGTTGAAGCGCACCGTCACCATACCCGTCACGCCGTCAAGGATCCTGAGCGCCTCGACCAGGCCGGACTTGGTGTTCGGCGGCAGGTCGATCTGGGTCGGATCGCCCGTCACGATCATGCGCGAATTTTCGCCAAGACGCGTCAGGAACATTTTCATCTGCATCGGCGTGGTGTTCTGCGCCTCGTCGAGGATGACCGCGGCATGCGCCAGCGTGCGGCCGCGCATGAAGGCGAGCGGCGCGATCTCGATCACTTCCGCCGCAATGGCACGTTCGACCTTGTCGGCGGGCATCATGTCGTAGAGCGCGTCATAGAGCGGCCGCAGATAGGGATCGACCTTCTCCTTCATGTCGCCGGGCAGGAAGCCCAGCCGCTCGCCGGCCTCGACCGCGGGGCGCGACAGCACGATACGCTCGACCATGCCGCGTTCGAGCAGCATCGCCGCATGCGCCACCGCCAGATAGGTCTTGCCGGTGCCGGCCGGACCGATGCCGAACACCAGTTCCGACCGCTCCAAGGCCCGCATATAGGCGTCCTGGGTGAGCGAGCGGGCGTAGATCGTCTTCTTGCGGGTGGATATCTGGGCAGCTGAAACCTTGCCCTTGCGCTCCAGCGTCGGCAGCGTGAGCTGATCGTCGGCGGCCACCGCCATGCGCACGGCGCCGTCGACATCGGACTGACTGATATCGACGCCTTTCTGCAGAATCCCGTAGAGATTGTCCAAGGCGCGGCGCGCTTGTTCGGCGGCCGAAGCAGACCCCTTGATGGTCAGCTGGTTGCCGCGCGAGCGTATGTCGACGCCGAGCTTCTGCTCGAGCCGGGCGAGGTTCTCGTCGAACTGACCGTAAAGGGCGCTGGCAAGCTTGTTGTTGTCGAAAGTCAGAACGATGTGCGCCATGTCAGAAGCCCCAGATGCCGGTACCGGGGGCAGATTCTTCAGCTCCGCTGCGCTCAACCGTCTCTCCTCATCTGCCGAGACCATCAGGCCAATTCGGCGAACAGGCTATTGTAGCCCGTCTTCGTGATTCGTACCTGGATAATGTCACCGATTTCGCCGGCCTTTTCATCAACAATAACCGGCTGTAGCCAAGGCGAGCGGCCGACCTTCTGGCCGGCCTGCCGGCCAGGCTTCTCGATCAGCGTGTCGATGGTGCTGCCGACCAGGCTCGAGCCGAAATCCTGCTGTTGTTTCAAGAGCAGAGCCTGCAGGAGCTGCAGGCGTTCGTCCTTGACCGATTCCGGCACATGATCGGGCATATCGGCGCCCGGCGTGCCGGGGCGTGGGGAATATTTGAAGGAAAAGGCCGAGGCGTAGTTCACCTGGCGCACCAATTCCATGGTCGCTTCGAAATCGGCGTCCGTTTCACCGGGGAAGCCGACGATGAAGTCGCCAGATAGTGCGATATCCGGCCGCGCGGCACGGATGCGATCAAGCAACGCCAGATAATCCTTCGCCGTGTGCCTGCGGTTCATCGCCTTGAGGATACGGTCGGATCCCGACTGCACCGGCAGATGCAGATAGGGCATCAGCGACGGCAGGTCGCGGTGGGCAGCAATCAGCTCGTCGTCCATGTCGCGCGGATGGCTGGTGGTGTAGCGCAGCCGCGCAAGGCCGGGGATTTCGGCCAGCCGGAACAGCAGCCGGCCAAGACCCCATTCCTCGCCATTTTCGCCTTGGCCATGCCAGGCATTGACGTTCTGGCCAAGCAGCGTCACCTCGCGCACACCGGCCTCGGCGAGCCGCTCGGCCTCAGCGACGATCTGCGCGACCGGCCGCGATACCTCGGCCCCTCTGGTGTAGGGCACGACGCAGAAGGTGCAGAACTTGTCGCAGCCTTCCTGCACGGTGAGGAAGGCGGTGACGCCGCGCTTGATGACCTCGGCGCGCCTGGGTTGCGGCAGATGCTCGAACTTGTCCTCGATGGCGTATTCGGTCTCGACGATCTTCTCGCCGCCACGGACTCTCGCCAGCACGTCCGGCAAGCGGTGATAGGTCTGCGGACCGATGACCAGATCGACAGCCGGAGAGCGCCTGATGATCTCGGCACCCTCGGCCTGCGCCACGCAGCCGGCGACGCCGATCAGCAACTCGCGGCCGGCATCGGCGCGCTCCGCCTTCATGTCACGGATGCGGCCGAGCTCGGAATAGACCTTTTCGGCCGCCTTCTCCCTGATATGGCAGGTGTTGAGCAGCACGAGATCAGCCTCGCCGATGGCATCGGTCGCGGTGTAGCCGTCGGCGGCCAGAGCGTCGCTCATGCGCTGTGAGTCATAGACGTTCATCTGGCAGCCATAGGTCTTGATGAAGACCTTCTTCGCTGCCGTGGCGCGCGCTGCCGGCTCTCCGGCGACAGTGCCGATGTCGTCGCTTTCAATCGTGTTCAAGTCCATCTGGCGGCTTCTAACGCCTTTCCGTGACAAAAAACAGACGATTCTCGGTATGCGCCCGCAGGAGCGTGCAGGGCTAGCGGCTCGGGCGCGGATCGGCGAGTGACGCCTGCATCATCTCGCGCACCTGGCTTTCCATCAGCTTCGCCGTTTCCTTGCGGTTCGAGCCCTTGGAAAAGGCAATCGCTTCGCCGAAATGCACCTCGACATCGAGGGCGCCTTCGGCCATCAGCACCTTGAGGTGCGGCATCAAATCCTCGTCGCCGATCCAGGCCGCGATCGGGCGGTGCCGGCGGCCGAGCGGCACGCCATGCAGGCGCGTATAGACGATCGCCACCGGCTGGATGAATACCTGCTCGGCAGCACCCTCCGAAATCGCCATCGAGGCGGCCCCGAACAGCGTGCTCTTGAACGGCAGGACGACATTGCCGTCACCGGTCGAACCCTCGGCGAACAGCACCATGACGTCGCCCTTGGCCATGCGGCCGGCGATCTCGCTGGCCTGGTCGCCCGAGGAACGCTTGCGTTCGCGCTCGATGAAGACGGTGCGCTGCAGTTTCGACAGCATGCCGATCAGCGGCCAGCCTTCCATGTCGGCCCTGGCGATGAACTTCACATCGGCAAAAGAGCCCAGCACCATGATGTCGGTCCAGGAGATGTGGTTCGCGGCGACCAGCAAGGGGCGCTTGGCCGACAGCGTCCCCTTGACATGGATGCGCATGCCGAGCGCCCGGACAATCAACCTATGCCATATCTTGAGGATGACGGTTTCCGGCCACCAGCCGGTTTTCATCGACAGTATCTGCAACGGCACCAGGACCAGCGAACCGGCAACGACGAGGCCCAGCGCCAGGAAAACCCTGATTTTTCCGATCATGCGTCCTTGGCCTTACCATTACAGTGCCGCGCGTCCTCCTGGACGCACAAAGGACGCTGCAACACCTTGATCTTGGCGCATGATCCTTCCGAAATCGGATCCGATTTTCGGGGTCATGCGGCCTCTGGCTAGCGAAGATCGCGGCGCATGACAAGCGCCCCGGTCGGCCCGCGCCCGGGCGCCTTGTAATAATCCGGGCGCTTGCCGACTTCGCGGAAGCCGAGCCGCCGATAGAGGGCGATCGCGGCGACATTGGTCTCGTCGACCTCCAGGAACAGCGCTTCGGCGCGCTGGGCGTGCAGTTCGCGTAGCACCGCGTCCATCAGCTGCCAGCCCAGCCCCTGGCGGCGATGCGATCGCGCCACGGCGACGGTCAGAATCTCGCCCTCGCCGGCTGCCAGCCTTGCCAGCACGAAGCCCACCGGCGGCTTGGCGCCCTGCCCGGTTTCGCGCGCGGCGTAGCCGAACACGGTGTCCTGTTCGAGCAAGGCAGCGAACTCGCCATCGGTCCACGGGCGGACGAAATCCTCGCGGTGCAGCAGCGAGATCGCGGGACTGTCGGTGATCCTGAGCGGCTCGAGTGCATAGTCCCGGCGACGCGGCTGAAGAAAGGGTATGCGCATTCTATTTTTCTTGCCTCGAAAGAATAAACCCGGCCTGCGGCTTGGCATCAGCGCCGCGCAGGTAAAGCGGTTTTGGCCTTTCGCTCTCGCCTTTGGCGACGGCAAGACGGGCGTAGGTGACAATGTCGGCGGTGGCCATCCGTGGCCCGATGTCGAAAGCGCGCCCGGCTGAAGCGGCGATGTGCGCCGCTGCGGTGCCGGCAAGCACGGCAGCATTTTCGACCGCCAGGGCCGTGGCTTCCGCCAGCGTGGTCACCGCGGGGCCGTAAGTCAAAGCTGACATTTTATCGTACAATGCGGCATGGATCTCCTCACGGCCGGCATCGAGCGCCGCCAGCACGGCGCGGCCGGGAAATGCCGCTGCCGCTTCGGCCGCCAGCGCCTCGAGCGTCGTCACGCCGATCGCGGGCACCTTGAGCGCCAGCGCCAACCCGCGCGCTGTCGAAACACCGACGCGAAGGCCGGTGAAGGAACCGGGACCGACGGAGACGGCGATGGCGCCAAGGCCGGCGTAGTCAGTCGCACCCGCCTTCATCGCCTCGGCGATGACCGCCATCAGGTGTTCGGCATGGCCCTTGCCGAGATCGAGCACCGAGCGGCCGAGTTCCTCCTCTGCCGCCGCGTCGTAGACGCAGGCGGCGCAGAGGCTGGCGGCACAGTCGATGGCAAGCACTTTCATGAAGCGACCGGTTCCGAGAACCACTTCCCTGTGCCCGCCAAGGCGCGCCACCGCAAGCACAATTTGTTAAGCGGCTTCGGTTCTGCCAGCGCTCTACCGGACCTGTTCGATGCGCAGCATGTGGTTGTCCCAGACATAGTCCGGTTCCGACCGCGCCACGCCGCTGCCTTCAATGATCTCACCGGCGCCCGTGGTGGCCATGAAGCCCAATCCATCCGGCGCCACGCCGCAGACCTCGACCAGCGCGCGGGTCGAGACCACCCGGCCACTCGCCGCGTCGATCACGGCAAGCGAATTGCCTTCCGGCGACGAGACGGCGATCGTGGCGGCTGAAGGATTGGCGGCGACCGAGCCGATATAGTTGCGAAAGCCGGACAGCACATCCCCCGGCATGTCGAGCAACTGCAGATCCTTGCCGCGCGTGGCGCGGCCGACCAGCGCCGGACGATCGGTGCCCGGCCCCCTGTATTGGCAGCCGAACCAGACGGTGCCGGTCTGGTCGGTGTCCATGTGGCGGATCGACAGCTGATGCAGCGCCGCCGGCAGTTCGTGCTTTTCGATGAGGTCACCAGAGACGCGGTCGACAAGCACATAGCACGGCTTCATGGTCCCGATGTTGAGCTCGGCACGGCCATAATCGGGATGGGTCTCGATGCCGCCATTGGCGACCGCGATCGTCCTGCCATCGCCCAGCAGCAGAAGCTCGTGCGGCCCCATGCCGTAGGTCGGGAACTCCCCGACGCGGCTGAATTTCGCCCGCGCATCATAGATGCCGACCACGCCTGCAGCGTTGTCGAAATCATTCTCCGTGGCGTAGAGCAGCGCGCCGTCGGGCGAGAACACGCCATGGCCGAAGAAATGCCGGCCGGGGATGCTGGCGATTGTCAGCGGAGCATCGTGCCCGGTGTGATCGAAAACGACGGCGAAAGTGCCCGGCTGGCGGGCGAAAACCACCGAACGCCTGGATACGGGATCGAAGGTGACGTCGTGGCCGCGATCGGGCAGGTCGATCGCATGCAGCACCTTGCCGGCCTCCGACAGGACGGCAGCACCAAAACCGCCGTCGCGCTTGAGGAAGGCGGTGGCGAAGACGGCACCCGCCGCCAGCGTTTTTGCCCAGGCCGACGGTGCCATCGCGGCGGCAAAGCCAATGCCCGCGGCCCTCAGGAAATCACGGCGATCCATGAGGGATGTTCTCATGACACCATCCCAACGGTTAGAGGCTCGCTCATCGCCATGTCCGGAGGTCGAAGTTGGCATTCAGTTCCCACCGATCGCTCGAGCGGATTATCGCAGCCATCCGAGGTTGGCCGAAGCCTTTCAGAATTCGTCATGCTTGGGCGAAGCAGGAGCGAAGCTCCGTCGCGAAGACCCAAGGATCCATGCCGTGATTTCAGCCGAAGAACGCAGCGGAGCAGAAAGCCGAACCGTTGCAACGCCCTGAAGTCGCGGCATGGATCCCGGGGTCTGCGCCGCGTCGCTTCGCTCCTTGCTCCGCCCCAGGATGACGAAGCGACTAGCGTTTCGACCAATCTCCAAAGACGGAGATTCGCAAATACCGGCCACGCGTCGCAGCCGCTGCGCCTATCGCCAAATGCCCACGCCATTTTCCGGCTCACGCTCAATCTCCATCCAACGACGAAAAACCTGCAGTCAGGCCGAATTCGGCGGTCAGCCTGGCTCCGATCAGCGTCGACAGGCTGGAGGTGATCAGCGCGAAATGCTCGAGTTTTTCGCGCTGCGCCGGATCGGCGAGCGCCTTGTCGATCGGACCATGGATGGACTTCGCGGTGGCGACGCCGTTGACCAGCTGGATATGGATCGACTCCGCCATCCAGCGCGCATCCGCCGGCAGCGCATCGCCGAGCTTCGAGACCTGGAACAGCGCATCGATGCCGGCGAGATTTCCGGCCAGCGAATTGGCAGTGTTTTGCGAACGCCAGTAGATCGCCTGTTTCGGCTTGTCCGTCCCGGGCCCGGCTCCAAGGAAGCCCTTCAGGCGGACATCGCGAACCATCTCCAACTCTTTGATGAAGACCCCGACCAGCTCAATCACTGCTTCGTTGCCGTCGCGGTAAAGTGCGTTTTGCGGTCCCGGATTGGCCCAGAGCATTGCAAAGCCGTCCGGCTTGTTCCAAGCGTCGTCGACGTCTTTGGCCATGGTCTCGATGTTGCCGGCAATCGCGGCCCCATAGGCGCAACGATAGGCATCATCCTTGCCCGTCAGCGCAGCGGCGCCGTCCCCGTAAAGCACGAATTCCAGCGCACCCAAGCCTTGCATGGCAACGCTCTTGCCGGCCAGTTGTGCCGGATCGGTGGCGGTAGCGTCCTTGTCCGACATGGCCGCCTGCACCTGCTTCAGGCCAATGCTCTTGCGGTCCGGCCAGAACAGCATGCGCTCCAGGCGGTTGTTCTCCTTGATCGGCCCAAAACCGATGATCTCGGCCGACGACCAGGCATAGACCGTGGCCGAAAACTCGGCACGCGCCGCATCAAGTTCCCCTTGCGAAGGTGCCTCACAGAGCTTGTGCATGGCCTTCGCCAGGGATTGCGTGTGTTCGTGGAGGCCGGCATAGGCCGGGCGGACAAAGCCGTCGACCGCGCGCTGGATCACGTCGGAGGCCTTCACGGCCGCCGATGCCGGAAAAATACCCAGCAACGCCAGGGGAAGAGCGAGAACCAGCGCGGAACGCTTCAGCATCAAAGTGACTCCAGGAATTTAAGCAATGCATCGCGCTCGGCAGCGTCGGCGGCGGCAAAGCGGTCGCGCGCCTTCCGGCCCTCGCCGCCATGCCACAGGATCGCCTCGGTCAGGCTGCGGGCACGGCCATCGTGCAGAAAGAAGGAATTGCCGTTGACGATCTCGGTCAGGCCGATACCCCACAGCGGCGGGGTGCGCCACTCGTTGCCGGTCGCGTCGCCCAAAGCCTGGCCGTCGGCAAGGTCAGGCCCCATGTCGTGCAGCAGGAAATCGGAATAGGGCCAGATGAGCTGGAAGGCCTGCGCCTTGTTGGGCGCGTCGCGGCGGGTGACGAATTTCGGCGTGTGGCAGGCAACGCAGCCGATCTCGTAAAAGACCTTTTTTCCTGCGAGCACATCAGGCGCGGCGAGATCGCGGCGTGCCGGCACGGCCAGGTTTTGTGCATAGAAGGTGACGAGATCCATCACCGGTGGCGGTGCCTCCACCAGGCCGAGCCGCTCCTGCACACCGTTGGGCATGGCGAGGCATTTTGCCTGCGCGGCCGTGCAGTCGCCCCAATGCTTCGGTTCTTCCGGCGTCGAAATGCCGATGTCACCGACAAAAGCATCCGCCGCCTGCTGGCGGATCGATGCTGTCTGCGCCTTCCAGCCGAAACGGCCAACCGTCAACTCACCGCTCGGCCTGTCGCGGACGATGTTCGGCCTGCCGGAGATGCCGTCACCATCGCGGTCCTCCGGATCGGCATGAGCAAGGATGTCGGTCGGCGCGATTTGCTCGATCAGCCCAAGGCCGATCATAGGCGGGGTCAGGCGCGGCGACAGCGTGGTGCGCGGATCGAGAGACCCATAGGCAAGATCGGTGACGGAGTAACTGGGCTTCCGCAGGGAAACCACCGTGCCATCCGTCAGTTCTACCTTACGTTCCTGATAGTCGACATGCATCCGGCCTTCGCCGTGCAGGCCAGGCACCGCCAGCTCCTGCAACTGCGTGCCGTAAACCGGATCGGGGAAGTTGGGCAACTGATGGTCGGCGATAGCCGCCTTCTCTTCCGCGCTGCTTGCCTCGCGGGCCAGCCGCAGGAACATCGAGGTGGTGCCGGCGTCACCTTGCGGCGGGCGGCCGCGACCATCCTTCAGATGGCAATTCTGGCAGGCCCGTTCGTTGAACAGGGGCCCAAGCCCGTCCGACGCCTGCGTCGAGGATGGCGACGACACCCAGTTCTTGCGGAACAGGGCGTTACCGAGCTTGAAGATGCTCTCTTCCTCGAAGGTGATGTTGGCCGAGGATTGCGAGAAGGACTCACGGCTGACGTCTTTCTCGGACGTGCCGGCGCCACCTTGCATCAGTTCGAACGGCTCAGGTCTGGAGAAATCCGTAGTCGCCCTGGTGACGGCAGCGACGCGCGCCTGGTCTTTCGCATTAAGGTCGGTACGCACGGTGGCGAGGCCGGCGGGAAGGGCGCCGGCCACCGCCGAAGAGGCCAGCGCCAGCATGAGAATGGTGCAGCGCCGACCAGCCGACATAACTGGCGTTTTCTGAACACCCAGCGGGCCTTTGGCCCGCCGCAAGCGGCGCAAGACAGCTATGGGGCGCCGCATTTCCGCATATCCTTATTCCGCCTCGCCCGCCGGGGGGTTGTGCTGCCAGTATTCCTCTTCGCCGATCGAGGGCAGTAGACCGAGTTGCGTCTCAAGGGGAACAGAGCCTCGTTAAGCCGCTCGATGATCCGCGGTTCGCCTTTCATGGCTTCTGCTCCCGTATTGGACGCGCAGGCCTCTGACACGATCCAGATGTGAAACGACATCCACACCGCCCGCCTCCGAGCGGCCGTGGTAATTTTCGGTGACCCGAATGATCGTTTCGACCACATTTGGCAAGCAGCCGCAGCAACGCCCGCGCTTCTGCATGGCGTGGTAGACCTTTGCCGGCACGATGAGCTGCCAGGGGTCCTTGTCAAGCAGCCCGACGATGGCCTGCTCGATCTCCGTTTCGGTGATGATGTTGCAATGGCAGATCAGCATTACTTGGCTCGGATGGCTGGCGGCGGCTCCCGCGCCGCCTGGCATTTCTTACTGCCGGGGCCTCCTCATTCCGAAGCCGGTCGCCCGGCTCCTGAGCAGGCTTCTGGCCTTACTTGAACACCTTGTCGGGCGCGTCGAGGCTGTCGGAACCCTCGAAGGCGATGGCGTTGAGCTTCAGCGAGCCGACGGCGCGCTCGATCGATTTGGTCTGGTCGATCAATGCGTCGATCGCCGCCTGAACGGTGGCATTGCCTTGCGCATTGCCCTCGGCGATCTGCTGGTCATAGGCTTCGCCGGCCTCGGCCCGCGCCTTGATCGCTTCCATCCTGGCGACGGTGACTTCGAGCTTGCCCGACAGTTCCTTGTCGATCGCCGGGTCGACTGCCTTCACCATATCGGACACCGAGGGCCCCGAAACGACGGTGCCATCGAGGCGGATATAGCTGGCGTGATAGGCGGCGCGGATGCCGACGGCGTCATAGAGGTGGGAGTTGTAAGTGTTGTCGGAGAAGCAGTCTTGCTCCTCTTCCGGATCATGCAGCAGCAGGCCGAGCTTCATGCGTTCGCCGGCCAGTTCACCGTAGGACAGCGAGCCCATGCCGGTGAAGATGATCGAGATCGCGGTGTTCGGCTCGCCATCGACGAGGTTCTTGCGCGCGGCGCCGTCTTCCTTCCAGTCGTTGACCATCTTCTGCAGGTCGGAGACCAGAAGGTCAGTTGCCGATTTCAGGTACTCTGCGCGGCGGGCGCAATTGCCGCCGGTGCAGTTCTTGAGGTCGTAGTCCGTATAGGGACGCTCGCCGGCGCCCGGACCGGTGCCGTGCAGATCCTGGCCCCAGAGCAGGAACTCGATGGCGTGATAGCCGGTAGCGACATTGGCCTCGATGCCGCCAGCTTGTTGCAAGGTGCCGGAGAGGAATTCCGGCGAAAGCGTCGAGGCATCGACCTTCTTGCCGTTGATCTCGATTTCCTTGTTGGCGATTACATTGGCCGTATAGAGCGAATTCACGTCCGATTCCGTACCGTAGCTCTTGGCAACGTAGTCGATCAGGCCTTCGTCCAAGGGCCAGGAATTCACCCCGCCTTCCCAGTCGTCGACGATCTTGTTGCCGAAGCGGTAGACCTCGGTCTGTGGATAGAGCACGCGGGCCGCCTTCCAGGCGTCGCGGGCGGCGTTGAGCGTTTCGGCCGACGGCTTGGCAAGCAAGGCGTCGACCGCCTTGTCGAGCGTCTGCGCGGTGATCAGGGAATCCTCATATTTGGCAAGCCCGATATCCGCGTAAGTCTTGATGACCGCCTTGGGGTCGGTTTCCGCCTTCGCGGGCAGCACGAACACCGCCGCCGTCAGCAAGGCCGTGGCACCAATCGCCGCGAGCCTGCCGCCATATCGTGCTGTCATCATCGCTCTCCAGTCTCTCGGGAATTCCGCAAACGGCGCGCGTGGCAGCCGGCACACCAGGTCGTGTGCATGCCACCGGCCGCAGGATATGCCGCGCTGCCGCGCGGCTCAGGGAAGAAAGACACCAAAATGCCTCCAATCGAACGGGTTCAAGGCCCAGACATCAAAGGGATGCGCCAATGCGCGAGATCCCTTAAAGCTTCGACGCCAGTGGAAGTCAACCAAAATTGCTGGAAAATCCAATCGAAACAATAGTTTAGAATTATTCTAAACTATGATAGTCAACTTTATCCGCTGCGTTCACCGGTTTTCTCGACGAGCTGTGCGATTGACAGCCGCCATTCCCGGTGCGACCCGCAAAAGCTCTCTTGCGGCGGCGCCAGACAATTGCCACTTGGCGAGACGTCCTAGGATCAAAATCGGGATGGGAATGCGATGAAGAACAGTGTGGTCATTGTCGGCGCGGGTCATGCTGGCGTGCAAGCGGCGGCAAGCCTGCGTGAGGACGGCTATGACGGGCCGGTGATCCTCGTCGGTGACGAGAACGAACTGCCCTACCACAAGCCGCCACTGTCGAAGACCTTCATCAAGGACCCGGAAGCCAAGCCGCAGCCCCTGCGCGGCGAAGCCTTCTATACTGGCAGCGCCATCGATTACCGGCCGGGAATCCGGATTGAGCGCATCGATTCCGGTCGCCGCAGCCTCGACATCGCCGGTGGCAGATCGCTTGCCTTCGACCATCTGATCCTGGCGACCGGGTCGCGCCCGCGCGCCCTGCCGCTGCCAGGCTCGGACCTCTCCGGCGTTTTGTCGCTGCGTTCGCTGGCCGATGCGCGGCTGATCCGGGAGTTGAGCGCACAGAGCGAAGATGTCGTCATCCTCGGCGGCGGTTTCATCGGGCTGGAGATTGCCGCGACGCTGCGGGCGGCCGGCCGCACGGTGACGGTTGTCGAAACGGTCGACCGGCTGCTTGGACGAGCCGTGGCGCCCGCCGTGGCGAGCCATGTCCGCCAACGGCTGGAAGCGACCGGCGTGCGCATCCTGACCGGCACCTCGATTGCCCGGCTGGAAGGCGAAAACGGTCATGTCGTGGCCGCGATCACCTCAACAGGCGAAAGGCTGCCGGCGCGCATGGTCATCGTCGGCATCGGCGCCGTGCCGAATGTCGAACTGGCGCAGGCAGCCGGCCTCGTCGTGGCCAACGGTATCCGAGTCGACCACCAGATGCGCAGCTCGGTGCCTGAAATCCTCGCAATCGGCGACGCCGCCTCCTACCGGCACTGGTTCACCGGCGGCGACGTGCGGCTGGAATCGGTGCAGAACGCCACCGACCAGGCCCGCCTTGCCGCGCGCACCATATCAGGCCATGCCGATGCCTATTCGGCGGTACCGTGGTTCTGGTCCGACATTGGCGACATGAAGCTGCAGATGGTCGGGCTGACCGCCGGCGGCGACAGCCATGTCGTGCTGGGTGATCTGCCCGACAACAAATTCTCGATCTACCATTACGCCGGGGACCGGCTGCTCGGCATCGAATCCGTCAATCGGCCGGGCGACCACATGCTCGGCCGCAAGATGCTCGGCGCCGGCTTCTCACCGACGCCGCAGATGGTGGCCATGGGGCCCGAAGGGCTAAAGGCAGCACTGGCCGCGTTTCAGCAGGATGAGCCGGCAAGGGCTGCGGGCTAGACGCCCTTACCCTCCCGCTTGCGGGGAGGGTCGCTGCGAAGCAGCGGGGTGGGGGTCGGCGCCAAGCCCCCCACCCGGACCTTCGGTCCGACCTCCCCACGAGGGGGAGGTGGTCAGGCGGCGCAGACTTCGCGGATCGAGCTTTCCAGAATGTCAAGCGCCTCGTTCATGACTTCGTCCTGGATGGTGATCGGCGCCAGGAAACGGATGACGTTGCCATAGACGCCGCAGGTCAGCAGGATCAGCCCCATGTCGAGCGCCTTCAGCCGGACGGCGTTGGCGATCTCGGCCGAGGGCAGGCCCTTCTTGATGTCGTTGAACTCAACCGCGTTCATGAAGCCGAGGCCGCGGATGTCGACAATCTCGGGCACGTCGTCGCGGATCGACTGAAGGCGCTGCTTCAGCCGCGCACCCAGCGTGTTGGCGCGGTCGCACAGCTTTTCGTCCTCGATCACATCGAGAACCGCATGCGCGGCGGCGACGCCGATCGGGCTGCCGCCATAGGTGCCGCCGAGCCCACCAGGGCCGGGCGCATCCATGATCTCGGCGCGGCCGGTGACCGCCGCCAGTGGGAAGCCGCCGGCAAGGCTCTTGGCCATGGTGGTGATGTCGGCAGCGACCTCGTGATGGTCCATCGCGAACATCTTGCCGGTGCGGGCAAAGCCGGTCTGCACTTCATCGGCGATGAGAAGCATTCCATGCTGGTCGCAGAGCTTGCGCAGCGCCGTCAGGAGCTCACGCGGCGCATCGTAGAAGCCCCCCTCGCCCTGAACCGGCTCGATGATGATCGCGGCGACGCGGGCCGGATCGACATCGGCCTTGAACAGCTTGTCGAGCGCGGCAAGCGAATCGGCGACCGAGACGCCATGCAGCTGCACCGGGAACGGCACGTGGTAGACGTCGCCCGGCATGGCGCCGAAGCCGACCTTGTAGGGAACGACCTTGCCGGTCAGCGCCATGCCCATGAAGGTGCGGCCGTGGAAGCCGCCCCCAAAGGCAATGACGGCCTGGCGGCCGGTGGCGTTGCGGGCGATCTTGATGGCGTTCTCGACCGCCTCGGCGCCGGTGGTGACGAAGATGGTCTTCTTCTCGAACTTGCCGGGCAGCATGGCGTTCAGGCGTTCGGCCAGCCGCACGTAGCTTTCATAGGGCACCACCTGATGGCAGGTATGGGTGAAGCGGTCGAGCTGTGCCTTGACAGCCTCGATTACCTTGGGATGGCGGTGGCCGGTATTGACCACGGCGATGCCGGAGGAGAAGTCGATGTAGCGGCGGCCCTCGACATCCCAGATCTCCGAATTTTCAGCCCGGTCGGCATAGATCTGCGTGGTCATGCCGACGCCGCGTGAAATCGACTGGTTCTTGCGTTCGGAAATGGCTGAATTCTTCATAATATCCCTCATCGGGCCGGCGCCCGTTCTCGTTGGTCAGATGTCTTCTGACCTTATTTCACGTTTTCCTCAAGTCGGCACCACCGGCAGGCAATTGGGCCTGCGGCCGGCGGGTGCCTGCCCTTACCCAGTCGGGCGATAGGCAGGCAAGACCGGTTTCCTTTTTCCGGCGATCGATTATCCTCCAGATATCCGCGAGCGTCAGCGAGCGGTCCGCGGTCGAGGGGAGCCCATGAGCAGGAACGCGACATCCTCCGTCTCGCCGCCATCGGTCAAAACCTCTAGCCTTTTGTCTTTTCCAGTCGCCTCGGCGCTTTTCGCCTGTATGGTCGCCCTGCTGCTGACCGGCTGCCAGAAGCAGGAGGCTGCGGCGAAAAAGCTGCCGATCATGGTGCGCACCGAGACGGTGGCGCTCGCCGACTATGCGCCAAGAACCTCGCTGACGGGCGTGATCGCGGCGCGCACACTGAACAATCTGTCGTTCAGGGTCGGCGGCCGCGTCGCCGAGCGGCTTGTCGATGTCGGCCAGCATGTCGACCAGGGCGCGGTGCTTGCCCGCATCGATCCGCAGGAACAGGAATCCGATCTGCGTTCCGCGCAGGCCGATCTTGACGCGGCACAAGCACAACTGACCCAGGCCGCCGCCACATTCGCGCGGCAGAAGACGCTGCTTGCCCAGGGCTTCACCACCAGACGCGATTTTGACACCGCCGACCAGGCGCTGAAGGTGGCGCAAGGCAGCGTCGATGCGGCGCAGAGCGCGTTCGCCAACGCGCAGCAAAACCTGTCCTTCACCGAACTCAAGGCTGGCGCCGCCGGCGTGATCACCGCCCGCCAGGTCGAAGCCGGCCAGGTGGTGCAAGCGGCGCAAACCGTCTTCACCGTAGCCGAGGACGGCGACCGGGACGCCGTGTTCAACGTGCAGGAGACGCTGGTCGCCAGGACGCCTACCTCTCCCGCGGTGACGATCACGCTGTTGTCCGATCCGCAGGTGAGGGCAACAGGCAAGGTGCGCGAAATTTCGCCGGCGGTCGACCAGGCGTCCGGTTCGATCCGGGTCAAGGTCGGCATTCCCGATACGCCCGCCGGCATGCCGCTAGGGGCCACCGTCATCGGCTCGGTCAGCGCCAAGCCCGCGAAGGTGATCCTGTTGCCCTGGCAAGCGCTGACATCCAGCGCGGGCAAGCCTGCGGTGTGGATCGTCGATCCTTCGACCAAGGCGGTTGCGACGACGCCCGTCGAGGTGCTGGCTTTCGATTCCGGTACCGTCGTGATCGCCAAGGGACTGAATGAAGGCCAAAGCGTCGTCACCGCGGGCGGGCAGTTGCTCAGCCCCGGCCAGACGGTCGAGATAGCGGGAGCGAGCCAATGAACCGGCTGGTACGCATCCTGCTTGGCCTGTTTGCGCTTGGCGCGCTTGGCGCCTGCTCGAAGTCGGATCAAAAGCCGCCGGAGATCACCCGGCCAGTGCTGTCGCTCGTGGTCGAGCCGCGCACCACCCGGACCTTCGGCTTCGCCGGCTCGGTCGAGCCACAGGTCAGCGCCGACCTGGCCTTCCGGCTGCTTGGCCGGGTTGTCTCGCGCGACGTCAAGGTCGGCGACATCGTCACCAAGGGCACGACGATCGCAGCGCTCGACCCGACCGCGCTGGAGCTGGCGGTGCAAGCGGCCAAGGCGGAGCTCTCCAACGCCGAGGCGCAGTTCGCCAACGCCGCCGCCAGCGAGGAGCGCCAGCGCCAGCTGCTTGCCTCGGCCAACACCTCGCAGTCCGTCTTCGATGCCGCGCAGCAGGGAAGGAAAGCGGCCGAGGCCAGTGTCGAACGGGCCAAGGCTTCGCTGGCCAAGTCGCAGGAGCAGCTTGGCTATGCCAGGCTGTTCTCGGATTTCGACGGCGTCGTCACCGCAGTCGGCGCGGAGGTCGGCCAGACGGTTTCACCCGGGCAGACGGTCGTCACCGTGGCGCGCTCGGACCTGCGCGAAGCGGTGGTCGATATTCCCGATCAGTTGACCGGCGATCTCTCCGCCGGCACGCCATTCCAGGTCATCCTGCAATCGCTGCCGACGATCCAGACGGAGGCCAAGCTGCGCGAGATCGCGCCGCAGGCCGAGGGGTCGACCCGCACCCGGCGCGTGCGACTGACGCTGACCGATCCGCCGCAGGCCTTCCGGCTCGGCTCGACGGTGACGGCAACCCGCGTGACCAAGGTGGCGCCGACGATCGAACTGCCCATGTCGGCACTCCTCGAAAAAGACGGCGCCGAGAAAGTGTGGATCGTCGATCCGCAGACATCGAGCGTGAGCGCGCGCGACATCAAGCTCGCATCGAAGAATGGCGGCACCTTCACCGTGGCCGAGGGGCTTGAAGCCGGCATGCGTGTCGTCACCGCGGGTGTCCACAGCCTGAGCGAAGGTCAGAAAGTGAAAGTGCCCAAGGGAGGGGCCTCATGAAGGGCTTCAATCTCTCCGACTGGGCGCTCAACCACCGCTCGCTGGTCTGGTATTTCATGCTGGTCTTCGTGGTGGCCGGCGTATTTTCCTACCTCAATCTTGGCCGCGAGGAAGATCCGGCCTTCACCATCAAGACGATGATCATCCAGGCCAACTGGCCAGGCGCCTCGGTCAACGAGACCGTGCGGCAGGTGACCGACCGCATCGAGAAGAAGCTGGAGGAGCTCGACAGCCTCGACTACACCAAATCGGTCACCACAGCCGGCCAGACCGTCATCTTCGTCAACCTGAAGCCGACCACCAGGGCGCGCGACGTCGTGCCGACGTGGCTGCAGGTGCGCAACATGGTCAACGACATCCGGAACCAGTTTCCGCAAGGCGTGCAGGGACCATTCTTCAACGACCGCTTCGGCGACGTCTACGGCAACATCTACGCCTTCACGTCGGATGGGCTGACGCCGCGCCAGCTGCGCGATTATGTCGAGGATGTCAGGACCAGAATCCTGACCGTGCCCAATGCCGGCAAGGTCGACCTGGTCGGCGCGCAAGACGAGGCGATCTATCTCGAATTCTCGACCCGCCAGATCGCGGCGCTCGGCCTCAACCAGCAGGCGATCGTGGCAAGCCTGCAGGCGCAGAACGCAATCACGCCATCCGGTGTCATCCAGTCCGGCCCGGAGCGCATCAGCGTGCGCGTCGGCGGCCAGTTCACCTCGGAGGAGAGCCTGCGCGCCATCAACCTGCGCGTCAATGACCGCTTCTTCCGCCTGAGCGACGTAGCGACAATCACACGTGGCTATGTCGATCCGCCGACGGCGCTGTTCCGGTTCAATGGCCAGGACGCGATCGGGCTCGCCATCGGCATGAAGCCCAACGCCAACCTGCTGCAATTCGGCGAGGCGCTGCATGAGGAGATGAACAAGGTGCTGGCCGACCTGCCGGTCGGCGTCGGCGTGCATCTGGTTGCCGACCAGCCTGTCATCGTCGAGGAAGCGGTTTCAGGGTTCACCCGCGCGCTGTTCGAGGCGGTCGCCATCGTGCTCGCGGTGTCGTTCATCAGCCTCGGCATGCGCGCCGGCTTCGTGGTGGCGCTGTCGATCCCCCTGGTGCTGGCCATCACCTTCACCGTCATGGAATATCTCGGCATATCGCTGCAGCGCATTTCGCTGGGTGCGCTGATCATCGCGCTTGGGCTGCTGGTGGACGACGCGATGATCGCGGTCGAGATGATGGTGGCGCGGCTGGAGATCGGCGATAATCTGCGCAAGGCGGCGACCTATGTCTACACCTCGACCGCCTTCCCGATGCTGACCGGCACGCTGGTCACGGTCGCCGGCTTCATCCCGATCGGCCTCAACAACAGCGCAGCCGGCGAATATACCTTCACCCTGTTCGTCGTCATCGCCGTGTCGCTGCTGGTGTCATGGATCGTCGCGGTGCTGTTTGCGCCACTGCTCGGCGTCACCATCCTGCCGGCGACGATGAAGGCCAAGCACCACGACCAGCCCGGCCGCCTCACGTCGCTGTTTCGAAGGGTCCTTATCGGCTCGGTGCGCCGCCACTGGCTCACCATCATCGTCACGGTGCTTCTCTTCGCCGCCTCCATCGCCGGTTTCGGTCTCGTTCAGCAGCAGTTCTTCCCGCCATCCGACCGGCCGGAGCTGGTCGTCGACTGGAACCTGCCGCAGAACGCGTCGATCGCCGACACGCGCGACCAGATGGAGCGGTTCGAGCAGCGGGCGCTGGTCGGCAACCCAGACATCGACCATTTCTCGTCCTATATCGGACAGGGCGCGGTGCGCTTCGTGCTGGCCTATGACGTGCAGCCGGCCAACCCCTATTTCGGCCAGACCGTGATTGTCACCAAGAGCATCGAGGCCCGCAACCGGGTCAAGGCGGCACTGGAGAAGCTGCTGCGCGAGGAATTCGTCGGCACCGACGCCTTCGTCAAGCTGCTCGAACTCGGACCGCCGGTCGGCCGTCCTGTCCAGTACCGCGTCGGCGGACCCGACATCCAGACGGTGCGAGAACTGGCGCAACACTTCGCCGGCCTCGTCTCGGTCAATCCGAAGCTCGCCGCGCCGACCTTCGACTGGAACGAACCGCAGCGTGTGCTGAGGGTCGACGTGCTGCAGGACAAGGCGCGCCAGCTCGGCATCACCTCTTCGGACATCGCCAGCGCGCTGAACAGCACGGTCGGCGGCGCCACGATCACCCAGGTGCGCGACGCCACCTACCTGATCAATGTCGTGGCGCGCTCGCGCGAGGCCGAGCGCGGCTCGATCGAGACATTGCAGAACATGCAGCTGCCGACCAGCACCGGCGAGGCGATCCCGCTCGCGGCGGTCGCTAACTTCCGCTACGAGCTCGAGCAGCCGACGGTGTGGCGGCGCGACCGCATCCCGACCATCACGGTGCGCGCCGGCCTGGTCGGCGACGCGCTGCCGGCAACCGTGGTCAACGAACTGAAGCCATCGGTCGACGCCTTCATCGCCAAGCTGCCGCCAGGCTATTCGGTCGAAACCGCCGGCTCGGTCGAGGAGAGCGCCAAAAGCCAGGGACCGATAGCTGCCGTTGTGCCGTTGATGCTGTTCGTGATGGCGGCGATCCTAATGGTCCAGTTGCAGAGTTTCCAGCGCCTGTTCCTGGTGGTGGCGGTGGCGCCGCTCGGCCTCATCGGCGTGGTGGCGGCCCTGGTGCCGAGCGGCGCGCCGCTCGGCTTCGTCGCCATCCTCGGCGTTCTGGCGCTGATCGGCATCCTGATCCGCAACTCGGTCATCCTGATCGTGCAGATCGAGGACCTCGTGACCGAGGGCAAGGACCGGTGGACGGCCGTCATCGAAGCCACCGAGCACCGCATGCGGCCGATCGCGCTGACGGCGGCCGCGGCCAGCCTGGCGCTGATCCCGATCGCGCGCGAAGTGTTCTGGGGTCCGATGGCCTACGCCATGATGGGCGGCATCATCGCGGGTACCGCGATCACGCTGCTGTTCCTGCCGGCGCTTTATGTAACGTGGTTCCGCATCAAGGAGCCGAAGCGGGAGCCCGAAGGCAACGGCGTACAAGGGGAAACGGTGCCCGAAGGTGGAGCGGTCTAAGGCGGAAATTCGAATGCCGTCAGCGATAAACGTCAGGCGCGCACAAACCCCTCGCTCGCCCTGAGCAGATTGCGCGTATAGTCCGCATTCACGCGGTGGCCGATCAACTGGCTGGCGGTCAGCGTCTCCACCGCTTCGCCGTTCTGCATCACCATCAGCCGCTCGCACATATGGGTGATGATGGCGAGGTCGTGGCTGACCATCAGGAAGGTGAGCTTGCGCCGCCGTCGCACCTCTTCGAGCAGGTTCAGCACTTCGGCCTGTACCGAGGCGTCGAGCGCCGAGGTCGGCTCGTCGAGCAGCAGGATCGAGGGTTCGAGGATCAGCGCGCGGGCAATGGCGACACGTTGGCGTTGGCCGCCCGAGAGTTGGTGCGCGTAGCGGAAGCGAAAACCGTTGCCGAGCCCGACTTCGTCCAGCGCGCGTTCGATGCGCTTCTCGCCATCGGCGAAGCCGTGGATGGCAAGCGGCTCCTGCAGCAGGCGATCGACGGTCTGGCGCGGATGCAACGAGCCGTACGGATCCTGAAAGACCATCTGCACCTCGCGGTAGAAGGCCTTGTCGCGGCGCGCGCCGAGCGTCTTGCCGTTGACGGCGATGCTGCCGGAGGAGACCGGTGCGAGGCCGGCAATCGCTCTTAGCAATGTCGACTTGCCGGAGCCGCTTTCGCCGACAAGCCCATAGGACTCTCCTTCCCTGACCTCCAGGCTGACGCCCTTCAGCGCGCGAAAGCGGTCGAAGATCACCTCCAGCCTGTCGACGGCAATCGCTGAAATCATGCCGCCCACTCCGGCTTGCGGTCGAGCACCGGCAAGGGATGGCGCTCGAAGCCGATCCGCGGCATGCAATTGAGCAGGCCGCGCGTATAGGGATGCTGGGCCTCACGCAGCTCCGAGGCCTTCAACTGCTCGACCACCTTGCCGGCATACATCACGACGACGCGGTCGCAGAAAGACGAGACCAGGCGCAGATCGTGCGAGATGAAGATCAGCCCCATGCCGCGCTCGCTGACCAGCTTATCGAGGATGTTGAGCACGTCGAGTTGCACGGTGACGTCGAGCGCCGAAGTCGGCTCGTCGGCGATCATCAGTTCGGGTCCGGCGATCAGCATCATGGCGATCATGGCGCGCTGGCCCATGCCGCCGGAGACTTCGTGCGGATGCAGGTCGAAAACGCGTTTGGGGTCACGGATCTGTACGGCCTCCAGCATGGCCAGCGCCCGCTCGCGCGCCTCGGCCTTGGAGACCTTCTCGTGCGTGCGCAGCGTCTCGACGATCTGGCGGCCGATGCTCATCACCGGATCGAGCGAATATTTCGGATCCTGCAGGATCATCGCGATGCGGTTGCCTCGTAGCGCCCGGCGTTCGCGCGGCGAGATGCCGAGCAGGTCGATGCCGTCGAAGGCCAATTTGCCGGCCGATATCCGGGCCTGTGGCGGCGTCAGACCCATGATGGCGCGGCCCGTCTGCGACTTGCCCGAGCCGGACTCGCCGACGATGCCGAGGCGTTCGCGGCCAAGCGAGAAGGAAACGCCACGCACCGCCTCGATCAGCCCGGTGCGGGTCGGGAAGGTGACGCGCAGGTCCTCGACGTCGAGAAGGGCGCTCATTGGTCACCGCTGCGGGGATCGAGCGCGTCGCGCAGGCCATCGCCAAGCAGGTTGAAGCCGAGGCTGACGATGAGGATCGCGAAGCCCGGCGCGCCGGCCACCCACCATTGGTCGAGCACGAAGCGGCGGCCCGAGGCGATCATGGTGCCCCATTCGGGCAGCGGCGGCTGCGCGCCGAGGCCGAGGAAGCCGAGGCCGGCGGCGGTGAGGATGATGCCGGCCATATCGAGCGTCACACGAATGATCAGCGAGGAGATGCAGAGCGGCATGATGTGGCGCAGCACGATGCGGGCGGGCGACGCGCCCATCAGTTGCACCGCCTTGATGTAGTCGGAGTTGCGCACGGTCAGCGTTTCGGCACGCGCGATGCGCGCATAGGGTGGCCAGGACGTGATGGCGATGGCAAGCACCGCATTCTCGATGCCGGGGCCGAGGGCGGCGACAAAGGCCAGCGCCAGGATCAGCTTGGGGAAAGCGAGGAAGATATCGGTGATGCGCATCAGGATGGCATCGGTCCAGCCGCCGGCATAGCCGGCGACGGTGCCGACGAGAAGACCGATCGGGGCTGCGATGATGGCGACCAGAATGACCACATAGAGCGTCCAACGCGAGCCGTAGAGGATGCGCGAATAGATGTCGCGGCCAAGGTCGTCGGTGCCGAACCAGTGCTGCGCGCTCGGCGCCAGCAGCCGCGCGTTCTTCAGGTCGCCGACGGTCGGCGAATAGGGCGCCAGCACGCCGGCAAGAGCGGCAATGACGAGCAGCGCGATGATGATCAGCAGGCCGACAAAGGCCAGCCGATTGGCGGAAAAGCGCCGCCATGCGACATAGGCACGGCCGAGCCTTGCCTGCATGCGCGAGGCCGGCCGCTCGCTGAGCAGCCAGTCGCGACGGCTCTGGATTGCCTCGGCGCTCATGCGGATTTCGTCCTCGGATCGAGCAAACGATAGAGCAGGTCTGACAAAAGATTGATGCCGATGAACACCGAGCCGATGACGATGGTGCCGCCAAGCACGGCGTTCATGTCGGCATTCTGCAGCGAGTTGGTGATGTAAAGCCCGATGCCCGGCCAGGAGAAGACGGTCTCGGTCAGCACCGAACCTTCGAGCAGGCCGGCATAGGACAACGCGATCACCGTCACCATCGGCACGGCTGCATTGCGCAGCGCGTGGGCCCAGATGATGCGGCGTTCCGACAGGCCCTTGGCGCGCGCGGCGACGACATATTCCTGAGCAAGTTCGTTGAGCATGAATGAGCGCGTCATGCGACTGATATAGGCGAGCGAGAAATAGCCGAGCAGCGAGGCCGGCAGGATGATGTGGCGGAAGGCGTCCCAAAAGACATCCCACTGGCCCTGCATCGCCGAGTCGAGCAGGTAGAAACCGGTGACCGGCGTGAAGGTGTATTCGTAGACGACGTCGAGCCGCGCCGGAAAGGCCACCCATTGCAGCTTGGCGTAGAACAGGACGAGCCCAAGCAGCCCGAGCCAGAAGATCGGCACGGAATAGCCGATCAGGCCGATGACGCGCACGATCTGATCGATGAGGCTGCCGCGCCTGACGGCCGCCAGCACGCCGAGCGGCACGCCAAACAGCGCGCCGATCAGCGTTCCGAGCGTGGCCAGTTCCGTCGTTGCCGGAAGAGCGCGGCGGATGTCGGTCATGACAGGGTTGGTGGTCAGCACCGAAGTGCCGAAATCCCCGTTCAGCGCACTCCTGACATAGATATAAAACTGTTCGATCAGCGGCAGGTCGAGGCCCATCTCGCGGCGCGTGCGCTCGACGACGTTTGCCGGCGCACGGTCGCCGAGCACGGCCAGCACCGGGTCGATCGGGATGACGCGGCCGATGAAGAAGGTGACCGCGAGAAGACCAAGGTAGGTCGTCACCGCGATGACCAGGAACCGGCCGATCGAGGAGAGAATGGCAAAGGCGCGGGCGCTGCCGCGCCCCGCCTTCCCCTGGCTTTCAACCGCGCTCATGCGGCGTGTCCGCGGGCGCTATTCCTTGGAAACCGGCCCCACGAAGTTGGTGTCGAAGCTCGGGCCGAGCGCGAAACCCTTGAGGTTCTTGCGCAAGCCAGCCACTTCCAGTTGCTGGTGGATGAGGACGAAGGGGCTTGTGTCGAGTACTTTCTTCTCAAGGTCCTGGTACAGCGCGGCGCGCTTGGCCGAGTCCTTCTCCAGCAAGGCCGCTTCGGTCTGCTTGGTCAGGTCCGGAATGTCCCAGGCGTTGCGCCAGGCCAGGGTGTGCGACTTGCCGGCATCCGAATTGTCCGGGTTCGAGGCGAAGGTCTGGGCGTTGGAATTCGGATCGAAATAGTCCTGTCCCCACTGGCCGATATAGATGTCGTGGTTGCGGGCGCGGTACTTGGTCAGCGTCTGCTTGCCGTCACCGGGAATGATCTCCAGCTTGATGCCGGCCTGTCCGAGCGTCTGCTGGATCGATTCCGCCATGCCTGTCGTCGGCTGGCCGGTACGCACATCCATGGTCACGCTGAAGCCGTCTGGCAGACCTGCCTTGGCCAGCAGTTCCCTGGCCTTGGCGACGTCGAGCTTGAAGGGGTTTTCGTCGAGAGCGCCGAGATCGCCCTTGGGCAGGAAGGTCTGGTGGATCTCGCCGATGCCCTTGAGGATGGTCGAGCTCAGCGCATCATAGTCGACCAGATATTTAAAGGCCTGGCGAACCTCGGGCTTGGCCAGGTTCGGGTTCTTCTGGTTGAGGCTGATGTAGAAGACCGTGCCCTTCGGCGCGCTGTTGGTGGTGAGATCGGCGTTCTTGGCAATGGCGTCGAGGTCGTTCGGTTCGAGATTGCGGGCAACGTCGATGTCGCCGGCCTCGAGCGCCAGGCGCTGCGCCGAGCTTTCCTTCATGTTGCGATAGATGACGCGGGCGAGCTTGGCCTTTTCGCCGTGATAATTGTCGTTGCGCTCCATGACGACGGCTTCGTTGGCGCGCCATTCACGCAGCTTGTAGGCGCCGGAACCGGCATAGCCGGTCTTCAGCCAGGCGTTGCCGAAGTCATTGTCCCATTTGTAGTCGGCGGTGGGCGCGGCCTTGACGACGTGCTCCTTGACCAGCTTGCTATCGACGACCGATGCGACGGTCGCCGACAGGCAGTTCAGCACGAAGCTCGGGGCATAGGCCTTGTCGACCGTGAACTGGAAGGTGGTGTCGTCCACCGCCTTGGCCTTTTCGGCGACGTTGTCGCCGCTGATGCCGAACTGTTCGATGATGAAGGCCGGGCTCTTGTCCAGCTTGACAACGCGCTCGAACGAGTAGGCGACGTCGGCAGCCGTGATCGGATTGCCCGAGGCGAATTTCAGGCCAGGCTTGAGCTTGAAGGTGTAGGTCAGGCCGTCGTCGGAGACGGCCCAGCTTTCGGCAAGATCGGGCTTGACCTTGGAGGTGTCGCTGAGGTCGAGGCGGACCAGCAGATCATAGGTGTTGCCGGTGACCTCGGCGGTCGACAACTCGAACGCCTCGCCCGGATCCATGGAGATGATGTCGTCGATCGCGAAACCCTCGACCAGTGTGTCGGCGGGCGTGACCGCCCCGGCCGGGGCACCAGCCAGAAGCAGCGCCGACATGGCCGCGCCCGCAAGCAGGATGCGGGATCGTAGAGCAAACTTTTCCATCATCATGGTGATTGTTCCCTGTTTTGTTGACCTGAGTTCCCGGCTCAGGATTGCGGTGTTCTTTTCGGGGCCGGCAACAGCCCCTCGACCACTTACCGTCGTGGTTTTTGTCCAATTGGTCAACAGCATATCCGGCGCTCCGGGGCGGGCGACGAGGATTTTACGCGACGGCTCATTCAACCGGAATGGCGAGCGGCGCGTCGACGCATACGCAGGCCAATCGGGGCTGGCAAACGGGACAAATCCCTACTTTTTGGGTTATTTCAGCGCGGCGACCAGGCCGGCGTCTGGAAAGCAGGTCGCAGGCTCGCCGTTCTCGGTCTGCCACTTGCCAATCGAGCGTCGGGTCTTGAAGCCCGGCAGGCCGTCGGCGCTGCCAACGTCATAGCCTTTGGCTTCCAGCGCCCGTTGCAGGGCGGCGATGTCGGAACGGTGGAGATCGCCGACCGGCCCCCAACTGCTGGAAAAATTCTGATCGCCATGGGCAATCCGGTCAGCGCCGTGGCCGATGAACAGCGCGTAAAGGTCGCTGGTGTTGTATTCCTTGAGCACATAGAAATTGGGGGTGGCGATGAAGGCTGGGCCGCTGCGGCCAGCCGGCATCAGCAGGAAACCCTCCGCCTTCAATTCGCTCGCCGGAAACGGCTTTCCATCGACACGTTTGATGCCCATGGCGGCCCATTGCGAGATCTTCTTGCCCTGGTCCGGCCCTTCCAGCGAGCAGGAGACGCTCTCTGGCACCGTCACCTCGAAACCCCAGCCGCGTCCCCGCACCCAGCCATAGTGGACGAGATAGTTGGCGATCGAGGCGAGCACGTCGGGCGTCGAATTCCAGATGTCGGGTCTGCCATCGCCGTCGAAATCCACGGCATGCTTGAGGAAAGAGGTCGGCATGAATTGCGGCTGGCCGAGCGCACCGGCCCAGGATGACTTCATGGCGTTGACCGGGGCCAGGCCGCGCTGGACGATTTCCAGCGCCGCAAGCAGCTCGGTGCGGAAGAAATCCTTCCTCGTCGACATGAATGCCTTGGTGCCCAGCACCTCGAAGGCGTCATAAGGCATCTTCGCCGCGCCGAAGCCGGTCTCGCGGCCCCAGATGGCCAGGACGATCTCGCCGGGAACGCCGTAGCGCTTCTCGATCAGCCCGAGCACTCTTGAATTGGCGCTCTCGCGTGTGCGCCCGCCCAAGGTGACGGCACGGACGATCTTCTCGGCGAAATAGTTGGCAGGCGCACCGAACTCGGCCTGATGCTGCTTCTGCGGCGTCGCAGGCTTTTCGCCGGGCATGACGAGGTCCGGCAGCTTGAGGTTCGGCTTCACGCCGAGGAAGGCAGCGTCGAAGGTTTTTTTCGAGATGCCTTTGGACTTGGCTTCGGGCCAGAGGTCGGTTTGGAGCCAGGCCTGGAACTGGTCGTCGACGTATGCGGCGGAGGCGGGGAGAGCAAGGAACAGCCCAACGAGTGCGGCCAGAAAGAATACAAAGCTGAATCTGCGATGGACGCGCTCTATGGCGCCCCCCTCTGTCCTGCCGGACATCTCCCCCTCAAGGGGGGAGATCAGACGTCGCCACCGCTTTCGCCAACTATCAAAATCCACAGGAATGGGCTGCCCGCGAAACTGCCAATCTCCCCCCTTGAGGGGGAGATGTCCGGCAGGACAGAGGGGGGTACTTGGCACAGGTGTCGAAGGATTTGTGATGGCCATTGCGCGCACTTCCTGCCAATCCTGTCAAAACGCCGTTCGCGAGCGCAGCGCGGCGGCCAGCGTGCCTTCGTCGAGATAGTCGAGCTCGCCGCCGACCGGCACGCCATGCGCCAGCCGCGTCACCTTGATGTCGAAGCCGGACAACTGATCGGTGAGGTAGTGCGCGGTGGTCTGGCCCTCCACCGTCGCGTTGACGGCGAGGATGATTTCCTTCACATCGCCGCCGGCGACACGGTCGACCAGCGAGCGGATGTTGAGCTGATCGGGACCGATGCCGTCGAGCGGGGACAGCGTGCCGCCGAGCACATGGTAGCGCACGTTCATCGCCGCCGCCCGCTCCAGCGCCCAGAGATCCGAGACGTCCTCGACAACGATGAGGGTGGCGGCATCACGGCGCGGGTCGGTGCAGATCATGCAAGGGTCCGACGTGTCGACATTGCCGCAGGTGGAGCAGATGCGCACCTTGTCGGCCGCCTCGCCCATGGCCGCGGCGAGCGGCGACAGGAGTTGCTCCTTCTTCTTGATCAGATGAAGGGCGGCACGCCTGGCCGAACGGGGACCAAGCCCCGGCACCTTGGCCAGGAGCTGGATCAGGCGTTCGATCTCGGGACCGGCGATTCGCTTCGACATCGCTCTGATCTAGGATTTTTCAGAGCGCTTTGAAACAGCCCGCATTCGCGCATGACCTGCCATTGCGGGTCGGGACGCGGATCAATTCTCTTCGAGCGGCCGACCCTGGCTGACGATCATCGCGCCAATGGCATCGGTGTTCTCAGGCGTCGACTGGAATCCCATCGCCGCTTCCTGCGGCGCGCTCTGGACCGAGGAGATGACCCTTGTGTTCAAGACGCCGCCGAAACGGGCAGCATCCGGCTCTTCCATCGGCTCCTGCATCGCCACCAGTGTCGGCTTCACCGCAACGCGCGCGGACTTTGCCGCTGGCGCCACGGCGGCCGTCACATAGGTCTGCTCCGCGGGTACGGCGCCCGCGGGTACGGCGGTTGCCTGGGTCGAGCGCGCGGTGGTTACGCCAGCCTGCTTGGCCGGATCGGCATGGACAATCGTCCTGACCACCGGTTCCGCGGATGCCATAAGCACAGGCGCCGCAGGCGCGCGCTGCTGCTGTTCAGCCGAGGCCACCATCGGCTCATCGGGCAGCGGCTGCCAGTTGCGGCCGCGCTTTTCGTAGAAGGCATTGCCGCCGGCGACCATGGTGTAATGCATGTTGTTGTAGGGGAAGCGCAGGCCGGCGGTGTGGAAATACATCGTGTTCTTGAGCTTGGCCTTGCGCTCGCCCTTGAGCACGGCGTCGGCGGCTTCCTCGACATCGGGCATCGCCCGCGAGTTCATCTGCCTGGTCATGACACCTGGCGCGAACTGCCCGGGCTCGCCCACCACTTCGCAGATTGTGTTGCCGTGCTGGCCGGAGCGCAGCCGGTTCATGACGACGGTGCCGACGGCGATCATGCCGTCACGGCTCGAGCGGTTGGATTCGAAGAACATCGCCCTTTCCAGGCATTCCTTGTCCTTCGGCGTGTGGCTGTAAGACCGCGAGCTCAGGAAACTCGGCGTGATGGCGTCGGTCAGGCTGGCAACGGACATGCCGTGCGACGTGGTCTGACTGCAAGCGGCCAAGAACAGGGGAGACGTAACGACGCCGAGCAACAGCGGCGCCTTCCATCGCATGGCTATCAACAGGTAACCCTCTCACTTCAATGCCCGCCCCCAGGCTGCGGCAAGAATGAGACACTTTCGGGCAAAATGATGGCTAAAACGTTATTAATGAAGCACTGTTGCCAAATTGGCACAATTTCGTGGCTTTCCAGATAGATCGAGCCGTCGTTTCATAAATGCGATGACCGCCCTCTCTTGATTTCGCCGCAATTCCGGACGGAAAACCGCCTCACGCTTTTCCGGAAGCCCCGCCGCAATCGCGGCCGGTTGCCCCGGCTCGACCTCCTCGACTTTCTCCGAAAACAGGCCACGCCTGAGGAACAGCGCCCGCGCATCCCTCGCCGTCGGCGCGATCTTTCCCGGCCAGTCGCTGTCGATGAACTCGGCCTTGGTGAAATCGGGATTTGTTTCGGAAGCCGCCTCGAGGAATTCGGCGATCTCCAGCACGATCGCGCGCTCCCCCCTCGAAAGCGCCGATCTGCCGGCCTCGATCGACGGGCGGTGCACGAAATCCTCGAACAGATTGAAGTAGCCCTTGATGCCGACAATATCGACGCCGGCATCGCAATCGGCCAGGATTTCCAGGATCTCATAGATCCTGTTGCGGATACGCTGCTCGATCAGTCGTTCGGACGGCTCGTCGATCATGGGCTCATCGCCGCCGAAGGCTAGAAGGGCAGTTTCATTCCCGGCGGGATCGGCAGGCCGGCGGTCAGCGCCTTGGTCTTTTCCTGCATGATCTGCTCGACCTTGGCCTTGGCGTCATTGTGGGCGGCGAGAATCAGATCCTCGAGGATCTCGACCTCGTCCTCCTTGAACAGAGACGGGTCGATCTTCAGCGACTTCATCTCGAACTTTCCGCTCAGCGTCACGTTGACCAGGCCGCCGCCGGCCTGGCCGACGGATTCGACCGTGGCGATCTCATCCTGCATGGCCTGGAACTTGGCCTGCATTTCCTTCGCCTTGCCCATCAGGCCGAGAAGATCTTTCATGGTCCGATCCTTGTCTTGATTTGTCAGGTCTCGTCGTCATCTGCCGGCGGTTCAACCGGCACTTCGGCCTCGGTCTCGTCGACCTCCGGCGCGTCGGGAATGCGCACGTCGATGATCTTGGCGCCGGGAAAGCGGGCCAGGATGGCGGCGACGGTCGGATCGCTCCTGGCATCGAGGAAGGCGTTTTCGCGCTTTGTCGATTCCATCTCGGCCAGCGTCTGGCCACCTTCTTCCTTCGACAGCGACACCAGCCAGTTGCGGCCGGTCCAGGCGCGCAGCTTCGTCGTCAGGTCGTTGAGCAGCATCTTGGGCGCGTCGCTGGTCAGGCCGACATCGATGCGGCCGGGCTCGATGCGCACGAGACGAATGCAGCTCTTGAGCAGCACCTTGAAGGCGATGTCGCGCTGCGCATCGGCAAGGGCGATAATGTCGGCCAGCGATTTCAACGGTACCGGCAGCGTCTCCGGCGCCGGCTGCGGAGGCGCGACGAAGGCGGTCGGAGCCGGCGTGGCCTCGACCAGCCGCATGGTCTGCGCGCCGCCCGATCCGCCAGGCATGCGCGTCTGGGCCACCGCACTGGCCCCGCTGCCGCCGCCATTGCCGGGGCTGGCGGGCGCTCCGTTTGGGCGCGGCGCACCGTTTTGAACCGGTGCTCCCCCTTCGAGCGATCGCAACGCCTCGTCCAGCGTCGGCAGGTCGGCGGCGTGCGCCAGACGGATCAGCACCATTTCGGCGGCGCTGACGGGCCGGTTGGAGGACTGCACTTCGGGAATGCCCTTGAGCAGCATCTGCCAGGTCCGCGACAGCACCCTGACCGACAGCGCCCTGGCGAAATCGGCGCCACGCTGGCGTTCGTCCTGCGACAGCGATGCGTCGTCCATGGCGGTCGGCACGAAACGCAGCCTCGTGACGAGGTGGTTGAATTCGGCAAGATCGGTCAGCACGGCAGCCGGGTCGGCGCCGGTGTCGTATTGGGCGCGGAATTCGCCAAGTGCGGCCGCCACATCACCTTTCATCACATGTTCGAACAGATCGACGATGCGGGCGCGGTCGGCCAGGCCGAGCATGGCGCGCACGGCCTCGGCGCTGACGGAGCCGGCGCCATGGGCGATCGCCTGGTCGAGGATGGAGAGCGAATCGCGGGCCGAACCCTCGGCGGCGCGCGCGATCATCGCCAGCGCGTCGTCGTCGACCGAAATGCCTTCCTTGGCCGCGATCGAGGAGAGATGCGCGACCAGCGCACCGGCATCGATGCGCCTCAGATCAAACCGCTGGCAGCGCGACAGGACGGTGATCGGAACCTTGCGGATCTCGGTGGTGGCGAAGATGAATTTGACGTGCGGCGGCGGTTCTTCCAGCGTCTTCAACAGGCCGTTGAAGGCCTGCGTGGACAGCATGTGCACTTCGTCGATGATGTAGACCTTGTAGCGAGCCGAAACCGGGGCGTAGCGCACGCGCTCGATGATGTCCCTGATGTCGTCGATGCCGGTGTGCGAGGCTGCGTCCATCTCGATGACGTCGACATGGCGGCCTTCCATGATCGCCTGGCAATGCTCGCCGGGCACCGAAAGGTCGACCGAAGGCTGGTCCACTGTTGATGTCTTGTAGTTCAAGGCGCGGGCCAGGATACGCGCCGTCGTGGTCTTGCCGACACCGCGTACGCCGGTCAGCATCCAGGCCTGCGCAATGCGGCCGGTGGCAAAGGCATTGGTGAGGGTGCGCACCATCGGCTCCTGGCCGACCAGCTCCGAAAAATTCGACGGACGGTATTTGCGCGCCAGCACGCGATAGGCGCCGGCCTTGTCCGCTCCCGAATTTCCGGCTTCGCTCATTCGCCCGTAAAGCTCCAAGGACCGCCTTTGAACGCGGTCGATTCCTGCGCATAGTTTCGCCCGCTCGGCTTGGCGCCGTCAATGTCGCGGGAGAAAGGCGAAGAGGCGGGAGGCTGGAACAATGACCCGTTCCGGGCTCGTTAGGGCTGCTTCCTTCCGGACCTGACCCGGTTGGCGAGTGGATCGTCCACCACCAACCTCCCGCTGTCCATATCGGCAATTGCGCGATGAAATGCAAGTGCGCATGAGATTTGACGCACCAAACCGCGAGGGAAACAATGATTCGCTTGCGGCCCCCGTGCCAGCGCTCTAGCGTCCACGAGTCCGAGGAAAGCAAGAAAAGCAAGGGAAACGCCGATGTTGCCGGGCCTGAAGGCCGGATTCACGCTGGACGCCCGGCTGGAAGCGGACAGCGAGCAGTTGATGTGGCTTGGGCTGTGCGAATTGCGGATCATGAACGATCGCCGCTGGCCATGGCTGGTGCTGGTGCCGCAAAGGCCGGGTGCGGAGGAGATCCACGACATGACGCCACTCGATCAGGCGATGCTGACCTTCGAGACCAACATGGTGGCACAGGCCCTGAAGAAGGTGACCGGCTGCACCAAGATCAACACCGGCGCGCTCGGCAACATCGTGCGCCAGCTGCACATCCATGTCATTGCACGGTCTGAAGGCGATCCCGGCTGGCCCGGCCCGGTGTGGGGCCACGGCCTGCGCGAGCCGTATCAACGGTCCGATCTGCGCCGGTTTGCCGAAACGATAAGGGCAGCGCTATAAGCCTTTCCCGTGTCCATCCCAGAGCACCAGAGTCCCCATGAGCTTCCGCCTGTTTGACGCGCCGATGCGCGAGCCGAGCCAGTTTGTCGGCTTTGCCGGCAACACGATCGACCGGCAATCCGAGAAACGCGCCGACGATTCGGTCGACAGGGCTCTCGCGGATCCGACGGCGCGGCTGCTTTTGATGAATGGCGGCCGGCTGTACCTGAAATCCGGCAATGGCAGCGGTTTTGATCCCTGGTTCGGCGTCGCCGAAAGCCAGCCTTTCACGCCCTTCTTCGACCAAAGCGTGCTGCTCGGTTTTTCCGGACAGGGACCAGTGCTTGCCGTACCGGCGGGCATCGACGACGAACAGCTGCCCGAGACAGTCAAGGCGATCGACTACCGGTCGGTCTATATGCAAGGGCTGATCGACGAAGCGGCGGCCGGGGCAATGGCGCAAGGAGCCGCCCTGCTCGCCTGGCATGCCAGCCATCGCTTCTGCAGCAAATGCGGCACCCAATCGCAGATGCGGGCGGGCGGCTACAAACGGCATTGCCCGAATTGCGGCACCGAGCATTTCCCGCGCACCGACCCGGTGGCGATCATGCTGACGGCGACGCGGGAGAAATGCCTGCTCGGGCGTGGCCGGCACTTCGCGCCGGGCATGTATTCGGCGCTTGCCGGGTTCATCGAGCCGGGCGAGACGATCGAGGCGGCGGTGCGCCGCGAAACGCTGGAGGAGGCCGGGATCCGGCTGGGACGTGTCGTCTATCATGCCAGCCAGCCTTGGCCGTTCCCCTATTCACTGATGATCGGCTGTTTCGGCGAGCCGCTCAACGAAGACATCCAGGCCGATCTCAACGAGCTGGAAGACTGCCGCTGGTTCTTGCGCGACGAAGTGCGCTCGATGCTCGCCCGGGAGCATCCTGGCAACCTGATCACGCCGCCGAAAGGAGCCATCGCGCATCACCTCATCCGCGCCTGGGTCGACAGCGCATAGCGAATACTGAAAGTCATTGCAGGAGAGGCAAATGATCCGCCACACCGTCGTCTTCACGCTGAAGCATGCGCCGCACTCGCTGGAGGAAAAGTGCTTTCTGGTCGACGCCAGGAAAATCCTCTCGGCGATCCGGGGCGTCACCGATTTTGAACAGTTGCGGCAGGTGAGCCCCAAGAACGACTATCGGTTCGGCTTCTCGATGGAGTTCGCCGACCAGGCCGCCTACACCAGATACAACGATCATCCCGACCATGTCGCCTTCGTGCGTGACCGGCGGGTGCCGGAGGTCGAGAAATTTCTCGAGATCGATTACGTGCCACTGGGCGCGGTGATTTAATCGGCCACTTTCCACTGCTCGCGCGACTGGCTGGCCGGATAGACACCGAGAATCCGCACCTCGCGTGAAAAGAAGCGAAGCTCGTCCAGCGCCAGCTTGACCAGCGGATCGTCGGGATGGCCTTCGATATCGGCGTAGAAAAGCGTCGCCGTGAATGCGCCCAGCTGATAGCTCTCCAGCTTGGTCATGTTGATGCCGTTGGTGGCGAAGCCGCCCATCGCCTTGTAAAGCGCGGCCGGCACGTTGCGGACGCGGAACATGAAGGTCGTCATCATCCTGACGTCAGGTGACGGGCGCTCGGCCCACTGCTTGTTCTTCGTCAGGACGACGAAGCGGGTGACGTTGGAATCGGTATCCTCGACATTCTCCTCGATGATATCGAGCCCGTAAAGCGTCGCCGCCAGCGCCGGCGAGAGAGCGGCCATGGTACGGTCCTTGACCTCGGAGACCATCTTGGCGGCGCCCGCCGTGTCGCCAGCGACGACCGCCTTCCAGCCGTTCTTGCGGATGTATTTGCGGCACTGGCCAAGCGCGTGGATGTGGCTGTGCACGGTCTTGATCTCGTCGCGTTTGACGCCGGGCAGCACCATCAGCTGGAAATGGATCGGCAGGAAATATTCGCCGACGATGTGAAGCCTCGATTCCGGCAGCAGGTGATGGATGTCGGCAACGCGCCCGGCGATGGTGTTCTCGATCGGGATCATGGCGAGATCGGCCTTGCCGGTCTCGACCGCGTTGAACGCGTCCTCGAAGGTCGGGCACGGCAACGGCTCCATCGAGGGATAGACGTTGCGGCAGGCGGTGTCGGAATTGGCGCCCGGCTCGCCCTGGAAGGATATTCTGTTGGTCTTTTCAGGCATGCCCAGATCTCGATTCACAGTGTCTCTGTTCGGAGGGATCAGTTTGAAAGGATGGTTCGGGCGCGCTCAAGGTCTTGCGGCGTGTCGACGCCAAGCGGCAGCGACTGGACGACCTCGGCGTCGATACGCATGCCGGCTTCCAGCGCCCGCAACTGCTCCAGCCGCTCGCGGCGCTCGAGCGGCGATGGCTTCAGTGACACGAAGCGCTCAAGCGCGGAACGCCGATAGGCGTAGAGGCCGATATGGTGATAAAGCGGCCCCTCGCCCCATGGCGCGGTGGCACGGGTGAAATACAGCGCCCTTAGCCTCTTGGCGGACAGAGGCGAACCGACGACCTTGACGACGTTGGAATTGGTCTTTTCCTCCTCGCGTACGATCTCGACGCAGAGCGTGGCGATATCCACGGCCGCGTCCTCGAAAGGCCAAAGCGAGGCGGCGATGATGCCGGGATCGATGGTCGGCAGGTCGCCCTGCACATTGACGATCGTTTCGACCTCGCGCCGGGGATCAAGCTCGACCAGCGCCTCGTGGATGCGATCGGAGCCGGATTCGTGATCGACGCGTGTCATCACGGCCTCGAAACCATGCTCGCGCACCGCGTCGGCCACGCTTTGCGTATCGGTCGCCACCACCACGCGGCCGAGGCCTGCTTCGGCCGCGCGGCGGGCGACATGGACGATCATCGGGGCGCCGGCGATATCGGCCAGCGGCTTGCCCGGCAGGCGGGTCGAGGCCATGCGGGCGGGGATCAGGATCAAGGTGGACATGGCTATGGCAAGGCGTTCGAAAAGAGGAGGGGAAAAGTGGCAAAAGGTCTCACTGGAAGCGCCCTTATAGGTGTTGCAACGCCCGAGCAAAAGACCTAGTTTCCGCGCGATTTGACCGGCTCCGGAGGGCGGGTCTCGATACCGACGGACGGAGTGGACGGATCAGTCCGCCGGAAAAGGGAGCAAGGGGCGTATGGATTCCAACGAAGTCAACAAACTGCTCGCCGGATTGCTCGGAACCATTTTCGTCGTCTTCTCGGTCGGCCTGGTCTCGGACGCGCTGTTTGCCTCGCCGGCTCCGGAAAAGCCAGGCTTCGCCATCGAGGCCGCCGAGCCCACCGAAGGCGGCGCTGCCGGGCCGGCCGCCGAGGCCAAGCCAATCGCCGACCTGCTGCAGACCGCCAATGTCGAGGCGGGCGCCGCCGTTTTCAAGAAATGCCAGGCCTGCCATTCCGGCGAAAAGGGCGGGCCGAACAAGGTCGGCCCCGATCTGTGGGACGTCGTCGACCGTCCGGTCGCCGAACATGAAGGCTTCGCCTATTCGGCCGGCATGAAGGAATTCTCCAAGGGCGGCACCGAGAAGTGGACCTACGACAACATCAACCACTTCATCACCTCGCCGAAGAAATTCGTGAAGGGCACAGCCATGGGTTTCGCCGGCCTGCCCAAGGACGAGGACCGCGCCAACGTCATCGCCTATCTGCGCACGCTGTCGGACAATCCCAAGCCGCTGCCGGCACCGGGTGCCGCCGCGGACGCTTCCGCGCCCGCCAAGCCAGCCAGCGGAGCCGCTCCGGCAAAGCCGGCTGATGGCGCCGCACCGGCCAAGCCGGCCGCTCCCGCGGCACCTGCACCGGCGGCACCGGCGCCGGCCAAATAACCAAAATATCATCTCATGATCTTGAAAAAGCCGGGTTCAGCCCGGCTTTTTTGTTGAGATAACACCGGGTGCGGCGACAGAGCCGGGCGATTGCGGTTTTCACGCGCGCCAAATCATCTAGGATCGCCCTTCTGGATGATCTGGCACGTATCGCGAAGAGGATGGTGCATGACGGTTGGCCGAACGTTTCTCAAGGCGCTGCTGTCGGCGGCCCTGATGGCGGCGGGGTTGCAGACGACCCGGGCCGACGAGTGGCGGACCACCTCGTCGCTGATCGGCCAATCCAAATACGGCGACAACTTCCAGCACTATGACTACGTCAACCCCACCGCGCCCAAGGGTGGCACGTTGAATTCGGTGCTGCTCGGCACCTATGACAGCTTCAACCCCTATATCGTCCAGGGATCGCCAGCGGCCGGCCTGGTGGGATTCGGTGGCGGCCTGCTCTACGACACGCTGATGGAGCAGGCGACCGATGAAGGCAGCACCAGCCATCCGCTGATCGCAGACGCCTATAAATATCCGGCCGACTATTCCTCGGCGACCTACAGGCTCGACCCGCGCGCGAAATGGCATGACGGCCAGCCGATCACCGTCGACGACGTGATCTGGTCGTTCCAGGTGCTGAAGGCGAACAGCCCGCAATACAGTCGTTATTTCGAGAACGTCACCGATGCGGTCGCGGTCTCCGACCACGAGGTCGAGTTCCATTTCAACCAGAAGGGTAACCGCGAGCTGCCGAAGATCATCGGCGATCTCGCGGTACTGCCGAAGCACTGGTGGGAAGGCACGGATGCCAACGGCAAGAAGCGCGACGTCACCAAGCCGACTCTGGAAATCCCGCTCGGCTCGGCGGCCTACAAGATCGCCAGCTTCAAGCCGGGCTCGGAAATCGTCTGGCAGCGCGTGCCGGACTATTGGGGCGCCAAACTGCCGGTGAAGATCGGCCGCGAGAATTTCGACACGCGCCGATACACCTACATCCTCGACGACAATGCCGCCTGGCTTGCCTTCACCAAGGGCGGCCTGGAAGATATCAACCGGGAATACAGCTCCCGCAAATGGGCGACGGCCTACAATTTCCCAGCCATCCAGGCCGGCGACGTCATCAAGAAGGATTTTCCAACCCAGTCGCCACAACCGATGCAGGGCTTTGTCCTCAACCAGCGGCGGCCTTTGTTCCAGGACCGGCTGGTCCGGGAGGCACTGACTATCCCGTTCGATTTCGAGAGCATGAATCGCACCTTGTTCTTCGGCTTCAATACCCGCACATCAAGCTATTTCCAGGGGACCGAACTGGCATCCAGCGGCTTGCCGCAGGGCAAGGAACTGGAAATCCTGGAAAAATATCGCGACAAGTTGCCGCCGGAACTCTTCACGCAGGAATTCAAGTTGCCCGTCTACGACTCCCCGCAAGCGGAGCGAAAGTATCTGAAGCAGGCGGTCGATCTCTTCGCCAAGACCGGCTGGGTCATCAAGGGCGGCAAGATGGTCAACACCAAGACAGGCGCGCCGTTCAAGTTCGAGATCCTCGGCTGGAATGAAACCGACCAGGTGATCGCCAGTCCCTACATCGCCAATCTGCGCAAGATCGGTGTCGATGCCTCGCTGCGCATCATCGATCAGACGCAATACATCAACCGCGTCAACAACTTCGATTTCGATGTCGTCACGGGCCTGTTCGGCCAGTCGGACTCACCCGGCAACGAGCAGCGCGATTTCTGGAGCTCGAAGGCCGCCGACGCACCTGGTTCGCGCAATCTGATGGGCATCAAGGATCCTACCGTCGACGCGCTGATCGACCGCATCATCTTCGCCACCGACCGCGATGATCTCGTCGCCGCCACCCATGCGCTCGACCGTGTCCTGCTGTGGAACTTCTACGTGGTGCCGCAATACCATCGGTCCGCGGTTTGGCTGGCCTATTGGGACAAGTTCAAGTTCCCCGACAAGCAGCCCGCCTATGTCGGTGCCGATATCGATTCGTGGTGGATCGACCTCGACAAGGAGAAGGCGCTGGCGGCCAAATACAAGGGCGGCAATTGATGGCGGCTCTTCCCCGTCGCGACTTTCTCGCGCTTGGCGCGGCTGCCGCTGCCGCGGCTCTGTTGCCCGCAAAAGCCTTCGCCGACATCGCGACAGGCATCAAACTGCATGGGCTCTCCGCCTTCGGCGATCTAAAATACAAACCGGATTTCACCCATTTCGACTATGTCAATGTCGAAGCACCGGCTGGTGGGATCTTCAACTTCGCGCCGCCGAACTGGGGCTACAACCAGGATACGCAGACCTTCAACACGCTGAACTCCTTCGTCGACAAGGGTGATGCGCCGCCGCGCATGGAGATGTGCTTCGACGGGCTGATGGTGCGCGCGCTCGACGAACCCGACGCCGTCTATGGCCAGATCGCCGACGGCGTGACGCTGTCCGACGACCGCAACGCCTTCACCTTCTCGCTTCGCCCCGAAGCGCGTTTCCATGACGGCACGCCGCTGACGGCGCAGGACGCAGCCTTCACCTTCAAGCTCTACAAGGACAAGGGCCACCCCGACCTGTCATTGTCGCTGACCCATATGGTCGATGCCGTCGCCGTCGACGACCGCACGCTGCGGCTTACCTTTTCCGGCAAGCAATCGGCCCGCACCGTGCTCAATGTCGTGGAATTCCCGATCCTGTCGAAGGCCTTCTACACGGCCAATCCGTTCGACTCCTCGCAGTTGTACCCGCCGCTCGGCTCTGGCGCCTACAAGGTCGGGCGCTTCTCCGCCGGCGCCTGGATCGAATATGACCGGGTGGCGGACTATTGGGGCCGCGACCTCCCGGTCAATCGCGGGCAGAACAATTTCGACCGCATCCGCATCGAGTTCTACCAGAACCGCACGGCCGGTTTCGAAGCCTTCAAGAAAGGCGAAATCACCTATCGCGAGGAATTCACCTCGCGCGTCTGGGCGACCGCCTACGACTTTCCAGCCCTGACCGCCGGCAAGGTCGTCAAGCACGAATTCCCCGCCGAAAAGCGGCCGACGATGCAGGGAACGGCGGTCAACCAGCGGCGCGAACAGTTTCGCGATCCGCGCGTGCGCCAGGCGATCGCGCTCTGCTTCGATTTCGAATGGACGCGGCGCAATTTCTTCTACGGCTCCTACGAGCGTTCGCAATCCTGCTTCGAGAAATCCGACTTCCGTGCCGAAGGCCTGCCATCGCCGCAGGAGTTGGCCCTGCTGGAGCCGTTGCGCAGCCAGCTTCCAGCCGAAGTCTTCGGCGAGGCGGTGACGCAGCCCGCGTCCGACGGCTCCGGCCGCGACCGCAAGCTGCTTGGCCAGGCGGCAAAGCTTCTCAACGCGGCGGGCTGGAAGCGGACGGGCGATTTCGTCGTCAACGACAAGGGCGGCAGGCTTTCGGCGGAATTCATGGTCGACGACGATACCTTCGTGCAGGTCTATTCGCCCTGGGTCGCCAACATGAAGGCGATCGGCATCGATGCCACGATCCGGCTGGTGGATTCGGCGCAATACCAGGCGAGACAGGCGACATTCGATTTCGATCTTCTGTCGGCCGCTTTCTCGTTCAGCGCCACGCCGACGCGCGACGATCTCGAAGTCTTCTTCCACTCCAGAACCGCCAACCTTTCCGGTTCGCGCAACCTGCCAGGCGTTTCAAACCCCGCTATAGACACGCTGATCGACGCGATTGGGGCAGCCAAGGACCGTGAAAGCCTGACGGTCGCGATGCGGGCGCTCGACCGGGTCTTGCGCGCGCGGTGCGATTGGATTCCTAGTTGGTTCCTGGCGAATCACCGAAGCGCCTATTGGGACATGTTCGGCTTTCCCGAGCAGAAGCCCGATTTCGGTTTTCCGGTGGAGGCGCTGTGGTGGGTCGATAAAGGCAAGGCGGCAAAAATTGGCAAAGGCTGAGATATCAGTCCAAAGAGGGCAGGAAGCCTGATGGGCGCCTATATCCTGCGCCGCATCCTTTTGATGATCCCGACCCTGTTCGGCATCATGGCGATCTCCTTCGCCGTCATCCAGTTCGCGCCGGGCGGCCCGGTCGAACAGGTCATCGCCAAGCTGACCAACCAGGGCGGCAGCGACCGCCTCGGCGGCGGTGGCGGCGATGCGGGCGGTTCCAATTTCGACGCCGCAGGCGACGTCGGCTCGAAATATCGCGGCGCCCAGGGGCTCGATCCAGAATTCATCAAGAAGCTCGAGAAGCAGTTCGGCTTCGACAAGCCGCCGCTCGAGCGCTTCGGCATGATGCTCTGGAACTATGCCCGTTTCGACTTCGGCAACAGCTATTTCCGCGATATTTCGGTGCTCAACCTGATCCTTGAGAAAATGCCCGTTTCGATTTCGATCGGACTTTGGATAACGCTGCTGTCCTACCTGATCTCAATCCCGCTCGGCATTCGCAAGGCGGTCAAGGACGGCAGCCCGTTCGACGTCTGGACCAGCGGCGTCGTCATTGTCGGCTATGCCATTCCAGGCTTCCTGTTCGGCATCCTGTTGATGGTGCTATTTGCCGGCGGATCCTTCTGGGACTGGTTCCCGCTGCGCGGCATCGTCTCGGACAATTGGGATCAATTGTCATGGCCGGGCAAGATCGTCGACTATTTCTGGCACATGACCCTGCCGCTGACGGCGCTGGTGCTGTCGGCCTTCGCCACGACGACGCTGCTCACCAAGAACTCGTTCCTGGAGGAAATCCGCAAGCAGTATGTGGTGACCGCGCGCGCCAAGGGCCTGTCGGAAAGGCAGGTGCTTTACGGCCACGTGTTCCGCAATGCCATGCTGATCGTCATCGCCGGTTTTCCCGGCGCCTTCATCTCGGCCTTCTTCACCGGGTCGCTGCTGATCGAGAACATCTTTTCGCTCGACGGCCTTGGTCTGCTCGGCTTCAGGTCGGTGGTCGAGCGTGACTATCCGGTGGTGTTCGCCAACCTCTACATCTTCTCGCTTCTTGGACTGTTCATCGGATTGCTGTCCGACCTCATCTACACCTGGGTCGATCCGCGCATCGATTTCGAGCGGAGAGACGTCTGATGTCGGAGGCAAGCGTTACTGCCGGCGCGGTGCCGGTGCGGATCCCACGGCCGTTTCTGTCGCCGCTCAACAAGCGCCGCTTGCAGAATTTCAAGGCCAACCGGCGCGGCTTCTGGTCGTTGTGGATTTTCCTGATCCTGTTCGTGCTGTCGCTGTTTGCTGAATTCATCGCCAACGACAAACCGATCATCGCCTCCTACAAGGGCGAAATCCTGTTTCCGGTGCTGGTGGCCTATCCGGAAGAAAAGTTCGGCGGCTTCTACGCCGTCACCGACTATCGCGATCCGGTGATCCAGGACGAGATCAACGCCAATGGCTGGATGGTCTGGCCGCCGATCCGCTACTCCTACCAGACCGTCAACAACGCCATTCCCGAAGCCGCGCCCGCCAGACCTTCGTGGCAATATGACGCCAAGACGCGCTGCAACCAGTATCCGAAAGGGGCTGATGATCCTGCCTGCATCGTCGGCAACTGGAACTGGCTGGGCACCGACGACCAGGCGCGCGACGTGTTGGCGCGCGTCATTTACGGTTTCCGCATTTCGGTGCTGTTCGGCCTGATCCTGACCGCAGGGTCGGCCTTGATCGGCGTCGGAGCCGGTGCCGTGCAGGGCTATTTCGGCGGCTGGACGGATCTGCTGTTCCAACGCTTCATCGAAATCTGGTCGGCCATACCCGTGCTCTATCTGCTGCTCATAATCGCCGCCATTCTGCCGCCGGGCTTCTTCATCCTGCTCGGCCTGATGCTGCTGTTCTCCTGGGTGGCGCTGGTCGGCGTGGTGCGGGCCGAGTTCCTGCGCGCCCGCAACTTCGAATATGTGAACGCGGCGCGGGCCCTCGGCGTGCCCAACCGCACCATCATGTTCCGGCATCTGCTGCCCAATGCCATGGTGGCGACATTGACTTTCCTGCCCTTCCTGCTCTCGGGCTCGATCTCGACGCTGACCTCGCTCGACTATCTCGGCTTCGGTCTGCCGCCCGGCTCGGCCTCGCTCGGCGAACTACTGAAACAGGCACAGCGCAACCTCAACGCGCCGTGGCTCGGCATTTCCGGTTTCGTCGTCATCTCGCTGATGCTGTCGCTGCTGGTCTTCGCCGGCGAGGCGACGCGCGACGCCTTCGATCCGCGCAAGACGTTCAAATGAGGGGCAAACTGGCATTCGGAATGTTATATTCTCGGTGTGGCAATTCGCATAAAAGTGGCCGTATGCGTCAATTGGCGAAACGATTGGTGGCTGTGACCAGCGCATCACAAATGGCAGCCACGCCGCACACCCATGAGAGGACCTCGCTATGAATAAGGTCATCCTTGAGCATTATCCGGCATCGAAACTCCCCGATGAATTGCGATCGGGTATAGCCTTGGGTGCCTCGGTCACGGTTACTATAGAAGAGGAAGCCAAAAGGCCTCTCGGCCGCGAACAATTGCTTGAACTTATGCAAAATGCTCAGGCCAGCGCGCCGGGAACGAGCCTCGAAGAGGCTGTCGCACGCGTTCGTGCCCTCCGTGATGAGTGGGAGGATTGATGGCCGCCTTCCGGCTTTATATCGATACGAACATTTTCATCTACGCTTTTGAAAACAATGATGCACTCGCAAAAAAGCTGCTTCAGCTCATTTCATTGAACGGGGATAGACAGCAGCCTTTCCTCGCGACAAGCGAGATCGTGCTGGCGGAATTGATGGTTGACCCTCTGAAAAAAGGCAACGAGTCGCTTGTCGAGCTCTATGACAATATTTCGATTGGCAACGCCTTTGTCTTGGTCGGGACGGTAACTCGCGAGGTTCTGTGGCACGCGGCACAGCTCCGTTCGAAATTCGTTTCTCTCAGGCTACCGGATGCGATTCACCTTGCCACGGCCATGCACTTCGGCTGCACGCAATTCCTGACTGCCGATACCAGGTTGAAAGATGCCTATTCTCTCGCGCCAGATCGACTCGTTCCTCCTCAATTGACAGCGGAAATTTCGATCATGCGACCGGAGATTTCCGCCTTGGACAAAGCTATCGCGGAAATCGAGGGATGAGTGCTCCCCTGCTCAGCGTACAGGACCTCACCGTCGCCTTCAGCCAAGGCGGCGGCCAGTCCGTCGCCGTCGACCATATCTCCTTCGATATCGCCAAGGGCGAGACTGTGGCGCTGGTCGGCGAATCCGGCTCCGGCAAGTCGGTCTCGGCGCTGTCGGTGCTGAAGCTGCTGCCCTATCCCAGCGCCAGCCATCCCTCGGGCAAGATCCTGTTCCAGGGCGCCGACCTGCTGGCGATGAACGAGAAGCAGTTGCGCCAGGTGCGCGGCAACAAGATCACCATGATCTTCCAGGAACCGATGACCTCGCTCAATCCGCTGCATACGATCGAGCAGCAGATCGTCGAGATCCTGAAACTGCACCAGGGCATGGCCGACCGCCCGGCCAAGGCGCGCACGCTTGCGCTGCTCAACGAGGTCGGCATCCGCGATCCGCAGAAGCGGCTCGACGCCTATCCGCACCAGCTGTCTGGCGGCCAGCGCCAGCGCGTCATGATCGCCATGGCGCTGGCCAACGAACCGGAACTCCTGATCGCTGACGAGCCGACGACGGCTCTCGACGTCACCGTCCAGGCGCAGATCCTGGAACTGCTGGCCGGTCTCAAGAGCCGCAAGGGCATGTCGATGCTGTTCATCACCCACGATCTCGGCATCGTGCGCAAGATCGCCGACCGGGTCTGCGTGATGACCAAGGGCAAGATCGTCGAGACGGGAACGACCGAGGACATCTTCGCCAACCCCCAGCACCCCTATACGCGTCACCTCCTGGCCGCCGAGCCAAAGGGCAAGCCGCCGGCCGCCAATGCCGGCGCCAAGGCGGTGATGACGGGCAAGGACATCAAGGTTTGGTTTCCGATCAAACAGGGCTTCTTTCGCCGCACGGTCGATCATGTGAAGGCGGTCGACGGCATCGACGTCACCGTACGCGCCGGCCAGACGCTGGGCGTGGTCGGCGAATCCGGATCGGGCAAGACGACGCTCGGCCTGGCGCTGGCGCGCATGATCTCCTCGACCGGAACCATCCAGTTCAACGGACGCGACATCAACCAGCTCACCTTCAACGCCATGAGGCCGCTCAGGCGGGAATTGCAGATCGTCTTCCAGGACCCGTTCGGCTCGCTCAGCCCGCGCATGTCGATCGCCGAGATCATCGAGGAAGGCCTGAAGATTCACGAGCCGAAACTCTCAGCCGACCAGCGCGACGACAAGGTGGCCGCCGTGCTGAAGGAGGTCGGCCTCGATCCAGCGACCCGCAACCGCTATCCGCACGAGTTTTCCGGCGGCCAGCGCCAGCGTGTCGCGATCGCACGCGCCATGGTGCTCAACCCGCGTTTCGTCATGCTGGATGAGCCGACATCGGCGCTCGACATGAGCGTGCAGGCACAGGTCGTCGACCTCTTGCGCAGCCTGCAGGCCAAGCACGACCTCGCCTATCTCTTCATCAGCCATGACCTTAAGGTCATCCGGGCGCTGGCCAACGACGTCATCGTCATGCGCAACGGCCAGATCGTCGAAGCCGGTCCTTCCGAACAGATTTTTGGAAAGCCGCAAACGGACTATACTCGGGCGCTCATCTCGGCCGCTTTCAAGATAGAGACGGCGCCAACCGGCATCGTCAGCGAGTGATTGGCACAAAAGGGACTAGACGAACCACGATGGAAAAAGGCCGCATCCTGCTTGCCGTCACCGGCTTTCATCCGCAGCGCTGGCGCGACCTGTTGTCGGCCGAGCGCGAGGTGGTGCTGGAGCCGGATGGCGCCAAGGATCCATCGATCACCTATGCGGTTGTGTGGAAGCAGAAGCCGAATATCCTGGCGTCGCTGCCCAATCTGCGCGCCATTTTCTCGATCGGCGCCGGCGTCGACCATATCTTCGCCGATCCCGGCCTGCCCGATGTGCCGATCGTCAGGGTCGTCGCCGACAACCTCACCCAATACATGACCGAATATGTCGTCTGGCGGGTGCTCGACCATCATCGTCAGGGCCTGCTCTACCGATCGCAGCAGCCGAAGAAGATCTGGCACGAGGCGCAGCAACGGCCGGCCGAGGACATTTCCGTCGGCATTATGGGGCTGGGCAATCTCGGCCGCGCCGCGGCCTCGGTGCTTCTGTCGCTCGGCTTCGCGGTCAATGGCTGGTCGCGCACCGACCGGCCCATGCAAGGGGTCGCGACCTATTGCGGCGAGGCCGGATTGGTCCCGTTCCTCAAGGCGACCGATATACTGGTCGTGCTTCTGCCGCTGACGCCGGACACGCAGGGTATCATCGACTACAGCCTGCTGAAGGAACTGAGGAAACGCAACGGCCTCGGCGGCTCGGTGCTGATCAACGCCGGACGCGGCCGCTTGCAGAAGGACACCGACATCGTGCGGGCGCTGGACGACGGCACGCTGAAGGAGGCGAGCCTCGACGTCTTCGAGGTCGAGCCGCTGCCGAAGACCAGCCCACTGTGGAAGCATCCGAAAGTGTTCGTCACGCCGCACGCCGCGGCGACCTCCGATCCGGTCCACCTGGCGCCGATCATGCTGCGCCAGATGGACGCCTTCGAGCGCGGCGAAAAGCTGGAGAATCTGGTCGACCGCAAGGCGGGCTACTAGGCCGTAGACTCATAAGCGCGCAGCAACAGACGCATTGAAGCAAGCTGGACCATGGCGAGGAAGTTGGCAGCGAGCTTATCGTAGCGGGTGGCGACGCGGCGGAAGTGCTTAAGTTTGGAGAAGAACCGTTCGATCAGGTTGCGCTCGCGGTAGAGCCGCTTGCTGAAGCAGGGCTTCCACTTTCGATTGCTCTTCGGCGGGATGTTGGGCATGGCGCCTTGGTCTTGGATCATCTCCCGGATGCAATCGGCATCATAGGCCTTTCCGCCAGCACGATCGTGCTCGGGCCGAGATGATCGAGCAGCGTGTCGGCGATCTGCCCGTCGTTTGGCCGGCGGTCAAGCCGAGCCGGATCGGGAGGCCTTGCGCGTCGACGACGACGTGGATCTTGGTCGTGAGCCCGCCTCGGCTGCGACCGAGACAATGATCCGGACCCCCTTTTGCCGTTGCGGCCTGCTGGTGGGCGCGAACGGAGGTGCTGTCGATCATCTGGATGTTGCCGTCATGCGCGGCGGTGAGGGCGTTCATCAGCCGGCCCCAGACGCCTGCCTTTCGCCATCGCACGAAGCGGTTGTAGCAGGTCGTGCGCGGACCATAGCGCTCTGGCAGATCGCGCCACGGCGCCCCGGATTGCAGTACCCAGAAGATGCCGTTCAGCACGCGGTGATCATCAACGCGCGGAAGGCCTCGCGGTTTGTTGGGCAGCAGCGGCTTGATTACGCGCCACTCGAAGTCGGTCAAGTCGGCTCATGCCGACTTTGAATCAGACCATCTGGGAAAGTCCCATCCGATCAGTAGCCATACATTTTCGGGTTGGCCAGCACAGCATTGACTGTCAGATGCGGCTCGGAAACTTCAACCTGTTCCAGTAACGCGATCATCATGTTCCGATCTCGCCGTCGGGCCGCTGCGTCCCACCGGTCGAGAATGCCAACATGGAACAGCCGCTCGTTGACTGTCATGCCAGCTAATTCATCCGGTTCACTCATCGGCGAAGCTTTGCACAGCAAGGTTCATTCCGCCAGATTTATGGGTTCACGGCCTAGATCTAGCCAGAGAGGACCCTCATATGGCTAGGCTCCACTGCTGAAAGCATGCCTTGATCGTCCGCAGCGATGACAGTTGCACCTTTGGCAGATCGAGCTGCTCGAACATTGCCCGGTATCGTTCGCGATTTTTCGGCGTGGTCACGGCAATGTGGTGGATCATATCCCATTTAACGCTGTCGCGCCCGCTGCAAGGCACCGCGCCTCTCCTTCTCGAACAGCGTCCGCCTGATATAGCGCAGCAGGCTTGCAGACGTGGAGATGTCCAGCAGGATCAATCCCGTCGCCCGCTGAAGGCGTTGCGGCATGCCGACCGCGTAATTTCCGTCCATCACCCAACGCTCACCGGCGATTGCGGCGTCATGCAAGGCAATGAATTCGTCCTTCGGGCGCGCTTCCCAATCCGTGTTCGGAAGGTGATAGAGTTGATCGAGGTGAATGGGCCTCAGATCACGCTTGCGGGCAATCGCGACGGCAAGGGTCGACTTGCCGCTGTTGGACGGCCCCAGAACGCATATGCGGTCTCCAAGGTCCGAGAGATTCATCCGATCGTGCCCTCGCCAGGACGTAACCCGCTGCCTGCGACAAATTCGCGACCAATAGCCGATTCGCATCTTTAGCCAGGCAGGGCGAGCTTCTTCTGCTTGTCCGGCTTGCCGCAGTCGCGGCGGTCGATGGACCGGTTCATGGCGTCGATCTCGCCTGACGCCTTGTCGCTGTCGCGCTGGGCCTTGGAGCGTATATCGGGCGTGAACGGGCCGAAGCCCATGGCGGGATTGGAGAAGGTCGGCTTCGCGGTCGTCGAAAGGTTGTGTTGCTGCGCCAACCCATTGCGCTGCGCCAGCAGTTGATCGCATGGCACGCTGTCATACTGCAGCGAGGACTGGATGTTGGCGTCCTGGCGCGCCGACATCGAATTGCCCACGCAGCCGGCCGTCGCCAGGCAAGATGCCAAGACCATCATGTTCCAGCGCATCTGATATGCTCCTCCAGATATCCCGCCCTGATGCGACCAGATCGCAAATATCAGTCGCGCACGCAAATCCGACTTTTTCGCAGCGGCGTCGCCGCATGACGACCATCCGCACGTCATGCGGTGTGACCTTTTCGGGCCACGACAGCCAGCCCGTTGACGGGCTGGCGGCGATCCTGCCGGATGGTTGTCGGTTTTAGCGTCAGGATCGAAAACCCATTGGCCTCGAGTATGCGCCTGACATAGCTGTCCGAGTGTGCATAGCGCCGGGAGGGTTGCAGAGCGAAATCGCCGCCATCCACCAGGCTCTCGACCGAGAAGACAAACAGGCCACCGTCGGCGAGCAGGCCGGCGACTGTCCCCACCATGCCCTCCAGCGCGCCGATGTAGATCAGAACATCGGCTGACGTCACCAGATCGGCGTTCTCGCCTGGATAGAAAAATCGCTGCAGATCCGCTTTGGTCAGCGCGTCATAAATGCCTTTTGCCCGCGCTTTCCTCAACATGCTGGCGGAGATGTCGACTCCTTCTAGCCGGTCGACGATCGGTCTCAGCCTCTCGCCCATCAGACCGGTGCCGCAGCCGAGGTCGAGCGCCAGGCGGAAGCGCCCCGGCCTTGCCTGGCGGATGATCGTGTCGAACACATCGGGCAGCCTATAGTCGAGCTTGCCGACCAACATCTCCTCGAATGTCTCGGCGTAATGATCGAAAAGCGTTTCGACAAAGGCGCTGGGGGGCGCGGTGGCAACCGGTCCCCTGCCGATCAACTGCAATTTGAGGGCCGCGCCCTGGCGATCGGCGGGATCCAGTTTCAGCGATGTCGTCCAGGCCTGCGCCGCGAGGTCAGGCCTCCCGGCGGCTTCCTGCATCTCGCCAAGGCGAAACCAGCCCATGGCCCATTGCGGCGCCAGTTCCAGCGCACCAAGCAGCAGTTCGGCCGCCTCGGCGTGATCGCCCGAGGCAAAGAGCATCTCGGCATAGTCGGCACGACGATCGGCGTTCAAATCGCCCGATGAGGTCTGGAGTGGCTTCATAGTGATAGCGGGTTCCGCCGGCCGAGGCAGCCGGGCCGCCACCTCTGTAAAGCAAAGCATGCCTGGGAGTCAGCAGTCTCCGGCAGCGGGCTTCCCGAAGCGGAATTATATCCTATCTTGGGACGATGCGCGCCAGCGACCTGCTTTGCCCCCGGCCCGAAGGCCTGTACTGCCCGCCGGGCGATTTCTTCATCGATCCGGTGCGGCCGGTGAACCGCGCGCTGATCACGCACGGCCATTCCGACCATGCGCGCTCGGGCCACCGCTCGGTGCTGGCGACGCAGCAGACGCTCGACATAATGGGCCTGCGCTATGGCGAGGATTTTGCGGGAACGACCCAGGTGGCACCGCTCGGCGAGACGATCATCCTCGACGGCGTCGGCGTCAGCTTCCATCCGGCCGGCCATGTGCTGGGCTCGGCGCAGATCTCCGTAGAACATCAGGGCACGCGCATCGTCGCTTCCGGCGACTACAAGCGTCAGAAGGATGCGACCTGCGCGCCGTTCGAGCCGATCCGCTGCGACGTGTTCATCACCGAGGCGACCTTCGGCCTGCCGGTGTTTCGCCATCCGCCCGACACCGAAGAGATCGCCCGCCTTTTGAAATCGGCGGCGCAGTTTCCCGAACGCTCGCATCTGGTCGGCGCCTATGCGCTGGGCAAGGCGCAGCGCGTGATGCGGCTGTTGCGCGATGCCGGCTACGACAGGCCGCTCTACATCCATGGCGCGCTGGCCAGGCTCAGCGACTACTACCGGAGCCAGGGCATCGACCTGGGAACGCTGGAACCGGCGACGGTGGAAGGCGGCAGGCAAGACTTCGCCGGAGCCATCGTGGTCGGCCCGCCAGCGGCCTTCGCCGACCGCTGGGCGCGGCGCTTCCCCGATCCGATCTCGTGCTTCGCGTCGGGCTGGATGCGCATCCGCCAGCGCGCCAAGCAAGGCGGCGTCGAACTGCCGCTGATCATATCGGACCATGCCGACTGGGACGAGCTGACCGCGACCATCAAGGAGACCGGCGCCGACGAGGTCTGGGTCACGCATGGCCGCGAGGAAGCGCTGGTGCGCTGGTGCGAACTCGAAGGCATCGCCGCCCGGCCGCTGCATCTGGTGGGCTATGAGGACGAGGGCGATTGACGGCATGAACCGCTTCGCCGAACTCCTCGACCGCCTGGTGCTGACCCCGTCGCGCAACGGCAAGCTCACTTTGCTCACCGACTATTTCCGCAGCGTCGAGGATCCCGATCGCGGCCTGGCGCTGGCCGCCATCACCGGCGATCTCAACATCGCCGCGGTTAAACCGGCGATGCTGCGCATGCTGGTCACAGAACGCATGGACCCTGTGCTGTTCGGCTATTCCTACGACTATGTCGGAGATCTCGCCGAGACAGTGTCGCTGGTCTGGCCGCAGGCCCCTGGCAAAATCCCGAACCGCGAGCCGACGCTCGGCGAGGTCGTGGCCAAACTGCAGGCGGCGAGCCGGTCCGACGGACCCAAGATCCTGGCGGGGCTGCTCGACAGCGCCGGCATCTCGGCGCGCTTCGCCATCATCAAGCTGGTCACTGGAGGCCTGCGCATCGGCGTTTCGGCGCGGCTCGCCAAACAGGCGCTGGCGGATTTCGGCAAGGTCGATGTCGCCGAGATCGAGGAGTTGTGGCACGGCCTGTCGCCGCCCTACACAGCGCTGTTCGCCTGGCTGGAGGGCAAGGCCGACAAGCCGCGGAACACGGCGATGGCGCTGTTCCGCCCGGTCATGCTGTCGAACCCGGTCGGGGACGGTGATCTCGAAAAGCTCGACCCCGCCGATTATGCGGCCGAATGGAAATGGGACGGCATCCGCGTCCAGGCGGTGGCGGAAGGCGGCAGCCGCCGGCTTTATTCGCGTACGGGCGACGATGTCTCCGGCGCTTTTCCCGATCTTGCCGAAGCCATGGATTTTTCCGCTGCGCTCGACGGCGAATTGCTGGTCGGCGATCCCCGAGAGGCGACGGGGACCTTCTCGGACCTGCAGCAGCGGCTGAACCGCAAGACGGTGACACCGAAGATGCAGCAGCAATATCCGGCCTTCATGCGCTGCTATGACGTGCTGCAGATCGGCGCCGAGGATTTGCGCGCACTGCCCTTCCGCGAGCGGCGCGGCCGCCTTGAGGCTTTCGTAAAAACGCTCGATCCGGCCCGATTCGATCTGTCGCCCTTCGTCGAGTTCACGGATTGGCAGGTGCTGGAGGATCTGCGCCGGGCGCCGCCGCATCCGATCATCGAGGGCGTGATGCTGAAGCGCTGGGATTCGCCCTATGTCGCCGGCCGGCCCAAAGGCCCGTGGTTTAAATGGAAGCGCGATCCGCACACGGTCGACGCCGTGCTGATGTATGCCCAGCGCGGCCACGGCAAGCGGTCGAGCTTCTACTCGGACTACACGTTCGGCGTCTGGTCAGGAACCGAGGGCGAGGAGGAACTGGTGCCGGTCGGCAAGGCCTATTTCGGCTTCACCGACGAGGAACTCAGGCAGATCGACAAATATGTCCGCGACAACACGGTCGAGCGTTTTGGGCCGGTGCGATCGGTGCGGGCCGACCGCGACAATGGGTTGGTGCTGGAGGTGGCGTTCGAGGGGCTTAACCGCTCGACCCGGCACAAATCGGGCGTCGCCATGCGCTTTCCCCGCATCTCACGGCTGCGCTGGGACAAGCCGGCCAACGAGGCCGACCGCATCGAGACGCTGCAGGCACTGCTCGACCGCTAGGGCAATTCCAGCGTGCAGCCGCTTCCCACCCGGAATTACCCAAAGCAACGAGTTAGAGCGGGTCAACGATTCCATCAAACGCTGAACCGCTCTAACTGCTCGCAACTACGGTTCGATCGACACGCGGATCTCGTAGATGTTGACCGCCTTGCCTTGTTTGTCGAAATCGGAATTGACGGCGATGGTTCCGGCCGAGCCCGGATGCTTGTTGGGGAACTGCACGTCGAACAGATATTCGTTGCGCTGCTGGCCGACCGCGTAGCGCTTGCGGCCGCAGTCGCCGAGCTCGCCGAAATTGCAGTCGACGGAGATCTGCGTGTCCTTACCGTCCTCGGCACGGGCGATGATGTCGAACACGGCATGCTTGCCGGCGAGCCTCTCCAGCACGCCCTGCCCGACGTCGAAGGCGATCGCCGAGCCAGAGGCGCCGGACTGGATGCGCAGGAATGAGCCGGTGTCGTCCTTCATAACCTCTGCCTTGGCGTCCGAGGGGGCGGCGACATGTGTCGGGTCGTTCGGTGAGAACACATCGATCCAGTCACGCGACTGGTCCGGCGCGCCCGGCTTTGCCGGCGCGTTGGCGCCGTCGGCCGGCGTGAAATCGTCGCCCTCGACGGTCGGCGGCGCCTCCGGCGGCGCTGTATTGAGCTGCGCCGCCGTCTTGAACACGCCGGTCTGCATGGCGAAAAACAGGCCGATGCCGATTGCCGCAAGCAGGGTCACCGTGAAGAAGATCGCGGTCAGCGGCAGGCGTCGTCCGCGAATGCGCCTTTCATCGCGGTCCGGCGCCACTTCGGTCGCGGCTCCCGGCGCGGCGGAGGCTGCGATGTCGATAGCATCCGGCATGATGTCGGGAACGACCGGCAGCACGCGCGAGCGCGCCGCGTCGGATGCCGGGTGCACAGGCCCGTCCACGGTGACGGCGGGCGATGGCGCCTTCTGTCCCGTCTCGACCGCCGGTGCTACGCCGGCCGCAGGCCCGGCCGCCGGTGCGTCGATCTGCGGGGCGACGTCCGGCACCGCCGGCAGGTATTCGGATTCGATTTCGGTGATCTTCGCCTGGATCGCCTTGCGGCGCTTGATGGCGGCTTCCACGGTCACGCCGGGATTGGCCTGGAGCGCGCGGTCGAGCGCGGCAAAGGCCGACCGGTAGACCCTCTCGCGGAACGCGCGGTCTTCGGCGTTGCCCTTCTCCAAGGCGTTCCGGATCGCTTTTTCGATCGCGTCCAAGCGAGATCCCTCTGCAAATTGTCCAATCCTGCGTGATGGTTAGCCGCAGGCGACCAATCAATCAACGGGCGGACGGCCGCATTCTGCCTCGACAGCCTATCCAAAGTCCATCTTGGCGATGTTCCGGCAAACAAAATCGGGCCCTGCCGGCGATTTTCTCGCGCAAGGACGGGCAAACCGTGCCGCAAGACCGATCCAAGGCCGGCTTTCGATCCTGGCGGAAGCCCGTGCAGAATTGCCAAGTCGCATCTTGAATTCGCAGCCGGTTGAGGCTATCACCCAGCCCATCTTGGAGGCCTTGGCCTCCCGGGCCGCTTTAGCTCAGTTGGTAGAGCACATCATTCGTAATGATGGGGTCAGGTGTTCGAGTCACCTAAGCGGCACCAAAAATTCCCTGCAAACAGAATCGCTTGCACTGGATTCGCTCGCAGAACCTTATTTGGGTTTGGGGCCAAATAAGGAAAATCGGCGGTTGACTCCGTGACCGGTTATCAGTTTGATGCCAAGTGAGCTTACTCGGCTCGTTCTCCAGTTTTTCAGTTCTGGGGCGGAAGCGCAGGTGCCAAAAGGCCTGCAAGTCCGCTGCGGTGCGTCGTGTTGCGGACTCCGTTCCAGACGCACCACGGAGAACCAAGCTCATGAAAGAGCAAACACTTGAACTCACCGTTCCGGCGGAGGCGCTGGACCAGTCCACCACCCTCGTATTCGATTACGACGATGGCTCTCATAGAGAGCACCAGATGAGAGTGGTGGATCGACTTCCAGGGTGCGACGGTCGTGTCGCCCGGGTTGATTTGGACACAGGGGAAGTGCTTTTCGTCCCCGGTCTGGATCTCTATGACGGTGAGAAAGCATCGCATCACGAGCGCCGGCTACGGCGTATGAGCCGTGAGTTCAGAGCATGGAAACGCCGGCATGGTGTCGAAGACGTGAATTTGAACGTCTCGGTTCACTAACCTTCACGGAAAGGCGGCCAAAGCCGTCGCCTGTAGCGCGATAAGAGTGCGCGTCGCCCCAAGTGTGCGGGCGGCGCGAACGGTCAGTGTTTACCGCAGCTAAGGAAACTCAAACCCTCCGAGTACCAGGCGGTAAGAACCGAACAGAGATTGCGTCGCGGATTTATGATCTGCCTGCATGTATCGTTGATGTCACTGTTCATTTTGTCGATGCGTGCCGAAATTATATCGGGCTCCTCGAAGCCCTCCCAAAATACGCTTTCCGCCTTGTGCATCTGCTCAAGGTGCTTTGCGAATTGGCTCTCCGTCATCGGTTTGCCTTGCTGGGGCCAAACCCGCGCCAGAGTCCTCGACGCAATTATGATTTCATCGACAATATTTTTGAGTTCAGAAAAAGGTGCTGCCGCTTCCTTCCCGAAGTGAAGCTCGAATCGGTACCTGATCGCCATTAGCTTCGAAAAAACGTCCGTTCTTTTGTTGTATCTCTCGATGGCGACAAACGCTTGGTCTAGGAGCTGGCTTTGCGCCTCGGTTTCATTGCTCGCGCGCGATCGCGAGGAGCCTTCACCGCCGAAGCCTGCGGGTGACCGGATATATGTGAAGGCAGACCGCGCCTCGGCAAATCCCTCGACGGCTTGTTCGGCCAAGTCAAATTGGCGTTGGCCTTTCATTGTCCGCCGCCAAGCACCTATGCCCAAAACGACCGAGAATGCGGCGATGATCACCGAAACAGTCTGCAGAATGCTACCCAACATGATGCTTACCCCTCTCAAGAACCCGGAATGAAGTAAGGTTGAGAGCTAAGGTTTTCAACGGTAGGGCGTCGAGAACTACCAGTCGCGCTGTAAGCCGAATCTGTTAGAGTTAGGGAATGGGCAAGAAAGCCAAGCACGTGAAGGCTGATATCGACAGCGAGGAAAATCGCCAACTCGTGATCGAAGCAGACTTCTATGCTCGCAAATGCGGTCTAACCCGAGACGAAGCGATTAAAATCATCATCAGCGCCAAACGACGCTTTGAGGGAAGGCCGGGGAAGAAAGACCGTGGCCGATAGGCTGGCAAACCCGTGCCTTGACCCCGGAGCCGACGCGCGGGCGGTCGTCAGTGCCGCGCCTTCGACAGACGATCGCTGAAAAACCCAGCAGAGGGGGCGGACGGCTTGCCACGCCACGCCGCTCCCTCTTCGCCTTCCACCAACCGTGC